>CATLPS010000056.1 GCA_950054535.1 uncultured Chlamydiae bacterium | reverse complement strand
TAGATGCCAATCAACGATACTTATCGTTTATGGGACCACAACGTTAAAATCGACTAGCTTGCTTTTACTAAAATAGCAAGTAAAAATCGCTTTTAAGAAGCGGACCCACTTTTTCAAAAACGGTTGATAAGAGCCCTTTGGTCTCCCCCATCAGGCAGTTTTTTTTACCTTTGCCAGTCAAGCAAAGTAGTAGCGCGGCGATGAGGTAATTTCAAGATCTCTTGCAGCTTTTTTTCTTCTACTACCTCTAATAAAAAATTTTTTTTTAATTCATCTATCAGCTCTATTTTAAACTGATCAATCGATTGCCAGTAAAGAGAAAGAGTAGCTAAAAACTCTTCATGTTTGCGATTAGAGCGATAAGGAGGCGCTTTAGATGGTTGCAAAAGAAGATTCATGAGCTGAGGATTGTATTTAAACAAAAAAGTGCTGTGGTGTAGCCAGCGATTTTTTATAATGGACTGAGCATTCCCCCCTATTTTTTTATTTGCAATCACATAGTCGTTTTCTTTGAGCTGAAAAGGAAAATTTTTAAATAGAGGACGATAAATCATTTCCGTCCAACGCATGATAGGCAGAGGAAAAGGAGCTACAGGCACGGACTTTGAATTGAAAATAAAAGTAACAAAAATGGTTTGCTGGTCTACTACTACGGTTCCTCCTCCACTAAAGCGCCGAATTACCGGAAGGGGAATAGTTAAAAGT
Source organism: uncultured Chlamydiae bacterium (assembly GCA_950054535.1). Classification (GTDB taxonomy): domain Bacteria; phylum Chlamydiota; class Chlamydiia; order Chlamydiales; family Parachlamydiaceae; genus CATLPS01. Next base: position 11,161 of record CATLPS010000056.1, on the reverse strand, counting down.
TTGTGATAATCGACGAGCTGATCAAATTGACAAGAAATGCCCATGACAATGGCGGGTAAAGATCCATCATTGATTAAGCACCAATTTTGCTGATCAGCCCTTAAAAGAGCTTCTTCATATTGCAACTGCTCTAAAATAGAGAGGTTTTTTAAATTAACAAGGTGCAGTGGCAACATTTTTTCCCTCATCCGCTTTGCGATATCGCATCAGTGCAATCATCAGAATAGAAATATCTGCTGGCGAAACACCAGAAATTCTGAGGGCCTGCCCTAAGTTTTCAGGCGAAAATTGATTGAGCTTTTGCCTAGCCTCATTTCTAAGTCCAGCAACTTGATCAAAAGCAAAATCTTTAGGAATAAGCAAGTTTTCTACGTGAGATAGTTTATTTACTTCTGTTTTTTGACGTTGAATATAACCTGCGTATTTTAAGTTCACTTCAATTTGAAAATTAATTTCCTCTCCAAAGTCTTTAAGTGACTCAGGATAGTATTTTAAAAGTTCATGATAACTATTTTCTGGTCGGCAAATAAGCTGTGCAAGCGTATATCCCTTGCCATCTACTTGCTTAAACACTTTTTCTAAACGCGCACATTCGCTATCCACTGTAAGTTGTTTGTGACAAACTTTAGCGTAGCGCTCGGAACTAATTAAACCTGCTTGAAATCCTAGGCTGCTTAAACGCAAATCCGCGTTGTCCTGACGTAAAAGAAGGCGATGCTCGGCACGACTAGTAAACATGCGATAGGGTTCATCTAGTCCTTTTGTAACCAAATCATCGATCATTACTCCTAAATAAGCTTCTGAGCGCTTCAAAATAAGCGCAGGTTTTTTCATGACAAGGTTAGCAGCGTTAATACCCGCCATCAGTCCTTGGCCCGCAGCTTCTTCATATCCTGAAGTGCCGTTAATTTGCCCTGCTAAAAAAAGACCTTCTATATTTTTACACTGTAAAGAAGCATCTATTTGTCCGCTAATCACATAATCATATTCAATTGCATAAGCAGGGCGCATAATTTCTGCTTCCCGCAAAGCAGGAATAGAACGAATAAACTCTAACTGGACATCAAATGGTAAAGAAGAAGAGATGCCATTCACATAGACCTCTTCCGTAGTTAAGCCTTCGGGCTCAAGAAAAATTTGATGGCGCTCTTTATCGGCAAAACGCATCACCTTATCTTCAATAGAAGGGCAGTAACGAGGACCTACGCCTTGAATTTGACCAGAATAGATAGGTGAGCGGTGTAGGTTATTTAAAATAATGCGTTTAGTCTCTTCGTTAGTGTAAGTAATATGACAAGAAACTTGGGGAAGCCTCGGTCTGCCCTCATCTTCATAAGAAAATTTTACACCCTCATCCCCAGGCTGCTCTTCTGTATAACTATAATCAATGGAACGCTTATTCACGCGCGGCGGCGTACCTGTTTTTAGTCTTCCCAATTGAAGGCCATACTTTTGTAAACTTGCAGACATGCCAACTGCGGGTTGATCACCGGCTCTACCGGCAGAATAGTTTGTCTCACCAATATGGAGTAGTCCTCTTAAAAATGTGCCAGAAGAGAGAATGACCGCTTGACAACAGTACTCGATTCCTTCTTTAGTTAAAACGCCTTGGATTTTATCATTTTTAACAATAAGGTCTTCAATTGTTCCTTGCTTAATCTCTAAATTAGCAGTGCGCTCTAAGCGGTGCTTCATTTCTGTTTGATAAGCAACTTTATCTGCTTGGGCGCGTGGGGCCCAGACTGCAGGTCCTTTGGTTGCATTGAGCATGCGATATTGAATGCCCGTCACATCAATTACTTTTGCCATTTCGCCGCCAAGAGCATCGATTTCTCTAACCATATGGCCTTTAGCAATTCCTCCAATAGCGGGATTGCAGCTCATTTTTGCAATAGTATCTAAGTTCATGGTAAGAAGCAAAGTGCGCATCCCCATTCTAGCTGCTGCTAGTGCTGCTTCACAGCCAGCATGGCCAGCGCCTATGACAATGATGTCGTAAAGAAAAGGGTATTTCCACATACAAGACTCCATTTAAAATGAAAAAAGTAAAAACTAAAATAGTTTTATCGTCTATTTTTTACCTGTCTAAATTCAAGATCCACCTAATTTTTTAGCGCAAAAATAGGAGAAAAAGAGTTTTTAAGGTTTTATTTAAAGTTTTAAGCGATACTTTTGCGATGACAGCTTTTATAATTTTGCTATTGGAAAAGTGATAAAAGCGATAAGTAATGAAAGTTTCAGTTCTGTTTTATTTTTATCGGCAGTTTTCTCCTACATTTAGAAATAGACCTTAAAGATCAGCGAATTAGCGCTTATTAAGCTAACTTAAAAATGCTATTAGGAAGTATTTAATTTCCCTAAAACAAAAATAATAATAAAAAGCTAATGGATTTAGGAATTTTTTCTAAATGTAGGACAAAAAAAGAGCGGTGGTTTTTAAAGCTAAAATTTTAAAAAAGATAGTCTGTTTTCACCACCTAAAGCCCTTATTTTGTTTTGTGCCTATCACGTCGGCTACGCTTTTTACGCTTATGTTTCGCAATTTTATACTTGCGCTTCTTTTTAACAGAAGACATATCCCTCCACTGTCTATTCGGGTTATTTGCTTGACTCACCAAACATGGAAGTATTTTAGAAAAAATTCGATAAAAAGTAAAGAAGGGAATCACAGTATCTCTTTGCCTTTTTCTCTTATTTAAACTGGAGAAAATTATCGGTGAAAATAGAGTTGAAAATATTTTAAAAAGAGAGTTAAATCCGAATTATATTAAGGGTGTGGAGGAGATATGCCAGCAGTTATAAAGTCAGCCCCCAAAAAAAAGATGAAAAAAAGCTCAAGTGATTTGACCTCTAAAAGTAAAAAAAGTACTTCTTATGTAAATCTCAAAAATAAAAAAACAGAGAGTCTGCAAAAACCTGCTGTTACAAAAAATACTTTAGATAAAAAATCAGAGAAAAAAACGGCTCCTAAAAAAGATAGTGTAATAAAAAATAGGCCATTAACTAAAAAACAACCGGAAGGAAAAGCAACCGCTGGCCTTTCTAAGGCCTCTTTAAAGGCGCTTTCTCAAAAAGAAGAAAAAGCAGCTGTCAAAAAGCCAGTTTTAAAATCTTCAAAAGAGCTACAGGCGCCATCTCCAAAGATAAAAGCATCTAAAAAAAGAGTTTCCAAAACTAAAAAAGATAGCGATAAAATCTCCTCTAAGCAAAAAAAACCAAAATCTACTTTTTCTGCAATCGGAGACAAACTCAAATCTTTATTTAGTTTTGATTCTTAAATTAAATAGATAAAAAGCAGTGCTTCAATATTTAAAGAACTGCTTTTTATCTGATTACTTCATGGATGTTTCAAAACATCGCTTTTCCTCTATCCTTACAAAATGATGAGTTGTTTTAAGTAGGCTCTTCTGCTAATATTTTGGCAAAATTCACTTATCAAAAAATGATAGCTTAAACTAAAAAACAGTTAAGCTACTTTTATTTTTTATTAAAAAATTTAATTTAAAAAAGCTTTTTATCCGGTCTAAAAGCCGCTTTTGTTTTAAAGGTAACTTATGTTAAAAGTGGCTCTTATTTGTGGCGGGCCTTCCCATGAAAGAGGTATTTCTTTAAATTCTGCTCGCTCTGTAATGGACCATCTCACTTGCGAGCAAATTGAAATCATCCCTTTATATGTAGATTTAAACCTTGATTTTTACCAACTTTCTTTAAATCAGCTCTATTCTAATACTCCTAGCGACTTTGATTTTAAATTAGATACATTGTCAAAAAAAATTGAAAAAGAACAACTTCACTATTTTTTTGACTCAGTTGATTTAGTCTTTCCTACCGTTCATGGTAAATTTGGAGAAGACGGGAAACTACAACAACTTTTAGAAGAGTTTGGCGTTGCTTATGTAGGGTCTAAAGGGGCAAGCTGCAAGCAAATGTTTAATAAGTACCGCGCTTCATTGGTTTTAAAAGAGCACAATTTTTTCACTTTGCCAAATTTATGTTTGCAAAAAAAAGATTTGCTAAAAGAGCAAAAACTTATCCATTTTTTTCATCAGCATCAGTTAAATCGTGCAATTGTAAAACCGCTGCAGGGAGGTTCTTCTATTGGGGTTTTTTCTGTTTCCAGTCCGCAAGAAGCCAAACAGAGATGTGAAGAAGTTTTTGCACTTGAGATAGATGACTATGTCCTCATTGAGCCTTTTTGCATAGGTCACGAGTTTACTGTAGTAGTACTACAAGCTCACAATGGTCAGCCAGTTGCTTTAATTCCTACGCACATAGAAATGGATTATAGTAACCATCAATTATTAGACTATAGACGTAAGTATTTACCCACCAATCAGGTCGCTTATTATACTCCACCTAAATTTGATTTAGTAGTTATAGAGCAAATTAGAAAAGGGGCGCAGCAGATTTTTGATCTCTTTCAGATGCATGATTTTGTGCGTCTTGATGGATGGGTTTTGGCAGATGGCCAAATTTGTTTTGCCGATATCAATCCTATTAGTGGTTTAGAGCAAAACAGCTTTCTCTTTCGCCAAACAGCATTGATTGGCATGACGCATCAGCAAACTCTACTCTATATTCTTAAAAATAGTTGTATGCGCAATAAAGTGGCTTTCCCATCTTTTTGTTTAGACAAAAAAAAAGAGAAAAAACCTGTCTATGTACTTTTTGGAAATAATAATGCAGAAAGGCAGGTTTCTTTGATGAGTGGTACAAATGTATGGCTAAAGCTTTTAAAGTCAGATGATTATCGCCCTATTCCTTGTTTGTACGACCAAAAAGGCCAGGTTTGGCAACTTGCCTATAGCTATGCTTTAGAGCATACTGTAGAAGAAGTATACCAAAGTTGCTTAAATGCAAAAAAAGGGCTAGAAAAGTGCTCTTCATTAGTGGAGCAGATCTGTAAAAGTCTAAATATTGAGCATTTACCCGTTAATAGCGTAAAAAAATTTACTTTAAATAATTTTTTAAAAAAAATTAAAACAGAGGAGGCTTTTTTATTTTTAGCTATGCACGGAGGAACGGGCGAAGACGGCACATTTCAAAAAAAACTTGAGGCTTATCAAATTCCTTTTAATGGCTCTAATGCAGCCGTCTCTGCTATCTGCATAGATAAATACTTAACGGGAGTTTTAGTAGACCAGTTGGCCGATCCAAAAATTACCTCTTTACCCAAAATCTCTTTTAAACCCTCTACCAATAAACTGGAGCTAAGCGATTGGCTTGCTACGTGGAATCATTTTTGTACTTCTTTAAACAGTGACAAACTAATGATTAAGCCTCGCAAGGATGGCTGTTCGGCAGGTATTGTTCTTTTAACTAGTTTTAAAGAATTGCAGCTCTATTTTGACTACTTACAACAAGGGGCTAGCATGATCCCTAGCCATACGTTTTGTAGACAAATCAATGCAGTTGAGCTTCCTTTGTTTCACAAAGAAGAGGAATTTTTAATCGAGCCTTATGTACAAACTGATCAAATTACTATCCAAAACCAACGCCTCCTGCATGTAGCAATGGATGGTTGGATCGAATTAACGATAGGCTTAACAGAAAGTAGAGGTAGTTATTACTTTTTTAACCCAAGTATCACTGTTGCGCAAGGCGCGGTACTAACCTTAGAAGAAAAGTTTCAAGGGGGTACAGGGGTAAATTTAACGCCACCGCCATCTTTTCTTATTTCTGAAGATCACTTAAAGTTCATCAAAGATAGAATGCAAAAAGTTGCAAAAAAACTTCAAATTCAAAACTATGCTAGAATTGATCTTTTTTTTAATTATTTAACTGAGCAAATAATTATTATAGAAGTAAATACACTACCTGCTTTAACGCCTTCTACCGTTCTTTACCATCAAGCGCTTGCAGAAGATCCACCTATTTCGCCAAAGTCTTTACTAGAAAAACTAATTGATTCGCAACTGCTCTCTTTTAATAATTTCAAGTAAAAAATATGACAAAACAGCTCTCTTCTTTTATGTGGATGGCCTTTTCGCTTGTTTTAGTTGCTTTTGGTCAGCCCGCTTGGTTTTGGTGGAGCGGTCTTGTAGCTGCATTTGCAGGATATGCCTTTTTTTGGAAAGCACTTCTTTCATTTTCCACCCCTTTTTCCCGTTTTTGTATCTCCTCTAGCTGGTTTGCCTGTGTGCAAATGATTCAGCTTTCTTGGGTAACTTCCCATCCCTACCTCTATATCTATCTATTTCTTTATATTACCTCTTTATTATTGGGTTTGCAGTGGGGAGCTCTTTCTTTATTAGTTACCTATGAATCACTTAAAAACTGGTCTAATCTATTTGCAATTGCTGCTTGTTGGACATTATTAGAGTGGTTACGTCTCTTTATTTTATCGGGTTTTCCATTTAATCCTGTCGGGCTTGCTTTAACCGGTTCTATCTATTCCATGCAATTAGCTTCTATTGGAGGAGTCTATTTTCTTTCTTATTGGGTAATCATTACTAATTTGTTCGTATTAAAAGCCTGGCTAAAAAATAAAAAAGAGTGGTTAATCATTGCATTTACTATTGCTGCTCTTCCTTATCTTTTTGGTTTTTTTCATTTAAGATGGCACAATCATTTAGCAAGCCAATCACCTAAATATATCGAGACTCTCTTAGTACAAACTGCTTTTCCTGTAGAAGAAAAAATTTGCTTTGCTAATTTTGATCAAATAAGCCAATTTTTAATCGGCCAATGGAAAAAAATTTTCACTCTTCTTGCTCCTTATCAGCTAGCTTCTATAGAGCTTGTTGTATTACCGGAAAACCTTGTTCCATATGGAACTTATCTTTTGGTTTTTCCCTATGAACAAGCAGTTCAGATATGGGAAGATTTTTTTGGCTTTGCTTCTGCTCGCTATCTGCCCCCTTTGCAACCACCATTTGCCGACTTGATGAAAGTGGGTGGAGAAGAGAGGTGGTATGTAAATAATGGTTATTTTTCTCAAGCACTGGCAAATTTATTTCATGCTCATTTAGTTATCGGCTTAGAGGATCAGCTTTTTGAAAATAATAAAATTGTACAGTCCTACAGTGCCGCTCTACATTTTCAGCCTCGTAAAAAAGATAAACCGGTAGAAGTAAATCGCTATGAAAAAAGAGTGCTTGTACCGATGGGAGAATATATTCCCTTTAAATGGTGTCAAATGTGGGCAGCAAAATATGGGGTAAGTGGTTCTTTTTCAAGTGGTAAAAGCGCTCGTATTTTTAATGGCCCCGTTCCTTTAGGTCCATCTATCTGTTATGAAGAAATTTTTGGCCATCTTATGAGAGAAAATCGCTTAAAAGGAGCGGAGCTTTTTATTAATTTAACAAATGATGGCTGGTATCCTTTTTCAAAACTTCCCAAACAACACTTTGATCATTCACGATTAAGAGCGGTAGAAAATGGTATTCCTTTAGTGCGCGCTTGTAACACAGGGGTTACTAGTGTCATTGATAGTTTGGGTCAAATCGTAGCGGTATGGGGAGAAGAAAAAGATTTTTCTTATGAAAAAGCAGGTCTTCTTAAAGCATCAGTACCCACTTATCACTTTTCCACACTTTATACCTATTGGGGCGACCATTTTATTATCACTTTAATTAGCTGTTCTTTCTTCTACTTTTTTTTAAAAATGTTATATGGTATTTTATGGATAAAAAAATAAGACTATTTGACTATTTTTTTGTTCATCTAGTTGTATTTAAAAGCTTTGTCTTTAAAAACCCCTTGCTTTAAATCTAGCGTGATTTATAATATTTCGTTTTTCTAAGTGCAATTTTGCGAAAAAAATAGAAGGTTTTTCTGTGGAAATTGATCAATGCTTGTCTGTTTCGCTTCGCAAAGCGCGCACGGTAGGCAAGTCCATCTCTTTTTCTGGAATCGGTATTCATACTTGTCAAGAAGTTTACATTAAATTTTGCCCTGCTAAAGAAGGAACTGGAATTATTTTCAAAAGAGTAGATTTACCAGACTGTCCTACTATTCCTGCTTTATTAAACTCCGTAAAGGATACTAACCGTAGTACAACAATAGGAAATGATCAATTCTCTATTCACACGGTTGAGCATCTACTCTCTGCCGTAAAAGCTTTTGGAATAGATGATTTAATGATTGAAATTTCTAATATCGAACCACCAGTAGGAAATGGAAGTGCCGATATTTTTGTAGCGATGATAGAAGAGGCAGGGGTTGTCGAGCAGTCAAATTTTTTACCAGTTGTAAAAATTGAAAAGCCTCTTTATTGGTCAAAAGGTGGAATTGATTTAATAGCTTTGCCTTGCGATGATTACCGCATTAGTTATACATTAAACTACGAAAACAACCGCTTTTTAAAAGCGCAATTTTTTTCTTTATCGATTACGCCACAAATATATAAAAAAGAAATTGCTCCATGTAGAACATTTTCTTTATATGAAGAGCTATCTACTTTAATAGACAAAGGGTTAATTAAAGGAGGAAGCTTGGATAATGCAGTGGTAGTAAAAGATGACCTTATTTTAAGTAAGGGAGGACTTTATTTTGATAATGAAATGGCTCGTCATAAAATTTTGGATTTAATAGGAGACCTTTCGCTTATTGGCGTTGATTTTACAGCGCATATTATTGCAGTTAAATCAGGCCATCCTTCTAATCATGCTTTTGCCAAAGTACTCTATAATCATATTGTAACGGAGAGTCGTTAATGGACCATACGATCGATCAAAGCACAATGCTCGATATCGGACAAATACTAAACATTCTACCACATCGCTATCCTTTTTTATTAGTTGATAGAGTTATCGAGATGGATTTGAATAAAGGATATATTTTAGCTCAAAAAAATGTTTCAATGAATGAGTCTTTTTTTCAAGGACACTTTCCAGGCTCTCCTATCATGCCCGGAGTGCTCATCTTAGAAGCATTAGCACAGGCGGGAGCTATTTTAGTGCATTCAAAAAGCAAAGAAAACAAACTTGCTGTCTTGTTAAATGTCAACCATGCTAAATTCCGCCAGCCTGTCAAACCAGGAGATGTTCTTTTGTTGCGTTGTCAAGGACTTCACTTTAGTAGTAAGGGCGGAAAAGTTAAAGCGGAAGCTTTGGTGGATAGCAAAGTAGCCGCTGAAGGAGAAATTGGATTTGTTTTTGTGGACAAAAGTCAAATTTGAGAGAAAATGGATGAATAATAAATCTTTAAAAAAACTGACAACGATGAAAAAAAATAGCCAAATTCATCCCACCGCTATCATAGCGGAAGGGGTTAAGATAGGACAAAATGTTGTTGTTGAGCCCTATGCTGTAATTAACTCCCCTTATGTTGTTCTAGAAGACAATGTGACAGTTAAATCGCATGCTTATATTGACGGTTATACAACTATTGGGGCTGGAACTACTATTTACCCTTCCGCCGTAATTGGTACTAAAACACAAGACCTAAAATACCAAGGTGAAAAGACTTATGTAAAAATTGGAAAAAATTGTGATATTCGAGAGTTTGTTACGATTAATTCCTCTTGTCAAGAAAACTCTATTGTAGAAATAGGAGACCACTGTTTAATCATGGCTTATTGCCATGTGGCTCATAATTGTATCATAGGAAATCGAGTCATTTTAGTGAATAATGCCACTTTGGCCGGACATGTTACGATTGAAGATCACGCAATTATCGGTAGTATGACTCCTATCCATCAATTTACTAGAGTGGGCCGCAATGCCATGGTAGGAGGAATGAGCCGAGTTACGCATGATATCCCTCCTTTTACTATTGGAGCGGGCATTCCTTATAAATTTGGTGGTTTGAATATTATAGGTTTAAAAAGGCACGGTTACCGATTAGAGGTAAGGCAAGAACTCTCTAAGGCTTTTAAACTACTTTATCGCTCTCAGCTGCGCTTTGAAGATGCTTTAAATAGAATTGAAAAAGAGTTAACTTTATTTCCCGAAGTAGAACACTTTATCTACTTTTGTCGTCAGACGAAAAGAGGTTTGATGGGACTTAAGAAAGTAGAGGAAGAGTTTATAGAAGCAGAAGAGGAACAAAAGGAGAGCGCTTTCGCTCATTTTGATAATAGGTGATTTAAAAGATGACTCGAGTGGTTTTTTTTGGAACGCCTCTTTTTGCGGCAGAGGTTTTAGACTTTCTTTTTGCAAATGAGGTTAATATTGTAGCCATCATTTCAAAACCTGATCGAGCAAAGGGAAGAACGAAGACTCCTAGTGCAACGCCGGTGAAAATTACGGCTCTAAAACACGCTAATATTCCTCTTTATCAACCAGAAGTTGTTTCTGATCCTTCGTTTGCTTCCACACTTAAAGAATTAAATCCTGACTTGTTTGTAGTAGTTGCTTATGGAGAAATTATTAAGCAACACTTGCTGGATATGCCTCATCTAGGGTGTATTAACTTACATGCTAGCTTATTACCAAAATATCGTGGAGCAGCTCCTATTCAGCGCAGTATCATACAAGGAGAATCGGAAACAGGCGTTACAATCATGCATATGGTGCGGAAAATGGATGCTGGGGACATGATCCATACAGTAAAAATACCAATTGGTCCAGAAACAAATTTTGGCGAAGTGGAGCAAACGCTTTGTGACGTGGGAAAAGAGGCCCTTTTATATGTTATTCAAAAAATTCCTTTAGGCAATTTGTCTCAGACGCCGCAAGATCACTCTTTAGCAACTTTAGCCCCTAAAATAGAGCTAGAAGAGTGTGAAATTGATTGGCAGTTATCTGCGCAAGCGATTCATGATTTAGTGCGAGGCGTAAACCCTTATCCAGGCGCTTGGTGCTGGATCCTATTTCGGGGAGTTCGCAAACGATTAAAAATTAATCGTACTCGTATTTTATTTCACCCCCATCAAAAACCTGGAAAAATATTAAATCCTGATCACTTAAATGCTAACCTTATCGTTGCGGCAGCAGACAATGCATTAGAGCTTTTAGAAGTGCAACTCGAAGGGCGTAAACTTATGTCTTCGGCTGAGTTTATGAGAGGCACTACTAGAGATCAATTACAGTTCTAATTTTTCTGGGCTTTGTTGCATAAATCATTTAAGTCGTTAATTATCATCGATTTATGAAAAAACAGTAATCTGCTTAAGTATTTAAATATCAATAACTTAAACTTATTTATGCAACAAAGCCATTTTTCTGTCATTATTTTTTAATATCTTAAATTTTTTATTAAAAATATTTCATTTTGT
>CATLPS010000055.1 GCA_950054535.1 uncultured Chlamydiae bacterium | reverse complement strand
AATATTTATACCTCTTTCTTTATAACCCCTCTGTTTGTAAGTCGCCCATATAATTATCCACAAAATACATGCTATTTCTCCTAGATGTTTTTCTTTTGGATTACGGATAAAATTATCTGCAAAATAAAAAATAATTTTTGATGCTGTAATGCGATCAATTGCAAAATCTGACTTTTTTGAGATGCAATTTTTTGTATTAATTGGTTTACCAAATAATATATCTGCTATCAAAATAGGTATCTTATCGCTTATTAAAAGATCCCATTTTAAATCATTTTTTATTACTTTTTCTAATTCTGCTTTCCATAAGTTAAGTACCTTATATGTATTTTTAGATATATTCAGATTTTTATTAGTTAAAACTTTTTTATAAGCTATGCAGATTGAATCATCTTCTTTTGGAAAAATCCCCGCTTCTAGTACAGTTTCAATGGATTTCAAGTTTTTCTTTTTATTACATTTGAGTAAATTATCGTAAAAATTCTTAAAGTATGAAAAAGCATTCCTAGTAAGATTTGCTTGTAACTTTACATATTGTTTATCATTTCTATTTATCGCCTCCCATCTATTTTTCGTCCTTATCGATTCATTTTCTTCTTCAAACCAATCATAACAATTTGTTTCTTCTCCAAAATTAGAACAGTGTAATAGAGCTTCGTAAAAAGGATAAATTAAAGTTTTATTTAAAATCTCATTTCTTTGGTGTAAATTTTGAGTATGTAATTTTTTAAAATCCTTTTTACCTTTAAATATGGGTTGTAAGAATGAAGATAAAAAATATATTTTTAATAGCTCTCTTTTTAAATTTGCCTCAGGCTTAAGAATCTCTAAGCCTTTTAAACATGTAAAAACAGTGTCTTTAAATGGAGAATTTAATAAATAGTGATGGATATCTATTGCATGAGGTTCTAATTTTTGAATAGTAGAGTCTTCAAAACTAAATACCTTTTTAAAGTTAGAATAAGTAAAAAAATCAATTTCAATAATTAATCTTTTCATATATTCAGCTAGCTTCTCATGTTTATTTTTCCGCATCATTTTTCCTTATTAAATGTTTGACGACGGAATTGGTTAATTTCTTTGTATAAGTGATGTCTAAATGAGTATAACGTCTAGTCATTTGAGGTGAGCTATGCCCCATTGCTGTCATTAGCTCCATATTGGAAGCTCCTTCTTCTTTATTAGAATAGGTTGCAAAAGTATGTCTTAAATCATGAAATCTAAAGTTAGATATTCCTGCTCGTTTAAGTGCTTCGTCAAAAGCTTTTCGAATACAGATTTGTCCAAACCGTTTCTGGCTAGGAAAAACAAAAGAAATATGAGGATTACGTCTGTTGAAATGCTCTTGAAGACATACTTCCACTTCTTCAGCTATTGGAACAGAACGAGGACGGCCATTTTTTGAGTCTTTAATACAAATTAATTTTTTATCAAAAACAATATCATTCCAGTTTAAAGCTAGAATTTCACCTCGACGAGCACCTGTTGTTACTGCAATTAACAGAATCGTCACGAGATAGGGGTTTCTACTTTGTGTACAAGCGTGTAAGAGTCTTTCAAATTCTTCAGGGCTTAAAATACGATCACGCCCTTTAGATTCTTTCAATTTTCTAACGCGAAAGACAGGGTTCTCTATTATCCATCCACACTCTTTCATTCCGTATGTAAAGACAGCAGATAAAGAAGCCATGTATCGATTAACGGTAGACCCGGTACGGTTCGTACCTTTTGGAGTTAATCCTTCTAATAATTCTTTGCGATATTTTGAAATTAATTCAGCGGAAACCTCATTAAGGACCATTTTCCCTATTTTGCTTTTCCACCAGCTCAAATGCCTGCTAATATCTCGCAAACTTTTATGTTGAGTATGAGGAAGCAATTGAAGATAACGATCAATTAACTCTTCTAATAAGCGTTTTTTCTTAGCTTTTTCAGGAAAATAGGTTTCTAATCGGCGTCGAGCTTCCTCTTGACTAGCCCATTCTTTTGCTTCTTGGAAAGTAGGGAATGTTTTTGAAATTTTAGGATGCCCATCTTGGGCCCGTATCATGACACGATAGCTATAAGTTTTATCTTTCTTTTTCCGTTTTTGAATGGTTGCCACTCTGCTTAATCTCCGTTTTTTAAAATTAAAACGTGAGCAGTGATAGCAATTAAAAGATTGCTTTTGCTGGGAAGTACTGTAGTGTATAGGGTCTTAGTGTACCGCCATTGTGCCACGCTAGTGGCAATTGCTAAGGTAAGCAAATCTAATAAGGCGCTAAGATACCATTCTAACACAGTTGTGAATATGTTTTGAAAAAGTGGGGCAACCTGGATTTGAACCAGGGACCAACGGGTTATGAGTCCGTTGCTCTAACCAACTGAGCTATTGCCCCTCATGCCTATAGTATACTTTAACTGCTTTGCTCAAAGCAATCAATTTTTCTCACTTACCTCTTTTTCTTTGATGGCTTTTATTTAGCGGCCATGCTTTTTTGGCTAACAAACTTTTTTTCGTAAATTTTTTTGACAAAGTCATCACTTAAAGAAAAAGAATGCCTTTGCTTTCGTTTTTCTTTCATTTTTTGCAGAGCCTGCTCTAGTGCAGGGAAAAAGTAGTATTTAGTAAAGAGGTAGAGTTTTTCTTCTTCTTTTTTTAAACTAAGCTTCTTTTGCGCTTTTTGCTGAAGAGTAGAGCTTAAGTGCAAAAGGTTTTTCTTTTGCATTTGTTTTAATTGCCATATTTTTTTCATTAAAAGCAGCTCTTTTTTCTCTTCCTTGGCTTTTAACTCAAGCTGAGTGATTTTATTTTGCAACTTGTGAATCTCTTCGCTTTTAGCGCAAGGATAAGAGGATAAATAGACCTCTTTTAGCCTTTCTAGTTGGGCATAAGCGCTTGCCAGCTCTTTTTGTTTTGCCGATGAAAAAAGCTTTTTTCTAAGGGAGCACAAGGTGCTTTGTAAAAGCTTAATTGCTTTAGCAGGCTGCGCGAGCTTAGAAGGAGAGCTATCAGTCTGATCAATAATTTGGTTTACAAGAGCATTACTATCAAATAGCTCCTGTAAGAAAGGATCGATCATTTTTTGCAAGATTATTTGTAATTGTTCTTTAGTATAGGGTTGGACCTTTAGGTAAGACAAGGGCCTACAAAAAGAGCCATCTTTATCTTTTTTTTTTATCTCTTCAAATTCTGTAAGTGTCGTAGCTGCAATAAACTGTAAAGAAGGAGTCCGCAAAAAGCTTTTCACTAATTCAAAGCTAGCTGGATCTTGCACAGCTGCATGAATTTCATCAAAAAAAATAATCGTCTCTTTTTCAAAACCCATTAATTTTTGTTGAATTGCTTTGAGTTTATCGCCTATTCCAAATGCGCTTTTGGCGATAAGTTCCCCCCCTTTAATTACAAAAATTTTCTTGTTTTCAAGGCTTTTTGGAACCTTTTTTTCTCTAATCTTTTGATAGAGTTTATAGACCAAAGTAGTTTTGCCTCCGCCAGAATCGGCGAGTAACAAGACGGGAGTAGAGCTATTCTTTTTTTTCTCTACAGACAACTGAGAAATTAATGACTCTGTCTCTTTTTCCAGACCATGAATTGCTTGCGGAAACTCGATATCCGCGCTTTTTTTTATTTCTTCGCAATAAGGGATTTCTGAAGGAAAAGCCCGAAACCAGTTGGTATAAATATAAAGGCCTGCTCCTGCAATTACAAAAATAGCAGCAGTAACTAAGTAAACTTTCCAGGTGATTAAGATTAGAGGCTGTAAAATTCCCGCCACTACAATCGGAATGGTAAAAAACTGATAATAGATTTGAATAGCAACATGTTTTTCATAGATAGTAGTAGGTGGATCCTTGCCATCAAAAAAATTTAAAGCTCCTACAAAGTTTTCGATAAAATTTGAAAAAAAAGCGATCGTTTTTTTATCACTTTTTGATTGTTGCTTTTCTAATAAAGTAAAGGCACATTCATTTTTTAAAATAGACGCAGAAACATTCTTGATCTTTGATCCAGATTTTAAACTTTGCAAAGGAACTTTTTTTAAAAAATTTTTTAGTTTATTTTGGGAAAAGTTTTTTACCTCAAAAGAAGAGGATAACAAAGAAGAGCAAAAGCTTTGACTCCACTTTTCTTTTTCTTTAAATAAGTGATCATTGTTAGTAAATAATGAAGAACTCTTATTACCACCAATTGGAAATTTTCGCCAAATAGTAAAAACAAAAGGGAAATAACTACAATTCATAAAGACAACTTTTCACTCTTTTGTTAAGTGTTTAAACAAAACGGGAAGAGTCATAAGTCAGACTAGCTGCAACCGACTGCATTACAACTTTAGCGATCTGCTCATTGGCACACCCCGTCCAACGATTTTTCTATATCTCATGTTAATGGCAAGTCTCCTGGCTTTCAGTATTGCAATTTTATAAACCTTCCCAGAAAAAATTTTTCCAGTGGCTTAATTTTTATAAAATCAACTGACTACAGTTACGGGGGTAGCTTGGGAATGGTTCTTTTACGAACTTGCACCCAATTCCTTATTAATTCTAAAAAGAAACCAACTAACAACTTAAACAAACTATATCTTAATTAGGTTTTCCCTTGATATCAAAATAACAATAAAAATAATTATTTAGTTTTTATTAAACAAGCTCTCACTTAATCTTTTTTGTAATAAACTATTGCTCGCTAGTATTCTGCCTGAGTAATAGTCTAAAGCAGAAAGGTCATAATCAGAAACCTTTCCCCCTGCCTCTTGGATAAGAGCTACACCGGCAGCTATATCCCAAATTTTTATTCCCGACTCCCAGTAACCATCCAAGCGGCCGCATGCTACGTAGGCTAAATCTAGCGCGGCAGATCCCCCTCTTCGCACTCCATGCGTTAGGTTAGTGAGATGAGAAAATTCAGCGTAATTATTATCTTCGCGAGAGGCGCGATCATAAGCAAAGCCAGTAGCTAACAAACTTTTATCTAATTCTTTAGTTTTAGAAACCTTGATTTTTTCCCCATTTAAATAAGCGCCACCGCCTTGATAAGCAGTGAACATCTCTTCTGCAATAGGATGATAGATTACCCCTAAGATAGGCTGACCTTGATAGAGCAATCCGATAGAAATAGCAAATACTGGATAGTGATGCGCATAGTTTGTGGTTCCATCTAAAGGGTCTATTACCCATGAAAAAGAAGAGCTTATCTCGTTAGCACCAGCTTCTTCCGATAGGATATGATGAGTGGAAAAATAGTGAGTCAACACCTTTAATATGGCCTGCTCTGATTTTTCATCGGCCTCTGTGACTAAATCGCTACTAAAACTCTTTTGGCGCAAATTACTTATATTTCGCCAATATTTTTTTAACTGCTCGGCGCCTGCTTTAGCAGCTTCAGTAGCCACATCTAAAACGGAAGGCAGCCATTGGCTTAATTGATCCATCATGATCTCCTAAAAAAAATTTTCAAGCGATTGGCAACGCCTCTTTTTAAATTACCAAAAAAGAAAAAAAATGAGTAGGATAAGAGGACTATTAAATAGCATTAACGCAGATAGGAGAAAAAAAAGTGACTCAGTCTAATGATAAACCAGTGATTGTCTGGTTCAAACAAGACCTCCGTTTAAAAGACCAGCCTGCACTAGCTGCTGCTATTCAACTAAAAGCACCTATTATTCCCCTCTTTATTTGGTCGCCTAAAGAGGAGGGAGATTGGCCTATGGGCGCTGCTAGCCAGTGGTGGCTGCACCACTCACTGCAAAGCTTGGAAAAAGATCTATCTGATATCGGCCTGAAACTCATTATTAAGCAAGGGAGCTATCTTGATACTTTAAAAAAGTTAGCAAAAGAGACAGAAGCGCAGGCTCTATTTTGGAACCGCAACTACGAACCTGCGGCCATTGAAGTAGCAACAAAAATAAAGTCTGAATTAAAAAAAGAAGAAATCGATGCCAGAAGCTTTAATGGGTCTTTACTCTTTAACCCTTGGGCTGTTTTAAATAAGCAAAACGAGCCTTATCAAGTATTTACCCCTTTTTGGAAAACGTGTCTCAAACACCCTGAACCAAACAATATTTTTGAGGCCCCCAAAAAAGCAACCGCTTATAAAGGGAAGATCGATTCCGATACAGTAGACAAGCTAGGTTTATTGCCTAAAATTCACTGGGATAAAGGGCTGGAAGAAGCCTGGCAGCCAGGAGAAAAACATGCTGCAAAAGCTTTGCAAGAGGCCATTGACTCTGTCATTGCTCATTACTCTGAAAAAAGAGACTTTCCTGCCGAAAAGACCACTTCTATGCTTTCTCCTTACCTTCATCACGGCGAGCTCTCTCCGCATACTATTTGGCATGCTGTTAAAGCAGAAAAAAAGCTGAAAGAAAAAGAGGCGGAAGCCTTTTTAAGGCAGCTTTGCTGGCGTGAATTTGGCTACTATCTCCTCTATCATTTTCCTTTTACTCCTGAAAAACCTTTGCAGTCAAAATTTGAAGACTTTCCCTGGAAAAAAAGTAAGAAAGATCTGCAAGCTTGGCAAAAGGGAATGACTGGCTATCCTTTTGTAGATGCGGGTATGCGTCAGCTTTGGCAAATGGGTTGGATGCATAATCGCTTAAGACTTGTTGTAGGCTCCTTTTTAATTAAAGATCTTTTAATTTCTTGGCAAGAAGGGGAAAAGTGGTTTTGGGATACATTAGTAGATGCAGACCTAGCTAATAACACCTTGGGGTGGCAGTGGGTAGGAGGCTGTGGAGCGGATGCAGCGCCTTATTTTCGTATTTTTAATCCCGTAACCCAAAGCGAAAAGTTTGATCCGGAAGGTGACTACATTAAAAAATGGGTGCCTGAACTAGCCAAGCTGCCTAAAAAATGGATTCATCGTCCTTGGGAGGCACCTAAAGAAGTATTGCAAGAAGCTGGCGTAGAGCTAGGCAAGGACTATCCTTTGCCAATAGTTGACCACAATGAAGCACGTCAAAAAGCTTTAGATGCATTTGAAGAGATCAAAAAGTAGCTAATCTGCGGCTTTAGAATTTAAGCTTTTGCGCTCTAAAGTCGCTAAGTCAACTTCACTCAAGCTAAAAAAAAATTACCTAAATAGTGCAAAGCTAAAGTGCTCATTCTTGCATCTTTTTTTTCCAACTTTTTGCTGACTAAATAAACCTTTCATTTTTTTAAAATAATTTTTAATTATTACTATCTATTTTAATTTTTTTAGTTTTTTAAATAAAATTACTAATTTTTAATTACTGTTTTTGTAACATCCTTGCATCCATTTAATCAAAGGAGTTTCACTCCATGACTTACTTAGCAGTCTACTCTCCAAAATGCTTTTTATGCCCATGAAGCAGTGATTCATTTTGGAAAAGATGAAGTGGAAGTTCCTAGTTCAAAAAAGCTTTCTAAAGAAAAAATCATTGAAATTATTAAAGCGCTTCATTTTTGCCCCATTCTCCCCTCTTCTTCAACTAAAAAAAAATGGTCATTTACTATCTGTCCTTACAAAACCCTTGCTACCTTTGAGGAGGCTTTTGAGATAGAAAAGACCAAAATAGCTGCTGTCTCTTTTTTTTCTAAAAAACCAAGTGAAGAGTATTTTGACTATAAAGAACTTTGTAAACTTTTAAAGCCTGCTCAATACGTTGGCCAGCTACCAGAAGAGAAAATGGAAGATCCTTGGTGGCAAGTAAATGGTTTTAGATCGCCTGTTTTACCTGCTTTAAATCAAGCTCTGTCTGAGCTGATTGCTATGTGCTCTTCTAATAACCAACCCATTGTGGAAATAGGAAGTGCAGTTGGCTATAAGCTTTTGCCTAACTCCTTACAAAGAGTAATCAAAACACAGCCTTCTAAAATCGAATGTGCTCTTTTACAAAGACAAGAAACAGTTTATCAGTTAAGTATTGATATGCTTTACCAGCAACTGCGATCAGCAAGAAAAAAAGTTTCGCTTTTTACTGCTTTCAATGTGTTAGATACCTTAAGCCCCTCTCTTAGACGGCAAAGCTTGTATCAGTTATCTCAGCTTCAAAAAAAGGGGGATCAACTTTTAATTCTATTAGATACAAATCCTAGCTTAGATAGAGTCGTTGAAGAGATAGAGCAGTTTTATCCCGAACATAGCGCTTTTCCTATTTTCCCTTTAAATAATCAACCAGCTAAACTTTCCATTGTTTTAATTTCAAATTATCTTCTTATAAACAAACCTCCCAAAAATGAACTTGCGACTGTTATTCAAAAAGAGTCTTATAAAATCATGACTGGAAAAGTGTCGAAATTACAAAGATTTGTCCACCAAACCAAGAAAGAATTGGATTTAAAATTAATCGAATTAGAAGAATTTTTTACGCAACAACTGCAAAAAGAACTCAAGCAATTAGAGTACTGCACTAAAAAATTCTATCATGCCTCTTTTAGTATAGGAGCTCCTCCTGAAAATTTTTCAAATACCAAACTAGATATGATCTATAAAGCAGTTACTGATACAGTAAGCATTAGACAATGGTCTTTTTTAGATAAAATTTTTTTAAACTCATTAGAAAACAAAGGACTATCTTTACCTGCGCACTTTACCCAGGAGTTTTTTGAAAATTTAAAAAAACAAAAAAAATGGTTTTGGGAGCAGAAGTATTAGCTATCGTTGCTACAAAAAATTAAAATCAAACTTTAATTTTTTTTGAAGAGATCATCTAGCTAAAACACTAATAGATAATAAAAACTTTAAACTTTTCTTATAAAATTTATTGCTTAAATTTTTTAAGTATTAATAATTTCTCCGCCATTGGGATGGAGAACTTGTCCTGTCATATAAGAAGAATCAGAAGAGGCTAAAAAAACAAATGAGGGGGCAATTTCACAAGGTTGCCCTGCTCTTTTCATTGGAGTGTCTAATCCAAAGGTAGCAACTTTGTCTTTGGAAAAAGTTGCGGGTATCAATGGAGTCCATATAGGTCCAGGCGCTACTGCATTTACTCTTATTTTATCTGAGCAAAGCATTAAAGCAAGAGAACGAGTAAAAGAAACGATTGCTCCTTTGGTGCTAGAGTAGTCCAAAAGATGTTTACTCCCTCTATATGCAGTCACAGAAGTAGTATTAATAATTGTACTATCAGAATGTAGCTTTAAATATCGGTGAGACGCTTTTGTTAAATAAAAATAGGAAAAAATATTAGTTTTAAAAGTTTTTTCCCACTGCTCACTAGAAATATCTTCAATTTTTTTTTGAGGGGTTTGCTCTGCAGCGTTATTGACTAAAATATTTAACTTACCAAATTCCTGAATTGTGGTTGCAATCACTTGTTGACAAAATGTTTCCTCAGAAACGTCTCCTGCTATTAAAAGACATTTTTTGCCAGTTTGCATAATGAGCTTTTTTGTCTCTTCTGCATCTGAATGCTCGTTTAGATAAACAATCACACAGTCAGCTCCCTCTTTGGCAAAATGAAGAGCTACAGCCCGCCCGATTCCGCTATCCCCTCCTGTAATAATTGCTACCTTGCCTTTTAACTTATCGCTTCCGACATAATCAGCTTCATAGACAATAGGAGCGGGGTTCATCTTTGTTTCTAAGCCCGGCTGTTTATCTTGAGATTGTGGTGGAAATGTCTTTACTTGACCATTTTTTTTACTCATATTAGCTCCAGACTTAAAAAGAATTTATATTTGTCATCCATAGAGGATAGCTAAGGGCCATCTCATAAGGTCCTTTTTTATTTAAAAAGTTTTACTTTTCAGGAGTAAAAACCCTCTATTTTTAGTCCTTTCCTCATTTGTGTTTTTCTGCTTTCTTATTTAAAAATTTTTAACAGCAATGGTTAGACCTATAAATATTTTTTACTTAAGTCCCTTATATTAAAAAAACAAAATAAAGTAATGAAAAATTTAACGAATGGATCATGAGCGGATCCCAAAAACAAACTAGAAAATCTTTTCTATTGTTCTTTAACCTTTTATATACGTTAATGAACCTAATTTTTTAACTATTAATAAAAATTAGATTTAAATATTATCTATTCCTAAAATCAATTATAATTCACAATATTAATTTTTAAAGTCTTAAAAAAAATGTTTTTTGTTAAATTATTATTAACTCATTTACCTACATCTTGGATTTATTTTTTTTTATTTATTTTGGTCTATTTACAACCTTTTAGTTGTCATTCCCAAGATGGATGGATCTCTGATATTATTTCAAAAAAAATCTATCCTCATAAAAAAATAGTACTTCATCCTTTTACGTCGCCAACAGCAAAAATTAAGGATATCTATGAGTTTTTTGACAAAACATTTTATCAAGTAGATGCTAATTTTTTTAAGTATCATTTTTATAATCCTCTTCAGCTTTCTACAGAGTTTATGGAGCGCTATCTTTCTCAGTCTTATGAGTTAAGAAAAGATTCGTTTATTCTACCATTAGATGGTTTAGAAGTAGATGCTATTATTTGTGGCTTAGATGTATCCACAATGACAGTAAGGCTCATGGCTTTAAAAAAATCATTAGAGCTAGGATGGAAGTTTAAAACAGTTTATTTGATTACGCGTTCTGAAAAAGAAAGGAAACAGTATCAAAGTATTATTGAAAAACTCTGTTTTGATCCCCTCCTTTTACCTCCTATTCATTATATTTTTACCTATCAAGCAACTCAGCAAGTAGAAAAAGGATGTAGAATTTTAAAACGCTATTATCAAATGAGCGACCATTATCTCATTATTGAAGCTAATGATCTATTTGCTGCAAAAATGGAAGGCAGATGCCGAAAGATTTTGGGAAAAAGCAAACTTTGTCTTGGATCTAATATTTTTCCCATTAAAAATTGGAGAGAAGAAGCAAAAATTCATCAAACTACTTATTATGAAGAAGGTCGTTTTGTGCATTGGTGGTTCTACTCTCATATGCAATTTTTAGCTAGAAAAATTCATTATGAATTTACTCATGGTCTTGAACTGGACCAAGAAGAACAATTTGCTATTGCAAATATCAAAATGAAAGCAAATTTAACTAATTTTGCCCAAAAAAAAAGTTTTGAAAAACTAATCTCTATTTATTACGAAAGAGCTATTTGTGGAACTCAAAAAAATTTTCAATTTGTTATACAGTTAATTCGCTCTTTTGGTTTAACGCACTATATTAAAAATCTTACAAATCTTACAAAGAATGATAAGTTTTTAGCTCGTTTTCCTTTAGCAATGCATCAAATGAGTCCTATTTCAGCAAACTGGGATCATTTGCTACAGTCATCCAGAACCTATCGGCAAAAACTTAAGCAGTTACGAAAAATTGCCTCTCAAAAACTACTATATCAAAATTGTGATCCTTTAAAGATACAGCAAGAAATTAATCAGTATCGTGATCGTATTGTCCGAAAAATAGTAAAAAAAGCTATTAATACAGTAGGAATTCCTCCTTGTAAATTTTCTCTTTTAGTATATGGCTCAAGCGGCCGAAGCGAAGCTACTCCTTATTCAGATTTAGAATTTGGAATTATTTATGAAAAAGAATCAAAAACAGTTCGGCAATACTTTCAAGCGCTTGCTACTTGTATTATCTTTCGCATTCTTGATCTTTCTGAAACTATTCTTTTTCAATTAAATTTTCCTTGTTTCAGCTATAAAACTTCTTCAAATAGGAAACAACAATGGTTTTTAGACCAAGTAATTCCTCGGGGCTTCAGTATTGATATTATTGATGATCCTCATTCTTCTAAACTTCCTGTTGCTACAGGATCAGGAGTTGCCTTTATTGGAACTGCGCAAAAAATGGCAAGCAACTGTCTTAGATTGATGCAAACTCGCTACTTTGGTTATGGTAATTTATCAGAGCGAGTAATTTGTGGCAGTCAAACACTTTTTAAAAAGTACCGCCGCTACAAACGCCAGCTTTTTTGTCTTTTAGATAAAAAATACCTTATTGCTACTTTTCGCGAAGCTCTTCATAACTATAGTAAAATTTCCCTACGTTCATGGGATCAAAAAATTGATATTAAAAATAGTTTTTATCGCCCTCTTTCCTTAGCTCTAGAAACTCTTTGTGATATTTATGAAATTGATTGTACTAATAGCTTAGATCGTATCTGCGAACTTGCTCGATTAAAGGTAATCACAGATTCAGAAGCAAAAAGTTTAGCGACCTATTTTATTAGGATTCAAAAAATTAGATTAAAACTAACTATTCAAAGAAAGGGACAGTACGAAGGAGCCTGTGAAGAAGAACTACCTGAAACCGAAGGAAGCCCGGAAGAAGCGAGCGAACGCGAAGGGTCCCTTCCCAGCGAACA
>CATLPS010000054.1 GCA_950054535.1 uncultured Chlamydiae bacterium | reverse complement strand
GGATGGGAATGTACTGTCTGAAAATGGTGGAGATGGCTTTAGAATTAGCCCTACAAAACTCTGTTTACGAAGAGATGGCAGTAAAATTTTTTGAACACTTTGTGGCAATTGCAGATGCAATCAACGCGATGACTCATGATCAAATCAAAGGACTTTGGGACGAAAAAGAGGGCTTTTATTACAGCACCTTAATTGCAAAAGATGGTACTGTGACAAAAATTAGAGAAAACAGTCTTTCAGGCATGATTCCTCTTTTCGCCGTTGCGCTCAACGACTCTAAAGAATTAAACCAATTTAGCCATTTTAAAAAACAGTTTGAGTGGTTTATAAAAAATAAAAACAAAAGTATCCACTCTATTGTGGACTTCAAGAAACGCGATGGCAAAGAGTGTATTTTACTTACCTTTGTCAATGACTCTAAATTAAAACTTATTTTAAAACTTTTACTTGATGAAGCGCAGCTTTTGAGCCCTTATGGAATTCGTTCTGTCTCTAAAAAATATGCGAATCAACCTTTTTCTATTCAAATTCAAGGGGAAAAATACCAACTAGATTACGAACCTGCCGAATCGACCACAGCTTTATTTGGTGGTAACTCTAATTGGAGAGGCCCTATCTGGTTTCCCCTCAACTACTTGCTGATGGAGTCTTTGAATACATTTTATCGCTACTATGGAGATGATTTTTTAGTGGAATTTCCTACCGGATCTAACCATTTTATTACGCTGCAACAGCTTTCAGACCAACTATCGCAGCGTCTTCTCTCTATTTTTTTAAAAGATAGCCAAGGCAGACGCCCTCTTTATGGGCAAATAGAAAAGTTTCAGCAAGATCCGCACTGGAAAGAGTATCTTTTATTTCATGAGTATTTTCATGGCGACAATGGAGCAGGCCTTGGCGCTAGTAATCAAACTGGATGGACAGCTTTAATAGCAAATCTCATCCACCAACAAAGCAAAAAACCAAATAATTAATCTTTTGCTTTCTTTAATGGAGCTTTTTCAAA
The DNA here is from genome assembly GCA_950054535.1 of uncultured Chlamydiae bacterium. GTDB lineage: Bacteria > Chlamydiota > Chlamydiia > Chlamydiales > Parachlamydiaceae > CATLPS01. The sequence goes on along the minus strand of CATLPS010000054.1, from coordinate 11,262 downwards.
AAATGAGCAATTTCCACAGTTAATGACAATTAAACGAAAAATGTTAAAAAATGTTTGAACTATTAAAGAAAAGCAAGGAGAGCAAAAAGCTTAAGGGAGGAAGTAAGCATAAACCATTTTTTGGTAGCGCTAAACCAAGTAATGCTTGCTGCTTGTTGTAGTGGCAAATAAAATATTTTATCACTCCAAGATGATTGGTCAATTTGTTTGAAAATAAGAGCGTCTTTCTTACAAACCATAAGCATCTTTTTCTAAGCGTGTTATTAAATCTTTCGATAAACTTAAGGTTTTTTTTAGGCTCCTTTCCCACTTGCCTGTGTAGAAGCCAAAATATGATTTCCTAGTCAACTTAAAGAACTTATCCATGTAAAAGATGGCTTTCTTTTAAATCTTTTGCCAATTTTGCTAGCAAACATTTTGCCGCTGCTTTTTCTCTTTTCCCTACATACATCGCCAAAACTTGGGCCTCGTTGCACTGTGAAAAACTAATCATAGCTATTGTTTTTTTTCTACATAAGCTCTATTGCTCTTCTCACTCAAGAAAAAGATACTTCTAAGCTCCTTACCTTCAATGATATTTGCATTTAAATTTTTTAAAGCTCATGAATCATTTTTTTCATGAACTTTAAAAGCCATGACGCGCTGACGTATATCCTATAGATCCTTGTTAAAGATACTTAATTCCAATAATGCCTAACGGAGCAAATCTTATCGCAATATTTCTTGTTTAAGACTACCCTATCCATCCACTATCTAGTAAATAGGATTTTTATAGTTTATAAAAAACCATTGTTTTTAAAATAAAGAATAAAGCTATCTAAAAATAAAAAGTTAATGTAAAATTAAAATTTAATAAATATTTTTTAATATAGAAAAACCAAAAAAGATAAATAAGATGGATGAAGTTAAGAAAATAGAGACTTATACAACCAAGGGGCGTTTAAAAGGAATAATAGGCGCGCTTTTGGCTATTGCAGCGATCTTTTTTATCGTACCTGTGTTTGAAAAAAACTTTTATACACATCTTTTTTTGCAGTGCAGCATTATTGTTCTAATTGTCTCTACTGTCTATACAATCGATCGCGAACATAATGTTTTAATTGCTGGCCTCTTTTTCTTACTTCCGTTTATCTATTTTGACTCTTTAAGTTTCCTCTACTCTTCTACCACTCATTTAGTGATTGCCTATAGTTATTTTTCTATTTTTACCATTTTGGCAATTATTATCCTGATGCGTAAAATTTTACATGCACGCTTTGTCAATGCCGATCTTATTTTTGGTGCCTTGATGGTCTATTTGCTTTCAGGCGCGTTATGGGCAAATTTTTATTTTGTAGAAAATATTATTTTTCCGCAAAGCTTTCATGGAGCGGGGCTTTTTGACTTTGATAGCACTACTTTTTTAAGTAGTTATGAAAAGCAGTTTAATTTTTTATACTACAGCTTTGCTACTTTAGCTACTTTAGGAATGGGCGATATTACTCCTTTAAGCCACTTAGCCAAATCTCTTACCACGATGGAAGCAATGTTTGGCCAGCTCTTTGTCGCTATTATTATTGCTAAACTCGTTAGTGTTTGGTGGCATGTTCCTAATAAAGCACAATGAAAAGCTTATAATAACGCATCTCTAGCAGGCTTTTCATACCAGATAGGCTTCATTATGTGATACTTAGGCCCAATTATTTCTTTGAGTTTTTTTTCTAGATAAAGACTGACCGCAGGATCATTTACTTTTAGCCACTGATGAAAATGATAACATTTAGTAAAAAGCTCTTGATGATATTTAGCGGGGTTTTTCACCTCTTCTAGCTCTTCAAAACGGCCTACATCGATATGAATCGGCTCTTTATCTACCACACCTGTATTTTGCATCAAAGCATGGTCGTTATCGGCAAGGCCTCTTCTATACTCAGACACTAGTAGAGCAAGTAGCCGGTCGATGAGTTGATAAGACTCTTTTACTTGTCCCTGTTTTTGATAGTTACTCAATACATCGCACAGTAGATCTGCCCGTTTTTGAATAGAAAATTCCATTTGATCAATATCGAGCGTATAAACTCTACCTATCTTATCTTCAATCACCACTTTTTTGTTTAAATGATCTGTTTTATTAAGATGTAGATAAACAAGACCCGACTCTTTTTTCAATCTTTTTGCTGCAATAGTCAAACTAGTGGCAAAAGCGTTGAGTCTTTGCCACTTTTCTTTCTCTTTTTCCTTGCGATAAGCAACGATAGCTGGCAGAGGCGGAAAGTAACGCAGCCACGGAGCAATGCGAAAGCGTTGGTACTTAAAAAATTTCATTACATAACTGCCATTTTGGCTTAAAAAAACATAGGATTGACAACCCTTACCCAAATAGTAATAAGGCTGAGCTAAAGCCTGGTTAATTTCACCATTTTCTTTTTCGGAAGGTTCAGGAACTTGCCACTGTGGTTGATAAGTGAGGTCAGAAGAGATATTTTCTAAAGAAAACCCTGCTGTTAGATGAAAATAGAGACGTCCCGCCCCATAAATGAGACCAATAAAAAGAACAAAAAAGAAAAAACGACGCAAAAATGATTTTGAATACATAATTTTTAGCTGTTAGTTGCCTAGTAGTTTAAGTCAATTTTAAGAAAAAAGTCTATAGCTTAAGCTTTAAATTAAGAAAAAGAGAAGTGACAATTTGGTTTCCAATAAACCCAGTGGCGATTTAAAATAAGCGTTAAAAATTTTTCACTTAAAAGGTGGTAGAAATGTTGCAGATTGATTTGAAAGGAAAAAAAGCTTTTATTGCGGGAGTTGGCGATGATCAAGGATTTGGCTGGGCAATTGCCAAAGCCCTTGCAGAAGCAGGAGCAGAAATTATCATTGGTACATGGACTCCCATCTTAAAAATTTTCACCTCCAGCTTAAAAGCAGGAAAATTTGACTCTGCAAGGCGCCTTTGCGATGGTTCATTATTGCAGTTTTCTAAAATCTATCCTTTAGATGCCTCGTTTGATTTTCCGGATCAAGTTCCCCAAGAGGTTCGTGAAAATAAACGTTACAAAGATGTGGGCGGCTATACAATTTCAGAAGTTGCCAATGAGGTAGCTAAAGATTTTGGTAAAATTGATATTTTAGTGCATTCCCTAGCAAACGCTCCTGAAGTAAAAAACTCTTTGCTAGAAACTTCTCGGCAAGGCTATCTCGCTGCAATGAGCTCATCGAGTTATTCTCTTATTAGCCTTGTTTCTCATTTTGGACCTCATATGCAAACGGGCGGCTCCATTTTATCGCTCACCTATCTCGCTTCGCAGTATGTAATTCCTGGATATGGTGGAGGGATGAGTTCTTCCAAAGCCGCTTTAGAAAGCGATACGCGCACTTTAGCTTGGGAAGCGGGGCGAAAATGGAATTTACGCGTGAATGCTATTTCCGCTGGCCCACTTGGCAGCCGTGCCGCTAAAGCCATTGGGTTTATTGAACGCATGATCGACTACTCGCTTAGCAATGCTCCTTTAAAAAAAGATTTGAAGGCCAAAGAGGTTGGGCAAACAGCTGCTTTTTTACTCTCTCCTCTAGCCTCTGCCATTACTGGTGCCACGCTCTATGTAGATAATGGGTTAAACACCATGGGAATAGCTGTCGATAGCCCTACGCTCGCAAAAGGAGACTAAAAACTAGATTGCAATTGCGTTAGATCTATAGTTAACCTAATTTTACACTGTTTTGAGCGCCTCAGTGTTCGTATAAAGAGCGTCCAATCCTCTATTTTCCCCTCTTTTGGGTCAATCGCCTTTTCTCTGCCGGGGCGATTGGCCTGAGAAATATGCCCTAAAAAATTTCCTTCCCCTTCTAATAGGTCAAAAACTAAAAAAATTGTCGTTCCTTCTTGCAGAGAAAGAGAAACTTTTTCTCCTAAATTAAAAACCATAGAACGCTCTTGTCCAAGCATAATTGCTAGTTCGGGATAACGATCTAAAAATAGAGCTACCTCGCGTTGATTTTGCGGATTTATCTCATCAGAAGATGAGAGAGTAAAATCTATCTTCAGGTAAGGGTTTTGCCACTGATAACAGATATTAGCATTACCCCCTTGACAAACGAGGCTATAGGCAGCTGCTTTTTCTCCTTCCCATAAAAGTTTTAAAGGAGCAAATGACTTCATCATTGTTTCCTCTACTTTTTCCTCTTTCTCTACTAAAGAGAGCGCCCACTTTTCTTGGTTTAAAAAATACCAGTCTAAACCTTGCCACTTACCGCTCATTTCTTTGTTTGCTGGAAGAAAAAAGAGCGATTCACTTTCTTTGATGGGATAAATAAGTGCAGCTTGTAATTGTTCCATATTCTCTTTTAGTATCAAGATCTCTTGCTTAGTTAAAAACTGCATATAAAGCACATACAGATCAGAAACTAAAGACTGATCCTCTTTTTCTTTTAAACAAGGGCCGCAATAGACCGATAAGTTGGTCTGCCAGCTACAGGCAATAAACTCTTGTAATTGCTTCCATATGGGAGCTTGCGCTTTTGTTTCTACTAATGAAAATGCAACTAATAGATGGGCAATTGCTTTACTATCCAAAAAATCTTCCAGTTTTAACTTAAAAGATAACTTCCCTATTAATGCCTCTGCTGCTTCCTTCCATTCTTGCTGATGAAAGAACTCCCCACACGCAAGTAGGCTAAAAGCAGCTCGAATTTGAAGGGGGGATGAGAAAAGGTGGCGCTCAAGCAGTTGGCAAAGGTAGCTACAAAGAAGATGGATAGCATTCTCTATGGCTTCACGAAGATCTTGGCCTAGCACATGAGAAAATGACTTAAAAATATGGTAAAAAGGAGCTAATAACTGAATTGCCAAAGCAAAATGATCTGCTTTGGGATAGTCGTGCAAATAAAACGGAAAGTTTCCATTTGCCGATTGAAAAGAGAGCAGTTTTTTAAGCAAACTTTGCGCTTCGCGAACATTTTCAGTCAAACGCGAGCGCAATAGCGCTAAGGCGAACAGCAAATTTTCATAGAAAGGAATGGTAAAATGGACAAGTTCTTTGGGCTGATGATGATAGTAGTGCAAAAAGCCTGTTTGCTTTTGCTGATAATGGCGACCGGCTGCGATAGCGACTTCAATTACTTTACGGTTCATTTCATTTGTTTCTGACATAAATAGTGATCACTTTTTTTTAAATTAAATTTAAAGCTTGCTCTAACCCATCTATTAAACCAGCTTTTGAGGCCAGAGGAGCAATGATATCTGCAATGGAAGTTAATGGGATAGGAGCATCCTCCATCGCTATTTTGATTGTCGCAGCTTGTAGTAAGCTTAGATCGTTATGGTCGTTGCCTGCAGCAATGACGGGACCTTGCAAGGAAAAATAGCGGCAAATATGGCGCACCGCCTCCCCTTTATAAGCTAAAGGGTGCGTAGCTTGTATCACAAATTTTTCTTTATTAAAAGGATCTTTAATGGCAGGAGCGTGTAGTTTTAATTTTTTTTCCATTTGCATGCTCAAGTCATACGCCTTTTCTTTAGCTGCAAAACATTTAAAAGAGAGAAAGTGTTGGCTGTCTAGTGATTGAAAAGAGGGGGTTACCACTAGTTTTTCTTTAAAAAAATGGGCTCGCTGTTGAAAATAGCTAACCTCGTTTATGGAAAAATGGCCTAATCGATAGTAGCAGGCCTCTTGTCTAGCATAACCAGAATAAATGAGAAAGTCGGTTTTTAATTGCTGGCAAATTTGCTCCATGGAAGAGAGGCTTCCCTTTGGCAAATAATAACTATTGAGTAGTTTTTTAGAAGGCAGCTCAAAAAGAAGCGCTCCATTTTGCACAGCAAAAAAGAGCGGAAAAGGCAAAGAAGAGACAGTGGGATAGGCCCAGCTAAATGGTCTTCCCGTAATCAAAGCAAACTGCCATCCTTTTTTATAGAGCGAGTTTAAGTAATCAATCATTAATTTTGGAATTTCTTTTTGAGCGGTAATCGTTCCATCAATGTCTAATGCAATTAATCCTTTACAAGGTGGAATAACCATGGTGCAAAAAACTCCTCAACGCTAATATCTGTTGCAAAAATAGAAGGCTTTTTTGGCCTATATTTTACTTTTATTTAAATTTCACCTCCCACTTTAACAAGATAGACAAATGATCACATCAAAAAACAGAAAAGTTTTATCACGGTTTTTCTACCTTCTCTTAAGTTTAGCTTTTGTTGTTTGCCCTTGCAAAGACTTAAGATCAGATACTTCTGAGAAAGCGTCCTCTTACGTAGTAGACAATGATCGCTCTGAAGCAGTAGACCGTGAAGTCAAAAAACAAGAAAGTTTTCAAGCTAAATTTTTTAACATGCTCTTTATTTTGGCGCTATTAATTGGCTTTATGATCTTAACTTCTTGGCTGCTTAAACGCATGATGAAAGCGCGCGTCGTCCAAGTCAATCAAGCAAGTTTGATTAAAGTATTAGAGACACGTCAGCTTTCGCCTAAATCGACGCTTTATGTCATTGAAGTGGATCAAAAAAGAGTTTTGCTCAGCGAATCTCAAGAAGTTCGTTACTTAACTACGCTCTCTGCAACTCCAGAAGACAACAGTTAGTTTACTTTGGATCTATTGTCAAAATTTAAAGAGGGATTCAAACTTTCCCACCCCCCGCCTAAAGATTTGGCAAGTAGCGCAGTATCTACAAAGCGCTGCGCATGAACAATTGCCATCGAGCGAGAGTAGTTAAGCAGATCGCGTTCGGCAATGACCACCTCTAAATAATTAATCAAGCCGGCGTCATAGCGGCTTTTAGCTACATCATATGTTTCTTGCGCCGCTACCACTGTGTGCACTAGCTCCACTTCTTGTAAATGGCGCTGTTTTATATTGACTAAACTATCTTCTACCTCTTTAAATGCCGTTAGGACACTTTCTTCATAGAGACTGACCGATTCTGCATAGGCGGCCGCTGTTTGATGAAGATTGGCTTTGAGCTGTCCACCATCATAGATGATTTGCATGATAGAAGCAGCCATTTGCCAAAGTCTTGATTGCCAGTCGAATAAAGTGCTTAAGCGATTGCTAGCATATCCTACAGCTCCTGATAAAGTTAGGTCGGGAAAAAACTCTGCATAAGCTACCCCTATTGCTGCATAAGCAGATTTAAGTTGATTTAAACGACTTAAAATATCTGGGCGCCTGACGAGTAAGCGGCTAGGAATTTCGGTAGGAATTGTAGGCGGCAGCTCCTTAGCTAAAGGCGAAAAAGGGATCTCTAAATTGCTAGCAGGCGCTCCCACTAAAAGCGCTAAAAGATTTACTTGAAGCTCTCTTTGCCTAGTCAGTGACTCTTTATCTGCTTTAGCAGCAAAATAGTCTACTTCTGCCCTGGTTACATCTAAATAATTAATGAGCCCTGATTGATAGCGCACCTTATTGATGTTTAAGTTCTCTTGCCTAGAAAAAATAATTTGATCGACGATTTCAATTTCTGAGTCAAATCCTCGCAGTAGATAGTAGTTAACGGCAATATCTGCTGTTAACTGATTAAGCGCTTGCAGCCAGCTAAAATTTTGGCTTTCATATTGAAAATAGGCATTTAAATAGTTTTGGGAAAGCTTTCCCCACAAATCAAGCTCCCAGCTAAAGTTTAAAGGCAAGTTGAGATTAGTAACCATTACTCGCCTATTTACTTGCGCATCAGCAGTAGATGGCAAAGCTCCCGCCGCGGGCGCTACGCCATTTTGCATAGGCAAGTTATTTTGCGCCCCAGCTAAAGCAGCAGGTCTTAAACCCGCTATCGAAGAGCCTTGCCTAAAATAGGTCGGATTTAATGTCAATTGGGGTGCTAAGTTACCAAGGCGAAAACGCGCTTGATAATAAGCCTGCATCATTCTTTGAAAAGCGGCTAAAGCTGTTTGATTGTTTTCTATTCCTTGTTGCTGCAAAGCATTTAACATTGGATCGTTAAAAGCTTCCCACCAAGCTTCTAAATCAATTGTTTCTTCTTTTGTTACTCCATTTTTCCAGGAGCAAGGCACCTCGGCTTGCGGATCTTGATAAGGCCCTTGTAGTTGCGTACAGCTGGTCAAAAAAATCAAAGCTAACCACGATAATCTCATTCTTTATTCCTTTGTCTCAAGATCGATAAAAACATCGACTTGCTGACCAATATAGAGAGGAAACTCTAAGGGCTGCTCTACTTGATAGATAACTTGTAACACTCTTGTATCTACTCTCTCTTGGCTTGCGCCTGTTAGCGATCGTTTAGGAATGACATAAGGTTCGATGTAGCTAAATTTTAAAGGAATAGCCAAAGAGGTATTATTTCTAGGAAATGCTGTAGCTTTAGCGCCTAAAATCATTTCGGCTGCATTTTGTTCATCGATATCGGCGCGAATCTGTAATTGTTCGTGATTTCCAAGTACCATAGCAGGCTTAGCTCCCCCCGCTTGAAAATATTCTCCCACGCGCAGACTATTTTGAATGATTACTCCCTGGCGCGGGGCGCGAATCACAAGTCTATCGAGCAGCGCCTTGATCTCTTGGACTTTAGCTTCAGCGGCCATTAACTCTGTTTGAGCAACTTTTACATTAAAGTATTTCGTTTTTACTTCATCAATACTAATTGCTCGTTGATCCTTGACTTTTTCCAAACGTTGTAATTGATCTTGAAGCAGCTCTACTTTTGCTTTCGCTACTTCGACCTCTGTTTGTTGCACTTGAAGCGATGCTCTTAAATCTCTACCATCAATGATAAATAAAACATCGCCTCTCTCTACTTTTTGCCCTACTTTCACTAAGTAATCTTCTATTAGGCCAGAGACTGGGCTACCAATTTCAATATTGCGATCTTGCGCTTCTACTATTCCAGAAGCTGCTACAGAACGCTTATAAGGATTAGCAGCTGGCTGGGCAAGCGGCACAGACTTTGGCCTAGGCTGCATTACTTTCCAAACAAAGCTACCGGCAACCACTAGTCCAAGTAAAGCCAAATAAAAAGAAAAGCGACGCAACAAAATCATTAAAATTTCCTTTAAATGAACGAATCAATCGATCTAGTTAATAATTTTTCCATCATTCATTTTAGTAGTACGATCGGCATAGTCAAAAATTCGATTATCATGGGTAACTACTATAACGCAGCGCTCTTCACTTTTAGCTACTTGCGATAAAATTTCCATTACACGGCAACCAGTTTCAGCATCTAAAGAAGAGGTTGGCTCATCGCAAATAATGAGCTTTGGATGATGCACTAAAGCCCTGGCAATGGCGATGCGCTGCTGCTGGCCACCGGATAAATTTTTGGGCCTCTCCGTTTCTCTCCCCTCTAATCCAATTGCTTTCATCATTTCAGAGGCTCTTTGTAATGCTTCTTTACGCGCTACCCCTTGTAAAAGTAGTGGAATAGATACATTTTCTACACAGTTAAGCGTGGGAATCAAATGAAACTGCTGAAAAATAAAGCCGACGTTTTCTCTGCGAAAAGAGGTAATCTCTTTTTCGGAAAGCTGATGCAAAGAGGTATCAAAAAGATCAATTTCACCGCTATCAAACCTTAAAGTGCCGGCAATGACACTAAGCAGAGTAGTTTTTCCACAACCAGAAGGGCCTACAATCATTAATAGTTCATTGACGTACGCCTTAAAATTGATCTCTTGCAGAGCATGCACGACATAAGATCCTTGATCAAAACTTTTATTTACTCTGCGCACATCAATAGCAAGTTTAGGCACGAAATACCTCAGCAGCGTCTAATTGACTAATCTTTCGAATACCAATGAAAGCAGAAAAAGCGCAGATAAGTAAGATGAGTACAAAAACAAAAAGTGGAATTTGATAGGGCATATAATAGGGAAATTGCGCTGCCTGACTTGTTAAAAAACCAAATCCACCTGCTACTCCCAGCCCTATTCCATAGCCAATAAAGCCTGCACAAAAAGCCTGTAGCAAAAGCATACGGCAAAGTAAAAAAGTGCTGGCGCCCATTGCTTTAAGCGCACCTAAATTGCTTAAATTTTCTAAAATAAAAGTGTAAAAAGTTTGCCCTGAAACAGCAACCCCTACAATAAATCCTAGTAAAACTGTGGTACCAAAAGAAATAGGGATGCTTGTATTAACAAAAAACCATTTAATTGTACTCCAAAAAAACTGCTCTTCCGTTAAAGACTTTAGATGCGTTTCTTTAGTAATTTTAGCCGCTACCTCTTCATTGGTTAACCCTTTTTTGGGTTGAACTAAGATGAAAGAGAGATTTTCTCTTACTTTAGGAACGGTTTGCAGGGCTCGGTCGTAGGTAGTAAAAATTTGCGGATATCCAAAAAAAGAGGGAGCTGCATCGCAAATTCCGACAATTCTTAGCTGATTATCGTTGATTTCAAAAGTATCACCGATAGTGATAGCAATGCCTCGCTCTTTGTTTAGCTTTAAAAGACCAATGCGATCGATAATCACTGCTTGCGCCTGCCTTAAATCTTGTAAGCTTCCCTCTAGCATAATGGCAGGAGCGCCTACTAATGTTGTAGAATCCAACCCAATGAATTGCACTGTTTTAAAATCACCATTGTCAAGGCGCGCCTGTTGCAAAGAAAAATAGAAAGGAACTGCCCAAGCCACTCCATCAACAGATCTGACGCGGCTAATATCGGTATCTCTTAAAGCTTTTACTTCGTTCACTTGACTGACCTCTGGATCCATCACCCAGATGGGAATTTGGGTATTGGTCAAAGTAGCCGTTGTCCAGCGCATCAACCCTAAAAAAATGGAGCTTTGTTGAGTAGTCAAAAGCGTGGCGAAGGCCAGGGCGCTGATTAGCATTAAATATTTAGAGCGGTCGCCAAATAACATTTTTAAAGCAATTTCATACATAAATGATGCGGCGATTTTCGTTTTTTGCTTTAAAAATGATTAAAAAAGCAAATTCGTTTTTTAAAAATTTAATTTATAAGTAAGAATTTTATTATGGTGATTTTTTTTTATTTTTCTACAAAATTATTCGAAGATAATCCTCTTTTCAAAAGCTCCTTCATCTGTTATAAATAGTGACTAAAACTTTAACAATTTTTCTTAAAAAATGAAGGGCAATTACACCGATGGTTTATAAACTTTTTTCTTTCTCTCTTTTTTCTACACTTTTTTTTCTACGTTTTCTACTCCGAAAAATTCTACGTTTTTTTCTACGTTTTTTTTCAATAGGAGATTTTTGGAAAACACAGTGTAAAATTCTACGTTTTTTCTTGTAGAAAAAACGTAGAATCCAAAATCAAGAAAAAAGGTCTGTATTGTTAACCCGGTAGTGCCGGGCTGCTCATTGCAAAAGACGGC
>CATLPS010000053.1 GCA_950054535.1 uncultured Chlamydiae bacterium | reverse complement strand
CGTTCGTTTTCATTGCTGGCAACATTCCTTCTTGCTCAGAATCTTCATCGTCTGTACCTTCTAAATAAACTTTTAAAAACCCATCAAATGTAATAACCTCTCCATTTGCAGAAAACAATTCTTTATGAGTTGAAGCACTAATTTTAACATTGGTACGCTCTAATTCGGCATCGCTCATTTGTGATGCAATTGCACGTTTCCATATTAAATCATAAAGCCTTGCTTGATCTCTATCTATATCTACTGAATGACGTGAAAAATCTGTAGGACGAATAGCCTCATGCGCTTCTTGAGCACCTTTAGATTTTCCTTTGTAATTTCTTGATTTACTATATGTTTTTCCAAAAGCACTTTCTATTTCTGCTTTAGCAGCATTACGAGCATCATCAGAAAGGTTTACACTATCTGTTCTCATATACGTTATAAGTCCAGCTTCGTATAAACGCTGAGCCATTGTCATAGTTTTGAGTACAGAAAAATATAGCTTACGTGATGCCTCTTGTTGTAATGTTGATGTTGTAAATGGAGCAGCTGGTGATTTTTTTGCTGGCTTCTTTTCTAAATCTGCAACTTTAAAAGATGCTGATGCATTAGACTCTAAAAATTTATAAGCCTCCTCTTTTGTATTAAACGTTTTAGGTAGTTTAGCCTTAAATGTTTGACCTTCTTCATTAGAAAACTCTGCATCAATTCGGTAAGATGCTTCTGGAACAAAATCTTGTATTTCTCGTTCTCTTTCTACAATTAATCTTACAGAAACAGATTGAACTCGTCCAGCAGATAAACCTCCTTTTACTTTACGCCATAAAACTGGAGATAATTCATAACCAACAATTCTATCTAAAACACGACGAGCTTGTTGAGCATCAACCAAATGATAATCGATATCGCGAGGATTTTCAATAGCTTTTAAAATAGCCGATTTAGTTATCTCATGAAAAACAATTCGTTTAGTTTTTGCTTTATCTAAATCTAATGTTTCGGCTAAATGCCAAGCAATAGCTTCTCCTTCGCGATCAGGATCGGGGGAGAGATAGACCACATCACATTTTTTTGCAGCCCGAATCAGTTTATCAATTACTTCTTCTTTATCAGGCATGATCACATATTTGGGCTCAAAATCATGGTCAATATCAATTCCAAATTCGCGTTGAGGCAAGTCTCGGATATGCCCAATGGAAGATTCAAATAAATAATTTGGTCCTAAAAACTTTTTTAAGGTCTTAATTTTAGCAGGGGATTCTACAATAATAAGCGCCTTACCCATTTACAAATAGCTCCGTATGTTTTATAGCAAATCAAATTACTTAGTCAGAAAAAGACCACGACAAATAGTCCAAACTTTTCTTCTTTTTTTTAATTTAAATTCAACAAAAATTAAAAAGAAATCAATAAAATCAAAAATAGTGACAAATACTCATTTTAAAATTTAAAATAATGTTTTTTTTAGCTTTCTATTTAAATTTTTTTATAAATTTTACCGGGAAACTCTATTACTGCTTTTTTAAGTACTAAACCCATTAGCAAACTTGTTAAGCGAGCCATAGAAAAATGCGCTCTTTGAAAAATTTCTTCAATGCAAAGTTCATGGCAAGGAAGTAGCTGGATTAATTGTTGCTCTTCTGGACTAAAAGAAAAATCTAATGCAGAAAAAGAGCTTAAAGGCAAAAAATTTTTTTGAGAAGGAAAAAACTCTAAAATATCATGGCTGTTTTCAATCAAGTGAGCTTTTTTGGTTTTAACTAGATGATGATTTCCGCGAAAGTTTTCTAAATCGGCCCGTCCTGGTAGAGCGAAAAGAAGCCTTTGTTGATGGAGCGCATGGTCCATTGTCAACATCGCTCCGCTTTTTAAAGGAGCTTCAATGAGAAGCGTTGCTTGACTTAAGCCACTGACAATACGGTTTCTTCTAGGAAAATGAGTGCGGTCCGGAGGCATTTGCATAGGCAGCTCAGAAATAAGCGCTCCTTGATGAGTAATTTCTGTTGCAAGAGATCTGTTTTCTAAAGGATAAATGTGAGATAAACCACATCCCAATACAGCTAAAGTAGAACCTGCTTTAATAGCGCCTTGATGAGCGGCTGTGTCAATGCCACGAGCAAGTCCGCTAACTACTGTAAAACCTGCAGCAGCTAATTCTTGTCCAATTTTTTTAGCCATTTCTAACCCATATAACGAGGCATTTCTAGTGCCTATGATTGCAATACAGTTCGAGGATAAAAGAGGTTTTACTTTTCCTTGCACATATAGTAAAAGGGGAAAATCTTTTATTTCTAAAAGTTGTTGAGGATAATCAGGATCGCGATAAGCAATCAAATGAGTATTCAATTTTTTTAGCAGAGCAAGATTTTTACTACTTTCCAAAGCCTCAAAGCGCTGGTCCCAGTGGTTTAAACTTTTTTCAGTAATTCCCGGCACTTGCGCAATCTCTAGTTTACTAGCGGATAAGGCAGCTGCTGCTGAGCCAAAGTAATAGACTAAGCGTTTTATTTTTACCGGCCCTAAAAAAGGCACAGCAGATAGAAGAAGGAGAGCTTGATTTTCTTGCAAAGTTTTATTTGAGGTTGGAAAAATTTTGAAATGTAGTCATTTTAGTTAAAAATTATCATGCTTTAAATGAAGCAGCGCATATAAAAACAATTATTTTTCCTTAAAAGCTTTTTAACTTGCTGCTCATAAATACTCGCATTTAAAAAGAAACAGTAATTGTACCACTAACCTTGATTACCTCAGGCAACTTTTCTTTTGCTTGATCGATAGAAAATAAGCTTTTCTCTCTAACAAAAAGATCTAGTTTTGGTTCGACAACATCTTCCTTTTCTTCTAATGCGAGAGAGCTTTGACTTTGACTCACCACTTTCTCCGTCTACCTCAAAGGTAATTTTTTTAAGTAAGAAAAAAAGGAAGCAAATTTTTAATAAAAAAGTTTGCAAAATAATTTGTTTTAATAAAATTGTTTTACCATTTTTGATGGTTCCCTTTAGAATTTCTTACCTGAAGTTTACATAACGTAAAGACTTTGCCTATTTTTTTCATAGCAGATTATTTAAAACAAACATAGCAGAAAAAATCATTCTGCCGTTTTTCTTTTTTGAATATACTGAGCTAAACTGATATTGCCACGGTCAAAAAGATCTACAAACGAAGATTCTTTATTTTGTTTGATCAACTTTTGAAACTCTTCCCAGCTATCTTTTTCTGCAACTTTATCACCGATTTTTTTTTGAAGCACTGCAATACGTAATAGGTTAAATAGTTGTAGCATGACGTCAGAAGTATCTTTGGCGATTATTTTCTTTAACTTTAAAGATTCAGAAAGAGCCGCAGAATAATTTTGTTCATTAATGAGTAAACTGTTTTTGGCAAAAACGTGATAAAGATCGAGCGCTTTTGTATCAGTGCGCGCAAAAGTTGCTTCAGCAAAGGTCTTAGCTTTTGGATTGTTTTTAGCGATTAAAATTTGTGCAAGGATAGCGTCGTATTTAGCATGTAACTCTGGATATTGGTTCATCAGATTTTCTAAGGCAACTAAGCCTTTATTGGATGTTTTTTCTGATTGGAAGGCGCTTTTTTCAAATGCATGAAAATCCATTTCTGCTTTAGCATAGTCATTTTCTGCTGTAGATTGATGGGAAATGGTTAATTTTAAAGCGAAAAGCAAAAGAATAAAAAAACCTGCCAAACTCCATAAAATAAATTGTTTATGCTCTAATATCCACTCTACTATAAAATGGTCAGACCAGTTTGATTCATTAAAGGATTTGCTTTCTTCTTCTTGTCTATCCATTGTTTTTTCTCGTATTTGACTATCTCAAAATCAATGGCTTAATAATTAATTTTGAGATAAAGTTCCTACTGTTTGTAGTTATTTTGCAAAAAATGACAAATAGCTATTTTTATGAAATTTTTTTAGCTTTGATGAAAATATAAATAAAAAAAGATTATTGCGCACGACTTTCTTAAAGCTTCAAGTTTTTTAAGGTAGGTAGGAAGCGTCTCTATTTAATTTTAGAATGAAGTTTTTTTATGCTGACTAGTTCCTCTTTTGAAAAAGAACCTTTACAACTATTAGAAATAGAAATTGAAAAAATTTTTATTAATCCCTATCAACCGCGCAAGCAATTTGAGCAGCAACAACTGCAGGAATTAGCAGATTCTATTAGCGAAGTTGGCCTATTGCATCCTCCTTTAGTGCGCTATTTAGCAGAAGAGGGACACTACGAAATCGTTTCTGGAGAAAGAAGGTTTCGAGCCGCAAAGCTGGCTGGCAAAAAAAAAATACACGTATTCATACGCCTTTTTACACCCTTAAATTCTGCTTATGCTGCCTTGGTAGAAAATCTTCAACGAGTGGATCTAGATCCATTAGAAATTGCCAAGGCTTTGAAAAGGCTCTCTTTAGAGTTTGGTTTAAGTCAACAGCAGCTTGCTATTAAAATAGGCAAAAAAAGATCCACTGTAGCGAACTATCTGCGTTTACTTACTCTACCTTCTCCTATTCAGTGTAGTTTAAAAGATCAGCTAATTACTATGGGGCATGCTAAAGCAATTTTAGCTTTAGGAGGTCAAGAGGAAAAACAGGTTCTTTTGCATGATTTGATTTTAAGAGATGATCTTTCTGTAAGAGAGGCAGAGCAAGCAGCGATAAAAATTGCCGAAAAAAGCGCACAAAAAAAGCTTACCTATGTCACTAAAGACTTTTATATTGAACAACTAGTAGAACGTATTCAAAGACAGATAGGTACAAAAGCGGCTATTCATCACAAAGGAAAAAAGGGGCAGATTTGCTTGCATTATTATAGCCTAGATGATTTGGATCGTCTTTTGAATTTATTGGGAGTTGGTTGAGTAATGAAAAAAAAACAGATTTTGATTACAGGCGCCGCTGGTTTTATCGGTTTTCATGTTGCTAAAAAACTTAAGGAAAATGGCCATTTTATTGTTGGTTACGATAATTTTAATAGTTATTACTCCCCGCTTCTTAAACGCGCTCGGGCTGCAGAATTAAAGAGTTTGGGAATTGACGTTATCGAAGGAGATATTTTAAATGAAAGTCTACTTTTATCTTTAGTAGAGCAAAAACAGATTTCTCATTGCCTCCATTTAGCTGCGCAGGCAGGAGTTCGTTATTCTTTAACCAATCCAAAAAGCTATTTAAAATCGAATGTAGATGGATTTTTAAATATATTAGAGCTTTGCCGAGCCAAACCTCATATCAAGTTAACCTATGCCTCTTCTTCTTCCGTATATGGCCTAAATCACCATATTCCTTATTCTATTGGTGATCGTACTGATCGTCAAGCTAGCCTCTATGGAGTAACAAAAAAAACAAATGAGTTAATGGCTCAAACCTATCATCATCTGTTTGGTATTGCGGTAACAGGTCTTCGTTTTTTTACTGTCTATGGTCCTTGGGGTAGACCTGATATGGCCTATTTTTCTTTTACCAAAGCAATTTTAGAAGAAAGACCAGTTACTATTTATAATAATGGACAAATGCGTCGGGACTTTACTTATATTGATGATATTGTAGAAGGGGTATGCGCTGCTATTGACAAAGAATCTAGCTGTGCACTTTATAATTTAGGCCATCATCAGCCTCAAAATTTAATGGACTTGATCTGTTTATTAGAAAAACATCTAAAAAAACAGGCAATCAAAGAGTTTTTACCGATGCAGCCAGGCGATGTTGTATCCACTTATGCCGATATTGAAAAAAGCCAGCAAGAGCTAAATTTTTACCCTAAAATTTGTTTGGAAGACGGAATAAAAAATTTTTTGCAATGGTATCGAGCTTATTTTTCCGTTTAATAGTATCACTGTTTTTTTGACTATGTTTTAAAATAAGGAATAAAACCTTAAGGCCTTAAGTTTTTATTCCTCTAAAGGAAAATTACGAATAAGGTTTTCTAGTTCGCTCATTGTCGCTACCTTGCTGATTGCTTGACGGAAAGAGCGCGTAGCTGCTGATTTCTTTAAATACCAACAGCCTACCCGGCGCATATCGACGCAGACGCGATGATCGTTATGATAGCGCATCATTTCATGATAATGTTCTATTAACGCTTGCCGGCAATCAGTCATTGAATAGCTTAAAGGATTTTTTCCTTGTAAGTAACGTAAAATATCTTGAGCTATCCAGGGCTGGCCCATGGTAGCGCGGGCTACTAAAACCGCATCACAGCCAGTTTCTGTTAAAAGCTTTTTTGCAGAAGGTCCGTCTATTACATCGCCATTTCCAATCACTTTAATGCTAGTGGCGGCCTCTTTGCACGCTTTAATATAGCTCCAGTTGGCAGAGCCGCTATAACCTTGTTCTCTCGTGCGTCCATGAATGCAAATGGAAACAGCGCCTGCTTTTTCGGCTATCTTGACAATATCGGCTCCGTTTAATGTGTTTTCGTCCCAGCCAGCGCGAATTTTTAAAGTAACGGGAATGGAAACACTTGCTACCATATTAGCAATCACTTCTCCAATTCTTTCAGGCGTTTTTAGCATGCCAGAGCCACTTCCATCTTTTGTAATTTTATCCACAGGACAGCCGCAATTAAGGTCGACGCTATCAAATCCTAGCTCTTCTATAATACGGGCTGCTTTGCCTGCAATGAAAGGATTGCTACCGCAAATTTGCGCACCAATAGGTCGCATCTCTGCAGAATAGTCAAGCATATGTAGAGTTTGAGGATCATAGCGTACTAACGCTTCCATTTTAACCATTTCGCAAAACATAAGACCTGGTCGAAATTTAGCAGACATTTTACGAAAAGGAAAGTCAGAGCAACCAGCTAAAGGTGCATAAAGGATAGGGCTTTTCAGTTGCAATTTACCTAAGTAAAGAGGAGCTTTAAAGAATTGAAGAGTCATAAAAAAAGCCTAATAACAAATTTAATAACAATGTCTTGTATAAAGCTCAAACATAAAAAAGCAACAATAGGGCTAATATCAATCATTCCTAAAGGAGGGATAATATTTCGAAAAAAACGAAGGTAAGGATCGGTATAATACCTTATCCATTGCATAAGAGAGTAAGAATGGAGTTGAGGTAACCAAGAAGCTAATATAGTAGCAAAAAGCATGAGTGAATAGAGTTGGAATGCACCATCAAGCAAACGAATCAGTAAAATCATCTTATCAAATTCCTTTAATTTTATTGTTCAACTATAAGGTAGCATTATTGAAATAACAAGTTTTATTTAACCTTTTCATTAATAAACAGTTGAGATAATTTTACTTCAATGAACTTTTTTTAAAAAAGAGAGGTTTTATCTTCTCTTTAAGTTGAACTAATAGAAAAAAAATCCTATTATATTTTTTTAACTTAAATCGTACAGGGTATATGTTTAATTTTGGCAATTCAATGGAGTCAGTTGGAATTGAAAAAGAGGAAAAAGAGTTAAAAATTGCCATTTTAAGTGGGAAAAGCGGCCAATTAAAAGTGGAAAATCTTACCTTTGTTGCCACAGAATCTTTAGCGACGTTGAAGCCTTTTTTAAAAAGAAATCCAATTATTAATACTTGCGTTCCTAGTTATGATGTTCTTCTGAGAAGTCTCTACCTTCCTTTGACCAAAGAAAAGGATATCGAAGAAGCAGTGCACTTCCAAGCAGAACCTCTTTTACCCTATCCTATTGATCAAGCTTTGATTTCTAAACAAATTTTAGATCAATCGCTTAACGGAAGCTCACTACTGCTTTTTTCTGTAAAAAAAGAATCTCTGCAGCACCACTTAGAAGATTGTAAAGAGTTGCAAATAGAGCCAGAAAAAATCGCTTGTCCTCAAAGTGCATTAAGCCTATTTGCCATGCAGTTTATAGCCAAAGAAAAAGCTGTGATGATTTTTCATCTTCAGCTAAAAACGATAACAGCTGTTTTGGTAAAAGAGGGAAAAGTATTAGCTGCTTTTTCTCACCAAGAAGGGGTGGAAAATTTAATCAATGGTTATTTTCAACCACAAAATTCCGATCACTATTTCATCGAAAAAACAGATAGTTTTTGGCAAAGTTCGGAGGTTTTTTTACGCCTAAAACGCACTGTGATGCGCCTTTATTTGGCATTAAGCAAAGAGCTAAAAACAGAGCAAGTAGAAGCAGTAGCCATTACCGGAAAAGGAGCGCAAATCAAAGGTTTAGCTGATTTACTCTCAAAAGAATTTACCGTTCCTTTGATTAGTACTAAAAAGCAAGAATGGTCGCTTGAAAAAAACTTTGATCAACTAGCTCTTTATGCGCTTCCTATTGGACTTGCAATCAATGGCCTTAATAATAAAAAAAATTCGATTGATTTTCGTCAAGAGCAGTATACTTACCCCAAACCATTCCAACGTTTGGTTAAGCCTTTAACAATTTATTTAACCGCTACTTCAATCTTCTCTTTCCTCTTTTTTCTTTTAATGCAGCAATTTCTTCAAATAGAAGAAAATAAAATGAAACAAAGCTATGTCGACCTTCTTGCAAATATGGGAAAAAGCTACGCGCAATTTGAAACAATTTATCTATCCAAAAACGCTAAAAGTGATTCACCAAAACTTTCCCCTCTGGAGCTAAGCCAGCAAGATTTAGCCGAGCGCCTTGCCTTTTTACAACAAGAAATTCAATCTGTTCCTGATACTTTTCCTCTTTTTGCCAATATTCCCCGTGTTAGTGATGTGCTTGCTTGGCTCAGCACGCACCCTGTCTTAACAAAAAAAGAAAAAAATGAAAAATTTTCTTTAGAAAATTTTAACTATACATTGGTAAAAAGGCCTGAAATAAACAAAAAAAAAGAGAAATACCAAGTAAAAATTGAGTTGGAGTTTGTTACTTTTGTACCAAAATTAGCTCGTCAGTTTCATGATGCTCTTATTACACCAAATGACTTTGTAGATGCAAAAGCAGAAATTAAATGGAACGCTAATCACAACCATTATAAAACCTCTTTTTATTTAAAAGATAAAACTTCTTATCTATAAACTTTAAGGAAACTTTTTTAAGTGAAAACAATTCCTATTCCTCGATTAATCATCTATGTCATTTTAGCTGGGTTAATTTTACCAATTTTTGTGGCAATCTCTTATTTTTCCCAACGGGCAGAAATGTTTCAGTTGCAACAGGCAATAGAAGAAATTCAGTATGAAGCAACTATTAAAGAAAAAAAACAGTCTTTAAACATAGCAGTGAAGGAACAATTTCAAAATGCAGACCATTTTTATATTGATAAACAGCTTGAAACTTTAAATTTTTTAGAGCAAGAAGCTGAACTTTTACAAAAAATTGCCGCTAGCAGTAGTTTTGTCAATGATGAGCGTATTAAAAAACGTTTGGAGTTTTTAACCAAAACGGAAAGCAAGTCGGGTAATCAACTAGTTTTTACGGAAGGAGTAGTACAAAAATCTCCTTTATTTCATGAAACTGTAGAAAGTATGATGCATCCTGTAGAAGTTAACGTGAAAAATTTACAAGAAATTTTAGCAAAAATTGAAGGGATTAAAATGGCTGGTGTAGAGCTAAACTCAAAACCTCCACAGCTTTTGATTACCGATTTTAGATTAGAAAGAAAAAGCGTGGGTGAGGATCATGAGGTATTTCAACTGAACTTAAAGTTACTTAAAAGAGAGTTTATATGACGGCTTTAAAAAAAATAATAGAAACGCTCCTGCTCTTTAGTCTGTTTTTTGTTTGTAGTAGCGCTACTTCTAAAAAATTTTGTAAAAAAGGGCGTCCTTTGCCCTTAACAAATATTCATATTATCGATAGAAATGGATTTGCAGAGACAATTAGTAGTAAAGACCGGATTGCACAATTTCAAAATACTGATTTTTTACAACCTCAACCCTATCAAAAAGTTTTACTTGTATATGGGCGCGACTTACAAGGTAAGATTCGTTCTGTGGCAACTACTTATTATGAAAATGGAAATCCTAAACAGTTTATTGAAATTGTCAATGGTAGAGCAAACGGAACTTATGCTGAGTGGCATGAAAATGGAAAACCTCGGCTAGCTGCTTATGTAATAGGTGGAACTCCGGATCTAACTATAGCAGCCGAAAAAAGTTGGGTATTTGACGGGATAAGTCGCGCCTGGAATGAAGATAATTGTTTAGTAGCCGAAATTTGTTATGATCAAGGAAGTTTAAGTGGTATTTCCACTTATTATCATACTAATGGACAAATTTGGAGATCGATTCCTTATGATAAAGGCCAAATTAATGGGTTAGTACAGGTTTTTAAAAAAGATGGCGAGCTTTTAATGGAAGTTAATTATCTTGCAGGTTGTAAAGAAGGTAAAGCATATCGTTATTGGCCTTGTCAGCAAGTTGCAAGTCAAGAAGAGTATTGTCAAAATCGCTTAGTTCAAGGAGAATATTTTGACCTTGAGGGAAATTTAGTGGCCCAGGTACAGGAAGGGACTGGATATAGAGCCACTTTTAATAGCAGTGGGATAAAAGAGCTGCAGCAAATCAATCAAGGCCATATTTGTGGGGAGGTGAAGGTATTTGATGAAAAATCTCAATTAGTCCGGGTTTATCATGTCAAAGAAATGGTAAAGCATGGGGAGGAAATTGAATACTATCCATGTAGTTCCACTTTGAAACCAAAAATTTCTTTCCAATGGCAAAATGGTAAAATTCAAGGAATTGTTCGGACATGGTATCCCAATGGAAATATGGAAAGTCAAAAAGAGATGCATGACAATAAAAAGAATGGAGTTTTAACTGCCTGGTACCAAGACGGTAATTTGATGTTGATGGAAGAGTATGATGCAGGATCTTTAAACAGAGGAGAGTATTATAAAAAAGGGGAAAGAATTGCCATTAGTCAGATTACACAAGGAAAAGGAGTGGCGACATTATATGATCGTAAAGGCCATTTTTTACAAAAAATACACTACTTAAATGGAAAACCTGAACTAAAATCTGGTTGTCAATAAATTTTTAAAAATATTTAAAAGCAGTTGGCATGATTTAAAATAGATAAGTAAAAAATATTATGCAAAGTAGATAAGAATTTTCTAAAAACAACTAGTTTTTCATATAAAATTATTAAAAATAAAAGAATAAACGTTAATTAAAAATTTTAAAAAATGTTTTAATTTTATTTTTATTTTTTTTAGAGGTTTAGTTAATTATTTTATTTGTGATTTTTATTATATGGAAAAAAATGCCTTAGTTGTATTTAAAAATTTTTGTTATGTAAATAAGTGTAGGTTATTAATTTTTAAACACTTAAAAAAATTACTGTTTTTTTTACAAACCAATAATAACAACGAATTAGGGGATTTATGCGACAAAGCTTACTTTAAATGATTTTTGCAATAAATTCTTTAAAACAAAATATTAAATACATTTTTTTGTTTTTTTTAAATCTTAATCAAAAATAAATAATATAATCATATTATATTTTCTTATTATAAGAATAAATTTTTAGTTGCTGAATAAGATTTAGTAAGTAAATTAATAACTATTTTAGGTTGCTAGTGGAATTTTTCAATTGTGTACCATTTCAAGCAAAGCAACGAGATGGGTTTCTTCGTTCTAATTTAAGTTTCCCCATAGATCAGCTTATCTCAACACATTCTCATTTAGCTCTATCATGTGACAATAAACAAATAATACAAGTTACTGAAAATTTATTTTGTGTAACGGTTGTAGATGAAATAAGGGAAAGAGCACTGCTTTTTTGGCAACAAAGAAAAGTTCACTCTATCACTGCAACAGCTCTTTTCGGTTCTATTGCAACTTTAAGTATTGTTACTTTAATTACTTTAAAAATTATTATAGTTTCTTCTGTTATACTGTGTACTGCCGCTCTTGCTACATTTTTTTTTATTGCACTTGCTGCTTTAAATTTTTCTGAAGTTTGCAAAGCAAACCAGCAAATAAAAAAATGGAAAAATCCTATTTCGCAAATTCTTGACCAGAGAACGGAAGTAGAAAAAAAAGGCTTTCACTTTCTTTTAAAAAATAAAGAAATGGTCTTTTTATTTAATGAGCAAGAAAAAAATAGGCTATTCGTTAAATGGTCACAAGAATTTTTTGAAAATTATAAAAATGCTAATTTAACCAAAAAAAAAGAGTTAAAAGAATTTTTTGCAATCAATCCTTTTAACCCTGAAATAAGACTTTACCAAAATAAATCTCTTTTTCAATTTGAAAAAAAATTTGAACATTTAAAGGGCTACTTTGAACTTTTTTCTGATCACAAACAGTTTTTGCAGAAATTTTCTAAAGAAATAATAGAAATAAAGGAAGAATATCGTATAGAGTGCCGGCGCTGTTTGTTTCCTCTTTCTCTTTTTATGCAAAAAAGACAAGAGGAAATGGAAGT
>CATLPS010000052.1 GCA_950054535.1 uncultured Chlamydiae bacterium | reverse complement strand
GCTGCGCGTTTTACTTTAGATGCGATGCCTGGAAAGCAGATGAGTATCGACGCTGATATGCGAGCAGGAATGCTCGATGCAAACCAAGCCAGAGAAAAACGCCTTGCCTTGCAAAAAGAGAGTCAACTTTATGGCGCGATGGATGGCGCTATGAAATTCGTAAAAGGGGATGCGATTGCTTCGATCATCATCACGTTAATTAACGTGGTAGGGGGCTTGATCATTGGAGCCACCATGATGGGAATGGAAACTGCGGACGCAGCCAAAACCTATTCGCTTTTATCAATAGGCGACGGCTTGATTTCGCAAATTCCTGCGCTACTTATTTCTATTACGGCAGGTATCGTAACCACTAGGGTTTCTAGCGATCGCGCCGACAATCTTGGTAGTGAAATTTCTGGACAGCTTCTTAAACAGCCCAAAGCGCTAATGATTACTGCCGGGTTTTTAATGGGCTTTAGCGTCATTCCAGGAATGCCCATGGCTCCTTTTCTATTTGGAGCGGCAGCTCTTGGAGTGATTGGTTATTCACTTTGGTCTGGTGAGCAAAAACGAATGATGGCAGGCGCAGAGTCTGGTACGATGATCAGCTCTCCTGGAGGAGGAAGCGATACTTCTGTTCGGGGACATAAAGCCATTGCCGGTGGAGGTGTTGATAATTATTCCTTAACCTTGCCGGTAGTACTAGAAGTAGGAAAAGGTATTACCACGGAGATTCAAAAAGCCACTAAAAATGGCATTAGCTTCATTGATCAAATGATTCCGAAAATGAGGCAAGCCCTTTATAGTGACTTAGGAGTGCGCTTTCCTGGCGTCCATGCTCGCACCGATTCGCCGGTTCTAGATAAAGATGAATATTCTATTCACTTAAATGAAGTTCCCATTATTCGCGGTAAAATATTAGAAAACCATCTATTAACCAATGAATCAGAAGAAAATCTTAAAAGATATAATTTACCCTATACAAGCTATAAAAACTCACTGGGGCTACCCTCTTTATGGGTAGATGTGAAATACAAAGAAATTTTAGATAAGGCCGGAATTAAATACTGGGCCACACTAGAAGTAATCATTTTACACATTTCTTACTTTTTCAGAAACTATGCCAATGAGTTTGTAGGCATTCAAGAAGTAAAAGCAATGCTCGAATTTGTAGAAAAATCTTTTCCAGATTTAGTAAAAGAGGTAACTCGTTTAATTCCTTTGCAAAAAATGACAGATATTTTTAAAAGGCTTATTCAAGAGCAAGTCTCTATTAAAGATCTGCGTACCATTTTAGAAGCTTTGGGCGAGTGGGCTCAAACCGAAAAAGATACAGTTTTACTTACAGAGTACGTGCGCTCTTCACTTAAACGCTATATTAGCTATAAGTATTCTCAGGGACAGTCAGTACTTTCTGTATATATTTTAGATCCAGAAATTGAAGATATGGTACGAGGCGCAATCAAACAAACTTCTGGCGGTTCTTATCTAGCTTTGGATCCCGATTCTGTCCAGCTTATTTTGCAATCAGTGCGAGCAACTGTTTCAGCTCCTCCTCCAGGGGGGCAACCACCAGTTATTTTAACAGCAATTGATGTTCGGCGTTTTGTGCGTAAATTAATTGAAATGGAATTTCCCGATATTTCTATTGTCTCTTATCAAGAAGTGGTACCAGAAATTCGCATTCAGCCCCTAGGAAGAATACAAATTTCTTAAATTTGCATGTTTTATAAGAAAGAGGAGAGCAAATGGCAGACCTTCCTATTTCATTTAGTTCCACTAAACAAGCGATTGTCCAAAATATTAAAGCGGAAATTGCCGATGATATTTTACAAGATGCTGTACAGATAGATGCTTTGGCAGCTTTACAAACCAAGGTCGATGAAAATCGAGCCCCTCGTCGCGTAAAAACAAAAGAGCTCAAAGCAGAAGGAAAAACCAAAGAAAAACAGATTAAAAAAGTTGAAAAAGGGCTTTTCACTCGTAAAGAGACAGACCAGCTTGCTAAAGATTTTTCAGGTAGAGAAGAAAATCGCGACTATCTGCTTCCTGCCTCCTCTTTAAGCCGTTTGGCCGCTAGTTTAGGAGAAGAGATTACTCCTGAGATAACTTATGACGACTTAGTAGCCAAGATCAAGCAAGAGTTGACCGCTAATGGGAAACGTCCAGATGTTTCTCAGGTGGATAAAACTTTTGACTTTTTAATCGAAGTAATTGATAGCAAGCTGCAACTGGCAGAAACTCAGCAGACAAGTTTTTTAGAGAAGTTAAAAGAGACTGTGCAAACTGTAAAAACGCAGCATTATGAAACATTTCGCGCCGATATAGAAACAGCGCATCATATTATTGGCGCAGCTAACGTATTAGTAAACTCAAATCGCACTACTGCTGAATCATTAGACTACTTGCGTGGAATGATTAATGAACCGCAAAGCGCCCATGAGAAATTTAAAGATTATGTAGAAAATAAAAAATATTCTTATCAAGAAATGCGTGCAGAGTTTAAACTACTATTTCAGTATATGGGCGAGCAAGTAAAGCAAGGTCATGTAAATCCTTATATCCAGCTGCTAATCTCTGAAATAAAAACGCTACAAGCAACTTTAGGCGTCTTTAAACAAAGCGCTCGAGAAACAAATGCAGTAATCCTTTACCTTAGCCGCGTCATTGGAATTTTATCATGAAGATGGAACTATTTAAAAAAGAGATCACATCAGAAAAAATAGCCGCTCTGTTTTTTCATATCTCTGAAGATCGCTACCCTGTCTCAGATAAAATTTTACAACAAATTTCTAAACTGATCGATCCTTTAACAGAAGATGAATATGAACAGTTATTGATTAAAATTTCTGTAGCTGGAGCTATTAGGAATATGGTGCGAGAGGTCTCTCCTAATCGCCTTTATCGATCCATCCAACATCGAGACGATCTATTAGCTGCTATCATTGAGGCCTGCGAGCTTTTAGAAGATGAGTTAGAAGAACTAGAAGAGAGCATAGAAAAAGAAGAAGAGTGAGATTTTTTACAAAAGGTATTTTTTTTAAGTGATGAACTCCATTAACGCTGGACCTTGTTTTACTTTTAGTACCGGTGGCCAAAAAGAGGGTGCCGATTTTGAAAGTATTCTTCTTCAATGGATTGTAAGCTTACCTCATGAAAGCAATAAAGCTGCAATTGTGGAAAAGTTAAGGAAAGCACGTTATGAAAAAAGTCTTCATTTAAACTTAAAAAATTTCAATTTACCTTCTCTTCCTTCTTTGTGGAACCATTTAGATCATTTAGAAAAAATAGATCTCAGTCATAACCAGCTTAAATTTCTTCCTCAGCAGATAAGGCAGCTAAAATCTTTAAAATCCCTCAACCTTTGCCATAATCAGCTAGAGGAGCTACCGGCTGAAATTGGTGCACTAACCAATTTAAACTATTTAGATCTATGCCATAATCAATTAAGAGTTTTACCTCCAGAAATAGGAAAGCTCCATTGTTTAAGAGATCTTTGTATAAGCAAAAATTGGCTAAGATTTTTACCAAACTCAATTGGTCAGTTAACCCAGCTAGAAATTGTTGACTTTTCTTCCAATCAAATTAATTTTTTGCCCCCCACAGTTGGAGAATGGCAAAATTTAAGAGAAATAGATTTGTCTAAAAACTGTTTAAATTTTTTACCAGATCAAATAGGGCACTGGGGCATGGTAGAAGAGATAAACCTTTCTTTTAATCCACTTTTAGTGCTTCCCAAAGAGATTAAAAACTGCGTAAAAATAGAAGAAATACATATTGATTTTCCTATCCCGCCCTATATTTAAAGCTGGATAAAAGTCTTTTACAAGAGATGATCAGCGTATACTAAAGCTATTGAATAATGAACGCGACGTGCAGCTTTTGATTCACTTATTTTTCAACTGGTATTGCAACAATTTTTTCCCTTAAGCCTTTTTATGTTCCTTACTGCAAACTTTCGCTTCTTTTTTAAACACTTTAGTAACCTGACTACAAAACTCTTTATCTATTAGCCATCTGCTCCATGTTAAATTCCTTTTCCTATTTAGTCATGAATTCGAATTTCATTCTTTTGGTTTTAAGAAGACAGCCACTGCTTTTTTGTTAAGATGTTTTGCTCTTGCTTTACCTCGGTAAGCTCTTTGCGCAAACGATAGAACCCCTTATCACTTAGGTTTAAACTTCTTGAATAAAGAAAATATTTTACTTCATTTTCCTTAAATTGTTTTACCCATGCTGCAAGGGTTTGCATGGTAACTTCCAAATCCAAAGTCAATACAGAAAAAATTTTATTGTTTTCACAATATAAATTTACAGCACTTAGCTTGAGTTCACGATCGTATTTTCTAAAATATTAAATTTACTTTGTAAAAAATATTTTTTAATTTTATTTATTAAAATAAATTTTTAAAATTAATTATTAAGATTAATTCTTAAATAATTTATTAAAAAACAATATTTTTTTGTTACATTTTTATTTAGTATAAAATTAAATAATTTAGCTTTAACAAGGATTTTTATGAATTGTAGTACAGTAGAGACTATTAGAAAAAACGATTTTTCTAATTATAATAATGTTCCCTGTCAGAATAGAAATGTAAACGAAAAAGTATGGCGAATTGCAAAAGCAGTTTTTTTAACAATTGAAATTTTTTTTGATCCGATTGTTGATTTTTTTACACAAGGTCTTTCCGATTTTTTGGCTCTTGAAACTCTGCGACATGGAACATCTCTGCAAAACTATATTAGCATAAGATTAAATGGTCCTGATCCAAAGCGAGGAGGAGGCAATTCTGGCGCTTCTAAAGGAGCTGATTCAGAACATTTTATAAAAGAATCAAAAGGCTATTTTTTTCTCTCTAAAGATAGTGAGTCTTATTTAGAAGAGTTGGGGAGCTTTCGTGCTCAACTTTATAATCGCTGTCTCCCTTCTAGAATGTATTGTGGGTTATCTGCAAGCACAACAATTTCAGGAAAAGGATTTCCCAAAAAACTTTTGCAAATTTCTATTATTGTCTTTAATGTTCTTTTTGTTCCTACCTTAAAATTTAGATTTCTTCCAGAAGATATTTCAGGAAAATTTATAAATGACCCAGATAATCGATGCATACTAAATCCTGGCAAGGGGCTTGCCTATAGGACAACACAGTCAATAGGTACTGACCACATAGGTCTAAAAGGTATTTTAACACAAGGTTTAAAGGGGAATCTATTAGGTCGTATGAAGGCTCATCCAGGTAAAGTGTGTTGGGGCCTTGTTAAATTAATAAATCCTGTTGGAATCACCATATTATTTGCATTAGGTACTTATTTGGCAGGTCGTAAATGTAGCAATATTTTGCAAAAAAAGATACAAACTACTGTGCATTACTTTAACAAAACAAGTAAAGTAGTAATCATTTAATGTAATGAGTAACTATTTCAATTAAAAATTTTAAACAAAAAAAGGCATGCTTTCGCTTCAGTTAAATGATAAAATAATAACAATTAACTAGAGGAAAGTATGCTTATTTTGGATCTTATAGCCTAAATAATATAAATTAGTTATAGTCTAGCCAACCTAAAACTTTTTCGTGATTTTTAAATGGCATACTCGATTGATTTTCGAAAAAAAGTACTCTTAATAAAAAAGCAAGAGAACCTAAGTTTTTCTCAAATTGCAAAACGATTTGGAGTAAGTGTGAATAGCGTATTTCTTTGGTCCAAAAATCTAGAACCCAGTCGTACAAGAAAAAAAGCGCCGACAAAAATTTACAACGATCTTTTGCTTGAAGACGTCAAAAAATACCCTGATGCTTATATGTATGAGCGAGCAAAGCGATTATGTGTCAGTCCTGCAGGAATTCGTTTTGCATTGAAACGTCTTAACATTACCTATAAAAAAAAGCCTCGATCATCCTAAAGCTTGTCCAGAAAAACGACAACAATTCCAGCATAAAATCGAAGATTATAAAAAAACTTGTCGGTCAATTGTCTACATTGATGAAAGTGGTTTTGCTCATGACATGCCAAGAAGCCATGGTTATTCTTTAAAAGGAGAGCGTTGTTTTGGAAGTCATGATTGGGGAGCAAAGGGCAGAACAAACGCAATAGGAGCATTGTTAAACAAACAATTATTAACGGTTGCCTTATTTGAATGTAACATTGATACAACTGCTTTTACTGTTTGGATAAAACAAGAACTGCTGCCAGCACTTCCCTTAAAAAGTGTTATTGTCATGGATAATGCATCGTTTCATAAAGGAAAACTGATGCGAGAAGTTATTGAATCTAATGGCCATACTTTAGAGTATCTTCCACGCTATTCGCCCGATTTAAATCCAATTGAGCAAAAATGGGCTCAAGCAAAGCTGTTAAGAAAAAAACATAATTGCTGCATTGATCAACTTTTTAATCAGTATAATCTATAACTAATTTATTTAACATCGGCTATATCACAGCTTTTTATTTTCTAATAAATGATGAATAAAAAAATATTTAAAGAATGAATGAAAGAGTTACACATCACGTTAGTCAATAAAAATTTATCTTCGCAGAAAAACTTTTCCTTAACAGGTAAGAAGGTTTGCGATAATTTGCTCGCTTTTGCAACGTAAACTTTCTCCACTCATACTTTGTGGCAAAGTATAAATTCCGCTACGGGTACGGGTAAGGTCAGTAAGGTGCGCACCTGTTTGTAGTAAAGATCCCATATCATGAGCAATACTGCGAATATAAGTACCTTTGCTACAAGTAATTTTTAAAGTAAGCTTAGGATAACAATAATGGATGAATTCAGTGCTAAGTGTTACCTTGCAGGCTTTTCTCTCTACGCTCTTTCCTTCTCTGGCTATTTGATAAAGTTTTTTGCCATTTTGTTTTTTTGCCGAAAACATGGGGGGAATTTGCTCAATTTCGCCTTGAAACTTTTCTATTACTTTTTTGACTGCTTCTAAAGAAGGCTCATGAGAACTAGAAAATAATTGTTGCCCTTCGCAGTCATAAGTATCGGTTTCAATACCTAAATGGACAGTCGCTAGATACTCTTTTTCGCTAGTAAGAAATTGATCAGAAAGACGGGTATATTTTTTACCGATTAACATGACCATTACTCCCGTAGCAAAAGGATCTAATGTGCCTGCATGACCAATTTTTTTTACTCCTAATGCTTTTCTTAGTTCATAGACCAAGCTAAACGAAGTTTTTCCTTTTGGTTTATTCACAATTAAAATCCCCTCAATGATTGGCTCTTGAGGGGAAGGAGAAAGCTTCAAAGATTTCGTCATTTTAAGAAGAGCTATTTTCAGGACTTAAATGGTCTTTTTCCTTAGATTCACGCTCTTCTCTTTCTTGACTAATTTCTTGTAGTAGATCGGCGATACGCATTTGTTTATCTACGCTATCATCAATTTTAAAAGTTAACTCAGGAAAATAGCGCATGACAACTTTTTGCGATGCTTGCACCGCAATAAAGCCGGCTGCAGATTGCAAAGCATTTAAAGTTGCTTTCTTTTGAGCGTCTTCCCCAATAACGCTAACATAGACTTTTGCGTAATGCAGGTCTTTAGTAATGTCTACGCGCGTAATTGTTAGTAGTTCCCCTACATGAGGATTGCGCACTTGTTGTTTAATTACTTCCGAAATCACTTCTTTTAATAAAGAGTTAAGTCGGTCTGTTCTTTGTACTGCCATAGTTATAGCTCTTGTGCAATGTAAATGATTTCATAAGCCTCTAAAAGATCATCTTCTTGAACATCGCTGAAATTATTTAACAAAATCCCGCATTCAAGCCCTTTTTGCACTTCACGTACATCTTCTTTTACTCGTTTAAGTGAGGAAATTGTTCCTTTCCAAACAATTTCTCCTTTGCGATTAATGCGAATATGGTGATTACGATGAATAGATCCTTCCGTTACTTGGCAGCCCGCAATAGTGCCGGCGTGAGAAGATTTAAAGACTGCTTTTACTATTGCTTTGCCTTTTTCATTTTCTTGAGCAACTTTCTCAAGTGTACCAGCCATTAAGGATTTGACATCATCAATTGCGTGATAAATAATATCATGAGAACGCACTTGTACACCAAGTTGTTTTACTAGCGGTTCTGCATGGCTTTCTATGGCTGTATGAAAGCCAACGATAATAGCTTTAGAAGCGGCTGCAAGTTGTACATCAGATTCAGTGACCTCGCCCACTCCAGCAGAAATAATATTAATATCTACTTTATCGGATTGTACTTTCATCAAAGCAGCTTTTAAAGCTTCTAAAGAGCCTTGAACATCTGCTCTTAAAACAATATTTAAAACTTTTTTATCGGCGCTAGAAGCTTGCAGTAAAAGATTATCCATGCTGATTTTTTTCTTTTGCATGAGATGAGTTTGCCTTGCTCCTTCGCTACGAGCTTCTGCAATTTCACGTGCCTCTCTTTCATTTTTCACCACAATAAATTCTTGGCCAGCTTCTGGAAGGCCGGAAAGTCCAGTGATTTCTACAGGAGTAGAGGGAGCTGCTTCTTTTAGCTCTTTTGAAAACTCGTCGCGCATTGTCTTTACTCTTCCCCAAAGCTGACCAAATACAAGAGCGTCGCCTAGCTTTAAAGTTCCATTTTGCACAAGAACAGTAGCTACAGAGCCCATTCCTTTGTGCATTTCAGATTCAAGAACCGTACCACGTGCGCGCACAGATGGGTTTGCTTTTAACTCCAAAACTTCTGCTTGTAAAGCTACCATTTCTAGTAATTCAGAAATTCCTTCTCCTGTTACAGCAGAGCAATTTACAGTGATAGTCTGGCCTCCCCACGATTCTGGCAAAAGATCTTTTTCTGCTAGCTGTCTATAAACAGTTTCAGGGTTAAAGTTAGGCTTGTCGCATTTATTAATCGCCACAATGATGATCACATTTGCAGCTTTGGCATGGTCAATTGCTTCAATGGTTTGCTGTTTTATTCCTTCATCGCCGGCTACCACTAAGACCACAATATCTGTCACATCAGCTCCGCGAGCTCTCATAGCAGAAAAAGCTTCGTGACCAGGAGTATCCAATACGGCAAGGTCGCCAACAGCAGTATGGCAACGAAATGCTCCGATATGTTGAGTAATAGCCCCTGCTTCTCCTGCTGCGCGATTGCTTTTGCGGATCGAATCAATTAGGCTAGTTTTACCATGGTCAACATGTCCCATAAAAACGACCACAGGCGGTCTGAGGTGTAAACTTTCGGTAGATGTTTCTTGCAACTCTTCTTTGATTGTTTTGTCGGTAATTTGCAATCTCTTTTCTTCAGAAGTATCGATGGTGATTTCACATCCAAACTCTTGCCCTAATAGCTGCACGGTGGTTTCATCTTCTAATAGGTCGTTTAATGTTGCAACTACACCTTGTAAAAAAAGTTTTCCTACTAGTTGAGAAGATTTTAATTTCATTTCAGAGGCTAAGTCTTTAATAGAAATAGGGAGCCTTACTTTAATTTGGCTTGGCCTGATGGTTAAATCTTCTTGTTGTCTAGCGCGCTGTTTGCTGCCACGCCTTCTACGCCACTGCTGATCATCATCTGTGGAGCGCAAGCCATGTCGGTCACGAGCATCAAAGCGCGTTGTCTCTTGCCGTTTAGCGGCCGGTCGCACCTCTTTAAAATCTTTAAATTTACTGCCTTTGCTTTTACGATTTTCTTCCTCGTTTTTCTCTTCTTCACTAGGAGTTTTTACGCGGCTTGTTTTATCAAACTTATCTTTGTTTGCTGTAGTAGAGCTGTTTGAAGGAGAACCAGCTTTGGCCGTAACAGAAGGTTGCTGAGCCGGCTTGGGTTTTAAATAATCTTTGATATGCTTACCAGTTGGACCAAGTTTTTCATAAACAGGTCGACTAGGATTTGGTTTTGGCTTTTCCACTATAGGTTCAGAAGTGGATTTTGGTTTAGGTCTCCAAGTTATTTCTGGTGGCGGTTCCTCTGACTTAGGTAGGGGAGCTGGCAACTCTTCTTTAAAGGTTTCTTGTTTTTTATCAGTTGTAACTGAGGAAAGAGCATCTTGTTTACCAAAAATTTCTTCGCGGATTTCAGCGCTAGTCTTTACTTTTTCAGTAGGTTCTGAGAAAAAATCTTCTTTTTCTTCTTCTAAGAAAGGTTTTTCTTCCGCTTGATCGTCTTCTTTTAACTTATGATAATTTTCACTATTGGGCTCAGCAAAAGCAGATTTGGAGCGCGCTTTAACACGAGGCGCTTCTTCTTTTAAGAGCGCTTCCTCGTTTTCATTTTTAACTTTATCTTCAGGCTTTAAAGAGGCTTCAGCTGGCTGATTTTGAGACTCTTTCTTTTTTGCTAACTTGCCCTTCAATCCGCCTAGACTGACTGCTTGCGCAATCTGGGTGTTTTTGATGTTCAGTTTAATGTTTTTAGCCAAGCTTTATGTCCTCTGTTTTCTTATTTGTTCTAAAACTTTATCCGCTCCTGGAATAGAAGCAAGTTTTTCTGGTTTTGCTCGTAAAAGCGAGCGGATAGTATCATACCCTTCGGCGACTAAATGATCGACAATTAAGCTACTTAGTCCCTCAACTGAATCTAATGGCTGGTCTAAAGAAAGATCATCAGTAGCAGAAGCCCACTCTTCTCTTAAAAGTGCCATAGTGCAGTTATAATCAGTTAAACGCTGCACTTCTAGTTGTCTATCAATTAACTTACCAATTAAACGAGCGTTCATCCCTTTTTTGCCAATTACGACTGCAAAGTCCTCATCATCGACTACTATAGAAACTACGCTATCTTCTTCATTTACATTAATTTTACGAATTTCAATAGGCGCTAAAATATTTTGCAGCAGTTCTAGCAAGTTATTAGAAAAAGGAATGATATCGATTTTTTCATTATAAAGCTCTCGTACAATATTTTTCACACGATTTCCACGAACGCCGACGCATGCTCCCACAGGGTCTACCTTAAAATCAGTAGAGTGAACAGTTAACTTGGTACGATAGCCCGCTTCTCTTACAATTTTGTCAATCACAATAGTTCCATCGCTTAGCTCCGGCACTTCTTGAATGAGTAGTTGTTTGACAAATTCTGGTGAACTTCTAGATAAAATGACTTCAGCACTTCCATTTTCCGATTCGCGCACTTCCATCAAAAGAGCAAGTACTTTATCTCCTACAAAATATTTTTCAGTTTTAGGGTACTCTCTCATAGGCATCATTGCCTCTACTTTCCCTAAGTCGACAATTAAGTTAGCCCCATGAACAAAACGTTTTACTGTTCCTGAAATGATCTCATTTACGCGATGGCGGTATCCTTCATATACAACATCTCTTTCTGCATTTCGTAGTTTTTGAGTAAGAATTTGGCGTGCTTTTTGTGCTGCAATACGTCCAAAGTCATTAGGGGTAACTACTACGTCGATAAATTGTCCT
The DNA here is from genome assembly GCA_950054535.1 of uncultured Chlamydiae bacterium. GTDB lineage: Bacteria > Chlamydiota > Chlamydiia > Chlamydiales > Parachlamydiaceae > CATLPS01. The sequence continues at coordinate 1,622 of CATLPS010000052.1, read as the reverse complement.
ATTTCACAGTCAGGATCTAACATTTGCGCATCTTCTAAAGAAATCTCTTGGGAGTCTACTTCTACTTCTTCTACAATTTCTTTTTCGCAAAATACATCGATATTTCCGGTTTTAGGATGAATTCTCACAGTGGCATTGGAGGCCCCGTTAACACTTTTACGAGCAGCTGCTTGCAGCGATTCTTCAATTGCATGAATAACTAGTTCACGCTTGATGCCTTTTTCTCTTTCTAAGTACTCAAAGATTGCGATTAAATCTTTATTCATGTAGCCCTCTAAAATATTACAAGGATTATTTTTTATCCTCTAGCCTGATCAGCCGTAGGCGATAGTCGTTACAAAAAGTGCGTCAATAAATCACTTAATAGATGTTATGTACTTACATATGATGGCAAAATTTGCTTTTTCTACCAGTTAAATGGCAAAGCAAATTATTTATTTTATCAACAGCATCAATTTAAAATGGATATAAGTCGACTTTTCTTTTAGATCCCTGGATAACAATATGATACATCGAATAGTTCTCATTATCAAGGGAAAACTCAAAAGTTAAAAATTATCGTAACTTCTATTAAAAATGAAGCCGGATTAGATGAAAAAATCTAACACGGCTTCATGATCTATAAAATTATGACTGGTTAGATTGTTCGTCTAACTCATTTCTTTCTTTAGTTTCATCACTTTGTTTCTGCTTAGTCACTACGATATCATCGCGATTTTCTTGATTTTGTTCGACTAAATAGTCTTTAATCGATAGAGCAATTTTTTTATGCTCAGGATCTAACTTAATGACCTTTGCAGTGACTTCATCTCCTTTAGAAACTACATCTTCCACTTTTCCAAATGCTTGATCAGATAGTTCGGTTACATGGATTAGTCCTTCAATTCCGCTATCGAGCTCTACAAATGCGCCAAAAGCAGTGATTTTTGTTACTATTCCGCTCACTAAACTTCCTACAGGCATGATTTTTTCAATCGATTCCCATGGATTGGTTGTCAACTGTTTAACGCCTAAAGTAATTTTTTTACTTTCTTTGTCTATAGAAAGAATGATGGCATCAACAATATCGCCTTTCTTTAAAACTTCTGAAGGGTGAGAAACTTTTTTAATCCAGCTTAGATCTGAAATATGGATAAGCCCTTCTACTCCAGGCTCTAGTTCTACAAAAGCGCCATAATTAGTTAAGGTGCGAATTTCAGCTTTGACATTTGTGCTAAGCGGATATTTATTTTCTACATCATCCCATGGATTATGCTCAGTTTGTTTAATTCCAAGAGAGATTTTTCCTTCTTCTTTTTGCACAGAAAGAACAATCGCCTCTACTTCATCGCCTTTTTTTACCACTTCGCTTGGATCGGTAATGTTTTTAACCCAAGACATTTGCATGCAAAAATCGCATATTTCAACATATAAAATAGCCAAGTGTCAGCTCAGATGATCGTAGAAGATTATTTGGGACGGGTGCATGGACACCTAGAATTCACGTCCCTCACCGCACCTGTCCAAAATATGGCGGCTTTAGGGTATTGAATAGTTGTGGTTGAGGGCCCCACAGTCATCTCAAGTCAAACTACTTCATGATCTCTAGCTATGAGCGCGGGTAGACTCTCACGGCGGCTTTA
>CATLPS010000051.1 GCA_950054535.1 uncultured Chlamydiae bacterium | reverse complement strand
CCTTTGAAATTGAATTTGAGCAATTGCCCAATGCCAGTGAAAAACCTCAAGAAACAGATAATTTGCCTAATCAAGAACCTGCTTCTGTGCAACGCTTATCGCAAGAAGAGCCTCTTTTACAGCTGCACTACTCTTTTGAAAAAGAAGTGCAGCCCCTTTCTCAGGAAGAGATAAATTTAGAGGCGGTTGAAGAACTTATTTCGCCTTTTTTACAAGAAAAACCCTGCTATCAAAATACGGCTGCTGGCTTTAACAAGCCTAAAAATAACTACTCCACAGAGCAACAGCCATCTGATGCAGAGCTACTGCCGGAAGAAAATGATCTGAAAAAAACTAGCAGATTGACTTTTAAAAAAAAATTTATTTTAGCGCTTATTATTTTTTTATTAATTATTGGTTCTTTTTTGGCCTCTTTTATTTATTTGACTATTAGTGAAAAAAGTCAAAAAGAGGAGTTAAAAGCAACTCAAGGGATTGCAGATGTTGCTTTAGCGCTGACGCACGCTAGATTATATCAAGTAAAGCCCCATAATCAAAACTGGTTAGATAGTGATTTTTTACAGAGTAATTTACAATCTGTAATTCCCAATATTGATTCTTATGCCTTAAAAATTGATGGTCAAGGTAGGTTTCACTGCTGCCCTTATACATTGAGAATTTATACCGATCGTGATCTTTCGCGTTTTTTATTAATTGCGCAGCCTACTTCAAGTGTTTCTAACCATTTTTTTTCCAAATCAATTATTGTTATTGACTCTCAACTAATGGAGCTGCGCGCTTTTAAAGATGTGCGCGCGCTCAATCGTCTTCTTGCTCGCTCAGAGCCACTGGAAGGAGCAAATGGAATAGAAATTATTAATTTGGTAAAAGAGGGAACGCTTATCAGACCGACTGATCTGGGCCGGCTCTCTAACCACCCAGATTTTTGTCCACCTAAAAACGTGGCTTGGATTAAACCTACGGCAGAAAACTATATCTACAATGCTCCTCGTTACTATCGTTTGGCGCAAAACCTTTTACAACAAGCTATATTACTCTCTACTTCAAAAGGAAGTGGTCAAGAAGTGACGAAGTTAAAAGCCGACGTCGCTAACTTTTCTGAGCTTACCCATTTAATCCTTTATTCTGATGACTTAAATGCAGCGCTTCTTTCCAAGCGTAGTATCATGTTATTTGCACCTTGTGATAAATTTTTATTTGGTTATTTAAAAAAAGAAAAAGAGACTATTTTAGGGGCGCAGCTTTTAAGAGAGCGCGACGAAAAAAAAGCGCTAGAGGTTTCTCAAATTGAAGATTTACATCGTAATTCTTCTAGTGATTTAGCGCTTGATACCACCTCTTTACCAAAGGAAAACTCAAAATCTACTTTGCCAAATAATGACGAAAAAGAGATTGATTTTAACCATCCCATCTATATTCAGCTCAAAGCGCTAATCGCTACTAGGGAAAGTGATTTAAGACCGTTGTCTGCAGCAATTTATCATCTTCTCAATCAAGAGCTTGACTTTCCCAAGTCGCAGTTTCAGGCAGAATTTCAAAACCTTTATCATACTTATTTAATTACTGATAGTCGTCATAAACAAGAAATAAAAGAGATCATGCTCAAACTCTATCAACAATACGAAGAGATGCCTATTGAGCAGTTTTTTGCATATATGGACGCCCTGCATCTCGACCAGATGATTTGTCAAAAAGAAGGAGCGATGCAAACAATCGATGAAAATTGCATACAAAACCTAAAAAATTTATTTAAGCATATCCAAAAGTGCCAATCTATTACAGAGCTCGACAATTTAGTCCATATTTCACTAACCTGGCTTAATTTTGACTATTTAAGAGATCCTAAAGAGCTTATCAAATATCAAAACTATCTTAGAAATCATATTCTAGACCAACTTAAAGCATTTTTAATTTGTGATGAAAAACTTGTGAAGGTGAAACGCGAAGATGCGAGTACTCTCATGCATCTGCTCGCTCATGAAAGGCTCATTCGCCCAGAAGAAAAAGAATATTTTTTATCAGAATTTAATGAAATGATTGATCAAACTAAAGAGCAAGAAGAAATGGTAAGAGAGCTTTATGAAAGTTAATATCCCTCCCGGAGTTTTTGACCTTATCCCATTCAATGAAAAAGAGCCTTGGAAAAGTAGTTCTATTTGGCAATTCATAGAAAAGACGATTCGCGAAGTTACTTCTCTTTATGGCTATAAAGAAATTCGTACGCCTATTTTTGAACGAACCGAACTTTTTCAAAGAAGCTCTGGTGATGAGTCCGATATTGTCTCTAAAGAGATGTATACCTTTTTGGATAAAGGGGGCCGTTCGCTCTCTTTAAGGCCAGAGGGAACAGCGCCTGTGATGCGCGCTTTTGTAGAAAATCGCCTTGATGCAAGCTTACACCAAAAGCTTTATTATATTGCGCCTATGTTTCGTTATGAGCGGTCTCAAGCGGGCCGTTATCGGCAACACCACCAATTTGGAGTAGAGGCAATAGGAAGCGGCTTACCTGAGCAAGATGTGGAAGTGATCGACCTTTTATTTACTTTTTATCAAAAATTAGGCTTGAAAGGGCTCTCTTTATCCATTAATTCCTTAGGAGGACAACAGACGCGGCAGCGCTTTAAAAAAGCGCTAAAAGAGTATTTGTCACCTAGACAGGACCAGCTCTCTGTAGAGAGTCAAAGACGCTTTGCAACTAATCCCTTGCGAATATTAGATTCTAAAGATTTAAAAGACCAAGAGCTATTAAAACTAGCCCCTAACATTTTAAACTTTTTATCACCGGAAGATGAAAACCATTTTGTTGCTGTACAACAGCTATTAACTGCATTGCAAATTCCTTATCAGGTCAATTCTAACCTTGTAAGAGGGCTAGATTATTATAACAAAACAGTATTTGAGGTAGTAGCAGGCCAGCTTGGCGCGCAAAATAGCATTGGGGGAGGAGGGCGCTATGATGGGCTACTTTCGCAGGTAGGGGGAGCTGCTTTGCCTTCGTTTGGTTTTGGAACTGGGCTAGAAAGAATCATTCAAACAATGCTGCAACAGCAAATAGAGCTGCCGCTAGTTTCTCCCCCCTTTGTCTATCTCATCGCGCTTGACAAAGCATCTCAGTTTTTTTGTTTTAAACTATTGCATCAATTGCGACTGGTAAATTTGCCTGCTCAAATGGATTTTAGCGGGAAAAAGATAGGCAAAGTAATGCAAACTGCAGATCAAATGAAAGCCTCCTTCACTTTAATTTGCGGGTCTGATGAGATGGAAAAAAAAGCAGTTTCTTTAAAAGAGATGCAATCTGGGAAGATATATACGGCTACTTTTGCCGAAATTCTTCCCTTGACACAAAAACTATATAGTCAAAAAGCTGCAGAAAAATAGCCTAAACTACTTTTTTAAAATCAATTGTGTTGAATTTAATAATCGCGTTATCCTAAATTATAATTTTGTTTTTCAAACGGAGGTCCGCACATGTCTAAAAAATCGCAAATTGCTAAAATTATCTGCCTAACTCTATTATGCTTTGGTAGTTCATTAACTGCCGCTGACTATTCTCAAAAAGTAGGAAGTAATTCTCAAGGTTCTATGCCCGCCTTAGAAGCAGCTGCGCAAGAATCAAAAAAAGCAGATGTTTCCATTGATATGGATAAGCTTTCGCGCGCCTTTGGTAACTTCATTGGACGCAATCTTCAAACTTCGCCGGGAATGAAATTCAATATTGAAAATCTAATCGAAGGAATTAAAGAAGGCGCTGCAGGCAAGCCATCTCCTCTTAGCGAAAAAGAGTATGAGGCAATGATGGCAGCAGCTCAAGAAAAAGCCTTTAAAGAAATGGCAGATAAAAACTTAAAAGCTGCTAATGAATTCATCTCTAAAAATAGTAAAGAGAGCAATGTAAAAGAGATTGTTCCTGAAAAATTGCAATATCTGATTTTAAAAGAGGGCAATGGCCCAGAAGTAACAGCGCATGCTTCTCCTAAAATTCTTTATTCCGGCAAATACCAAAATGGTACGGTCTTTGGCTCTTCAGAAGAGACGGGCGGTCCTATCACTATTCCACTGGATCAAACCATTCCAGGTTTTAGTAAAGGGCTTGTAGGAATGAAAGAGGGGGAAAAACGACGTCTTTTTGTCCATCCCGATCTTGGTTATGGAACAATGGGTCAACTACCACCTAATGAACTACTTATTTTTGATATTGAAGTAGTAAAAGCAGATACAGCTGATGAGAAAGATAAAAAAGAAAATTCTGATAAAGATCAATCATCTGAAAGCAGTGATGAAGAAGATTTTTTCTTTGAAGAAGATGATGTAGAAGAGACCGCTCCTACTGCAAAGTAGTGACTAAAAACATTTATTAATTGACCAAAGATAGAGGCAAAAAACCAAGTTGTCTCTATCTTTTTATATTTTTATGAAAATTATTTTATTTCAACCACAAATTCCTCCTAATACCGGCAATATTGTACGCACCTGTGCAGTGACAGGTTCTAGCCTTGTTTTAGTAAGTCCCTTAGGTTTTAGCCTAAGTGATCGTTGGCTGAAAAGAGCAGGTCTGGATTACTGGGAAGGGGTAGAAGTAGAAATCATTGACGATTTAGATGATTATCTAAAGTCTACGCGCTCTAACTTTTATTTTTTTTCTAGCCATGCGACTACTTTTTATCATGAAGTGACCTATAAAAAAGAAGATCTATTGATCTTTGGCTCAGAAACTGCAGGTTTGCCTAAAAAATTTCACGACAAGTGGCCGGAGCGCTTTGTTAAAATTCCGATGAGGAGCGAAGTTCGCTGTCTTAATTTAGCAACATCCGTGGGAATAGGGCTTTATGAAGCCTGCCGCCAACAAAACTTTCCCTTTTAGTTTTTTGTCTGATTACAAAAAAAGCCAAATAAGTTATAATAAAATTAACAAACGGGGGTGTTACGGTTTCGACTAGGAAGTGAAAAATTAATTGCATGCGGAGGAAATCAGTTGGCCTCCTAAAAAAACTGATAAAAAACATAAATGCTAACACTAGCAAAATCGTTGCTCTTAACTTCTCAGAGGAAGAGAGCTACGCATTAGCAGCTTAAGACCTAACAGTTTTAAGCCGCATGGCAATTTAGAGTTGGACCAAGGACTTTAAAAATTGCCATCATTTACTTGGTACAAACTTTGGCTTCGATGCTCTTAGGAGCCTTTGTTTAAGATAAATAGAGCAAGTCAGTTTCAATGTTGCATCTTGCATAGAAATTGGCAAGATTTCAAGATGCTAAGCATGTAGTGGTTAATTCGTAGTTTACCAAGGACGAGAGTTCAATTCTCTCCACCTCCAACTAGGTGGATAGTTTTTCTATCCAATCATTGTACTAAATGGCTCACGGAAATCCGTGAGCGTTTTTTTTTACCCTTTCATTTCAAGTTTTGAACTAATTGAGATTCAATGCGATATCCATTAGTTATAGGCCATCAAAAGGAAAAACGTTGATCTATCTTATAATAACCTTAGATAGGAAGCGGAGTATCTTTGATGACCGATACTTTCTCAAGTTTTTGCGATGATAATGATGAGATCGATTCTTTTATTTGTGCTTGGCAAACTCTTTTTGTTCAAGCTCCGATAACTCTTCGTCTGTAAGTTTTGTCTCAATTAATTCAATGGGCACGCCCTGTTCTTCAATCATGGCCACCCGATACCCTGGCAATGGACTATAAGGACCAAAAAGAACTCGAGCATTCAGAATCTCTTTATCCAAATCATCTACTTGAAAAGCGATATGGGGAACTTGAGTGATCAAATCTGGTAGTCCATGACCTTCAGGAAAGCGATGCCACTGGATATGCCATTTGTTAGCTTCAAAAGGCGTAGAATAAAATTTAAATTCTTTTATTTCCACAAGCGCTTCATCCGATCGTTTTTCCTTAGTTGGAATTCCATAATGATGGTACTTACGCATGGTATCTCCCTTTCCCTAGTTTTACAAAGTAACAGAATATAACATACTCTGATAAGGCTTGAAAAGAAGAAACTTATTAGGTTCAAAAGTTATCAACAGGTCTCTTCACCTCCATCAAACAAGAAGCCTTAGTTTTACCAAACTTTGTTTTGATCAAACTTTTTATTTTTCTTGTTAAAAAAATAATAAAACGATTTTTTTTATGTTTTTATCAGTTTTGCAATAAATTAATAATTTCTTTCAAATAAATTTAAATCTTTTTTTATAAAAATATTTAGTTAATTTTATATAAATAACAGTTTTTTAAATATGAAAAAAATGTTTTTTTTAATACAATAAACCTAAATTTTCATTTATTAAAAACACAATTAGGTAATATTAATATGCATTATGTAAGCCCTCTTCAAAAACACTTTATTGAAAGTGATCAAAGTAATCAATTGCCTTGGCTCGGATTTGGTTATGCGCGAACAGTTGGACCTTGCGCTATAGCAGTAGAAAAAGTGGCTTTAATTGCCCTTTTAATTTTAAAAGGGTTTTCTAAAATTTTAGCAGCCTCTTTTTGGGGTATAGGTGCTGCTCCTATCAATGGATTTTGTTTTTTAATAAAAAAAGAAGGCCTCCAGAATCCTTTTTCTTTTAAAAATGGATTTTCTCATCTCAAAGAAGCTGCAGTTACTACTTTTCATCTACCAGCAATTATTTTTTGGCATTTTTTTGCGCCTCAGGTAATTTTAAGAGGGCAAAATAAAACAGTAGATTGCTCAACCAGCCTACCATCTCCAATAGATGCAGAAACGCCTAAGGTTACTACTAGACAAAAAGATTTAACAAAAGAGAAGCCACAACCTTTGCAACCAAGACCTGAAAAACAACCATCAGCAGAAGAACAATCCAAAGAAAAACCATTAACGGAAGAGCACCCCAAAGAACAGCCACCAGCAGAAGAGCCGCCTAAAGAAAAACCATTAACGGAAGAGCAAACTATTAAAGAAAAGCAACCCGAAGAAAAAAAATCTATTTTTCATCAAGCAGCTGATGCAAATAATTTCACGGAACATAGAAAAAAAATCAACAAACGTACCAACAAGTCAGATTTAGCAGAATTAACAAAATTGAGAAGTCACATAGAATGGTGTGAGTCTTCTGGCGCATTTGACAATGAGACAATAAAAGCACTTTTAAAAGAAGCGCAAGTTACGGAGCAATTTGCTGAAACTATTTTTGATAACGCTAAAGATATTCAAACTTTAAAAAGTTTTCAAGGTCTTTTAGAGAAGATGGAGAAAGGCCTAGCTGAGAAAATTAAACAAGAAGAGCCTATATTAAAAAAACCAAATCCTCTCTTTTTTACTCCTCCCCAAGAAGGTAATGCAGCGCGTCGTGCTTTGGGAGCAGATGGTGTGGGAGCTCTTTATGGCGATGATGATGAGCTAGAAGAAAGCGAAGAAAGCGAAGAAAGCAAGTTGAAAAAAGCAGAAGAGGCAACGAAGCCTAAGCCAGGAGCAGTTTCTGCTTTAAAAAGTCGATTTGAATCTGAGTCTGTTTGCTAGCTTACAAAAAATTCAAAAAAAAGAAGTTTTTCACTCTTATTTTAATAGCCGTTTTGAAAATGTTTAGAAAAATTTTTAAAACGGCTTTTTATCTATTTTTATTTTTCATAAGCTGATCTAAAAATCGACCGTAATTATCCGTGCAAAACAGATAAAAAAACAATGAGAGATCTAAAAAATTGAGATACTAATATTTAAAAATTTTTTAATAAAATAAAGTATAAAATAAGTAAAAGAAGGGTTAGGGTAAGAAGGCCTGACTAAAAAAATGGTTAGTTTCTTTAAAATAGCTTAAAGTAACGTGAGAGGATCTTTTGGATAGCCAGGATTAAAATAGTGATAGATAGAAAAAAGAGAGTTTTCTTGAATTGTTTGCCGGGGCCAATCTTGTATCAAAGAGAGAGGAAAAAAAGTATCTCCATTATAAGAATGTTTTAATTTAGTCAAAATGACTTTTTTAATGAGATTTGCCTTTAAAAAAAGGGTGTAGAGCTGCGCTCCTCCAATGATGTAAATTTCTTTTTTCAAGGTTTTTTTGAGTTCAAGAAACTCTTCCAAAGAGCGAACAAAAATCACCTCGTTTTTAGGGCGATGTTGCCGGCTAAAGACTATTCCTAAACGTTTTTCAAAATAAAATTTAGGAAAATTTAGATAAGTTTGAAAACCCATTACAATGATTTGATGACGAGTAACAGCGGAAAAGTGGTCTAAATCCTGCGGGCAGTGCCAAGGAAGTTTTCCAGCCTTTCCTAAAACTCCTTGTGGGTCACAAGCTGCAATCGCAGATAAATTACTCAGTTCCATTCTACTCTTTTAAAACAAATCTATATGACAAAAAAACAATTTCATTTTTTACTTTTTAAGGCGCGTTTTAAAAACGCGCCTACTTAAGGCTTTAAGCTAATAAGAAGAACGATGAACGGTTTCGCGAACTCGTTTTTGCCCTTCTTTTTGCTCCTGACACTTTACAAACATCCCTTCTAAATCTAAACGTTCTACTTCTGGGATCTCTTTTTTCCAAAAGGGAGTAAAGTAGCTGCAAGGAGGAAGGTTTAATGAAGGAATTTTAAGCGAGGTTACTTTTTTTTGAATACGATAATCGATGATCGCCTGCTGAGCCGCTCCGGGTCCATATTTTTCATCATATTTGTTAGTGTCTAAAAGAGGGAGCCAGCGAAAGTCTGTTTTGATCCATTTTCCTCTGACATAATTGCACTGCGCCCGCGGGCAATAAGTTTGAAAAATTTGAGCAGCATTCCAACCAGAATAGGGCGCTCTACCAGCTGCTTGGTTGAGGCTACCCAGCCCGCTAATCTCGGCGCGCGCATAAAGAGCTAAAAAGACCTCTAAAGAGGAGAGCTCTGCAACAAAAATAAGCGCCATTTTTCCTCATTTTCAGTGTGCAGTTCGCTTTATTATAATGATGGCTACTTTTACCTGGTTACAGCTTAAAGCGCTAGAAAAGATTTTAAGGCAAAAATCAAGCTTTGACCACTTGGTTTTTGCCTAAAAAAAGCTACTGAGAAAAAGCGTTGCAAGCAGGCCATTTTAGCAGCCCTTTAACTACTCATTTGACTAACAAACTTTTTAAAGAAAAGAGAAGTAAATAATAGTTAGGCTTGAACTATATATCTATCACATTGACCCGGAGATTGTTCTTTAAACTCAAATAGTTTGCCATGTTGATGTAGCGCGTTGAGAATGCGATAAAGCCATAAATTATTTTTATTTTCTTCATTAATGACTAAGTTAACTACTTCACGGTCACTTAATCCAAGATAATAGTATCTTTGCATTGAAGAGCGATTTGTATTTATAAAAATTTGGCGTCTTGCTTTTATGGGTAATGTTTCTTCTGCTGTACGAATTGTTTCATTAAGATAATCAACTATTTCTAATACAGCTTCTCTTAAACTAACTTTTTTAAAAATTTCTTCTCCGTTTTCCTCACAAAGATAGTTTGCTGTTTCCTCTAGATCTAAACCAAGAGAATCAAGATCAATTTCAATTATTTCATTACCTTTAGTAATTTCATTTTTTTTATAAAAATCAGCTAGCCTTTGATTTTTAGCGAATTCGTTTTTTCTATCTAGTGCTCTTGCTTCAGCAAGGTCGATCATTTGCTGTGGTAATTTTAAGTCTTGCATCTTCTGGATAATTTTTTGTATCTGCGTATGAGAAGTAGCGCAGCGAATGAGACCACGATCGCCAAACCTGCCCCCTGAAAATCCTGTACGGCCATTCATATACTCTAGATCAATCAATATTACTTTTTCAAACTTGCCCTCTTCTTTTAATAAAGGCATATTTCTCCAAGTAATATCCTCTAGTCCAGATTTTGCAATAAAAATAGCCATTTGCTCCATTGTCTCTTCAATGGTGTCTGCATGTTGAGCAAAAAGCTCTTCTTGGCAGCTTTCTGATTTTTCTATATCAAAAAACTCTTCCACTAAAAAAGAAATGCACTGACCCTCATGCTCTACCTCTATTTTTCCTGTTTTAGGAATAATAATTTTATCTAGCTGATTCACTTCGCAAATATTTGTAGCCTTCACCATATTGATTAAGCGGGTAGTAGCCAAAGGAGAGCTAGCTCCTGGTCTTTTAAAGATATAATTTGGATGTTTTTTAAGTTTAAAAACCAAGTTTTTATCTGATTTACTGATCCACTCAATTTCTGGATCATTTTTTAGATTACTTATTCGCCCTATGTAATCTACTAGGCTGTTTTTTACTTTTTTGTACTCTTCTTTAGAAACTTGCATAGTTTCATATTTAGTGATTACATGAACGCTATAAAAAGAGCGCAACACTGCTTTTGTAAGTAACAAAGCAATAGGAATAATTAAAGTAAAATAGGAAGCAATTTTAATTACTTTGTTTAATGAAGAAACTTGCCTATCACATAAAAATGCTTGCTTTGGATTTTTATTTGCTATTTCTAGATCAATAATAGATGCCTTTTTTCCTCCCAGATAAAAGTAACTATCTACTTTTTGTCTAAGTGAATCAATGCGGCTTCTTGGAGCTTCGTACTCAATGGCAGTAAAAAAATTTATTAAAGTCGTCATTTAAAATTCCTTTTTATAAAAGATAATATCACTTTTTTGGTTTATTTAAAAGAATATTTTAAAGTGTATTATTGAAATAGTTTTATAAGATAGCAAAACAATAACTAATTTAATTATTAAATAAGTTTAATTATAAAATATTTTAATTAATAAAGCTTTGACAAAGAGTTGCTAAATAGTTGAATAGTTACAATAAGAGGAGTAGTAATAAATGTCTTTTCCTTGGCAAGCAGAACGTACGATAGAGCCAGAACTTGCTTTTGAGCTTATTAAAATACAGTTTCCTTTTTTAAAACCCCTGCAGCTCACTCTTTTAGGAGTCGGGTGGGACAATAGCGCTTTTTTGCTCGATAAAAAATATGTTTTTCGTTTTCCAAGGCGCACAAGTGCGCTGACACTTTTGCAAAAAGAGAGCTCTATTTTGCCAAAAATAGCCCCTTTGCTTTCTTTGCCCATCCCTTTTCCTAAGTGGCTGGGAAAACCGTCGCACCATTTTCCTTGGCCTTTTAGTGGTTATGCCTTTTTGCCGGGAAAAACAGCCTGCTCTGTTTTGTTGACACAAGCGCAAAAAGCTACTTTGGCGGAGCCTTTGGCAAAATTTTTGCGCTCTTTACATGAAATAAAACTTGCCAACTGTAATTTGCCTAATCAATGCCAAAGCCGCATCGAGGGCTCTTCTTTAACTAATAAAATCTTTGCTAACCTGCAAAAAATTGCTGATTTAAAACTGCTTGACAATCGAGCAGCTATCGAGCGCGCAGTAGGGCTTTGTCAAACTTTTTCTCCGCCTACTCATCATACTATAGTCCATGGAGATTTATATATGAGGCATTTACTGGTAGACTCCTCTCACCGTTTAGCAGGAGTAATTGATTGGGGCGATCTTCACTTAGGCGATCCTGCTATTGACCTCTCTATTGTCCATAGTTTGTTACCAGCTACCTCGCACGACACTTTTCGTAAGTCTTATGGCGAAATCTCTTCTTCTACCTGGACGCTGGCCAAGCTAAGAGCTATTTATAGCAATACGATGCTTATTATCTTTGGCCACCATACTAAAGAGGAGGCGCTGTTGAAGGCTGGCAAGCAAAGCTTAAAAAAAATTGCCGAAGCCACTTAAAAAAAAATAAAAATTTTTTTTATTTTAGTTTCAAAAAAAGAGTAAATTATCTACCATTTCGGCACGAATCATTAAAAGACAAGGAGAAAAATGAAAAAGCTATTTCCATCCATTTTTTTATTAACCCTGTTATTGATAGCTACGGGATTTACACCAGGGATTAATAATCATGCTAACGTCAATCCAGGTAACGTAGTCTATCGCTTTGAATCTGGTAAAATGCAGTGCCTTTCTGAAGAAGATTCTGCTGGTCATACCTGGGTGCTTTTTAAAAGTTTAGATCCGCATACAACAGTGGAATTTAATAAAATTGAAAAATACCAGGGAAAATTTCTCTTTGTAGGTACCATGTTTGTAGAGGATACGAGCGCTCCTTGTGCTTCCTGGGTAAATATGCAAGAAATTAAAATAGTGGTGGATCCCGTTGAAGTAGAGAAAACGACTTTACAGGGCAAAAAAGTTTACGGAACAGAAAAAATTACCGTTTTAAAAGGTTAAACTTCTTGTAAAAGAGATAAAAAGTAAGATAGCTTTTTATCTCTTCATCAACAATTGTAATATGTTTTTCTCTCTTTTATTTTTTTTACTAGTTACAGTAGCGGCTTCTATTATTGGCTTTTCTTTTAAAAATGGTATCTCTCCCACACCTACTTCAAAAAAAGTAAAATGCGCTCTAATGAGCTCTTTACCTGACGATCTTTCGGGAGTTATTTTAGAGCTAGGCTCTGGCTGGGGTAGTTTAGCTTTTGCTTTAGCCAAGCGCTATCCTAACTGTCAAGTGATCGCTTATGAGACTTCCCCTGTTCCTTATCTATTTTGCTTGGGTTGTCAATTACTGCGCCGTTTTCCCAATCTTTTATTTTTAAGAAAAGACTTTTTTTTCAGTTCCTTTGACAAGGCTAGTTTAGTGGTGTGCTATCTCTATCCTAAAGCAATGCAAAAACTACTTCTTAAATTTAAAAAAGAGCTTAAGAGCACTGCCTTAGTTGTGACACATACTTTTTCTTTAATGGGTAAAAAACCTCTATTGACTCTTCATGCTAAGGATCTTTACTGCACTCCCATCTACCACTATCAAGATTTTAGTTAGTTATCACCCTCGTAAGAGTGGAAAATGACACTAGCGCCATTAGTAGAAGAGGTAGGTTTGTTATTAGGGTAGTAATAAGAGGAAGAGTCTATCTCGTTATTTGTCTCTTCACTGTAAATTTGATAGTTTTGATTTTGCACGGAATAAGATGGATAATAGTAGTAAGCCGGGTTATTATCCCACTGCGAGTAGCTAGGGTACTGATAAGCGGAGTATTGCCAGTAAGGAGCTTGATAAAGGGTAGAGCCTACTCCATAACCTACCCCATAACCATAA
>CATLPS010000050.1 GCA_950054535.1 uncultured Chlamydiae bacterium | reverse complement strand
ATCGCAAGAACTAGCGGCCCCTTTAAAAGAAGTTTTATCTCCTTCTCTTAGGTTAGTCATTACCAGCCTGGCTAATAAATTAATTAATTTAGACAGTCAAACGCTCTTAAAAATTTTTACTCTTTTTAAAGAGGTTGTAGTGGCCGCGCCTTCTGTAGAAGAGCTGCAAAATCTAGAAGAAGCTTTAACAAAAAAATTAGAGCAGATCTATCCAGAAAAATTTGATGAAGACTTTTATGAAGACTTTATGGATGACTTCATAAAAGAACAACAGTCTTTGAATGAATTTTGTTTAGATGACGTAACGCAGGATGAACTTACCTTCTTAGCTTTGCAAAAGCTTTATGACATAGAAAATGAGCGAAAAGCGCAGCAAATAGTGGAGGAGCTATTTACATTAGTTGATCTGCATGACTTTACTACAATCGGTTTGCCCCCTTTTTTGGTAGGTACAGCAAAAAAAGAGCTGGCAAGCGCCATCGCTACCCACTTTTTGGTAGCAAAAAAAGATCTGGAAATACTTTTCGCTAACTTTTTGCAAAAAGCTCCTGAAAAGGCCGATACTACTTCTAAAAAGTGGCATGGAGCTTTGCAAACCATCTTTGCTCCTCACAAAGAAAAGTATGAGCGACTTTCGGCTGCCATAAAAAAAGAAAGTAATCCTGGTAAGTTAGCTAAGCTAATTCAGAAAAGGTCTACTTTCATCAAAAAAGAAATTGCACCCACTTTCTTTAAAGCTTTTTTTGGAGAAGAGGATGCCCAAAAAGAAAAAATTGGTAGCCCTGCCAGCCCAATATTACAAATATTGCGAGACCACCTTGGTCAAGAAAAACTAGAGGAAATTTTTGCCGAAGTTTTTCCTCTTCTATTTTTAGTAGATTTAGAAAGTGAGCAACAAATTTTAGCGCAAAATCATTACTCGAAAGAGATAGTAGCGGGAATAGATCGGCTCAATCAAAATTTAGTCGAGTTTCTCATCACTAAGTTTCAATTACCACGAGAGCTAACGGGTTCCTTAAATACTCTAAACGAAACTTTGTCTCCTTCTGTTAACCTAATTGCTGTAAAGATGATTAACAAATTAAGCAATTTAGATAGTCAAACGCTCTTAAAAATTTTGATTCTTTTTAAAGACGCTGTAATGGCTACTCCTTCTTTAGAGGAGCTGCAAAATCCAGAGGGAGCTGCTAAAGCAAAATTAGCCCAGCTTTATCCCGAAAAAAGCTATGAGGAATATAGACAAGAGCTTTTATCTACAAAGACCTTAAAAGAAGAGGAAATAGCCTCTTTTGCTCTGCAAAAACTTTATGATAAAGAAAACGAAATAAAAGCTGGGCAAATAGTGGAGGAGCTACTTACTTTAATAAATCTGCAGGACCTCACTACGATCGGCCTGCCCCCTTCTTTAGTAGCCATAGCTAAAAAAGAGCTGACAAGCGTCATCGCTACCCACTTTTTGGTAGTAAAGAAAGAGCTGGAAACACGTTTCGCTAACTTTTTGCAAAAAGCTCCTGAAGAGGCCGATACCATTTCTAAAAAATGGCATGGAGCTTTACAAACAATTTTTGCTCCTTATAAAAAAGAGTATGAGAAAATTTCGGCTGCCATAAAACAAGAAAGTAACCCTGGTAGTTTAGCTGAGCTAATTCAAAAAAGATCTGCTCTCATCAAAGAAAAGATTGCACCTGATTTCTTTGCTATTCTTTTTGGAAAAAAGCTAGAGGGAGAGGAAAAAGATGGTAGCTTTGCTAATCAACTTTTACAAATAATCAGAGAAGGTATAGGGGAAGAAAAATTAGCTGAAGTTTTTGCCGAAGTTTTCCCCCTTCTCTTTTTAGTAGATTTAGAAAATGAGCAACAAATTTTAGCGCAAAATTATTATTCGCAAGAGATAGTAGCGGGAATAGATCTGCTCAATCAAGATTTAGTAGAACTTTTAATTACTAAGTTTCAATTACCGCCAGAGTTAACAGGTTCCTTCAATACTCTAAGCGAAGCTTTATCTCCTTCTGTTAAGCTAATTGTTATAAAGATAATGAACAAATTAAATAAATTAAGTAATCAAAAGGCTTTAAAAATTTTGACTCTCTTCACAGATGTTGTGGTTGCTACTCCTTCTTTAGAAGAGCTGCAACATCCAAAAAAGGCTGCTGAAGCAAAATTAGCCCAGCTTTATCCAGAAAAAAGCTATGAGGAATATAGTCAAGAGCTTTTATCTGCAAAGGGCTTAAAAGAAGAGGAAATAGCTTCTTTTGCTCTGCAAAAGCTTTATGATAGAGAAAACGAAAGAAAAGCAGAGCAAATAGTGCAAGAGCTACTTACTTTAATGGATCTGCATGATTTTACAGCCATTGGCGTTCCTCCTTCTTTAGCAGGCATAGTTAAAGAAACAATCAAAGAACAAATAGCCAAAGCAATTGCTACCCATTTTTTTGCAGTAAAAAAAGATCTTGAGGCTCTTGAAATTAACCCAGAAGAGCAAAATATAGCTGGCACTGCTATTAAAGTAAGTGTTCTTAAAGAGGCCATTTCTTCTCTTCTTAAAAAAGAGATAGGGAAAGAGTTAGATGTAAGTAGAGTAGAAAAAAATGGATACTGTAAACCAGTTAACTCTTTAGCAAAGCTAGTAAAAAAGAAATGCGAAGAGCAAAATAGAGAAAAGCCTCTTGTGCCTCTTTTCCTCCAATTTGTTTTAAATCTTGATAGTGAAAAAACTCTTTGTCCTTTAATAGAAAAGGTAGTGCAGGTCATTGACCTTAAAAGCAATAAAGATAATAAAAGCCACCGGCTTAACGAAAAAATTATTGATCAAACCATTACGCTTCTTCAGCCGCTTGTAGTCAAGCTAGCAATGCAAGCGTTAACACCTATCTTAAAGAAAGAGAAAGAAGAAGGAAAAAAATTCGATCAAAGTTTAATAATCAACATCATGACAATTTTAAATAATCATGTAAGTAATTTATATGATAAAATGCAAAAGGCCGCTACTAGCAAAGACCCAGCTTCGTTAGAGAAAATTTCTTATGACAAAGTTTCTATGGATCTCCTTCAGCACTTTTTGCCAAAAGATTTACAAAGTTTGCAGGAGATTTTTCCCGATTTAGATCCTGAACTATTACAAAGCGGGCTGGCTTCTTTAAAAGAGACATTGCCAGAGCTACTTGCAGGGCTCAAAGATACTCTATTTAACGAAGAGTTTCTCAAAGAGATGACAATTGATATTTATAAGTCAGCGATTGAGTCACTAAAAATAAGAAAAGCAGAGGAAAAAACGCCATCCACCTCTAAAGAAAGTCAAGAGTTTCAAAAAACTCTTGCACCTCTTTTAAAAGAGCTCGTTCATAAAGGTAGTGATGCAGCAGATCTTTCCATTGCCAAAATTTTAAAAATAATGAACTATCTTCCCGGCGGAAAATCCTTAGAAGATATTTGTTTAAAATCCATTAGCCGCTCTATTGAAAAGCAGCTAGATGGAGAGTTTATTGCTAAACATCTAAATTCTGCTTTAGTTAATCTAGCAAACCCTAAAGCAGAGCAAAACTTGCAAAAGGTAAAAAATAAAGATGCTGAACTGCGAAAATTAGAAAAAGAGCTGGTAGAAACTACAATTTCTTATAGCGTTTGGTCGAAAGATCAACAAGTGGACGCTTTTTTAAGCAAACTTGATGTGCCAGTAGTAAAACAGATCAAAAATTGTCTGGTTTGGTTTGTTCGTAAAGTAATTTATAGAGTAATTGGAGGGCTATTGTCCGCTTTAGGAGTTTATAGATTAATTACCTATATAGCAGTTCGTAAATTGAAAAAAAATCGCCTTAAATTGCAAGGTGTATTGCCAGATCCAAATAAACATGAAATTTTAATCAAACATACGCTTGAGCTTGTAGCTGAGTTACTAAAAGAAGAAAAAAAACCGCCTGTTTCTTCTGTAGCTTAAAAACTTAGCTCATTTATTCATCATCATCAAAAGAAAAGAGGAAAAGAGTTCCTCTTTTCTTTTCTAAAAGAGCCTTCATTTGTTATACTTTTCGCAAAAGCATCAACGACTATCAAAAGCGAGGCAACTAGTTTGGAAAAAAAATTTAAAATTGTCACTCTTGGTTGTCGTACTAATCAATACGAATCGCAAGCTTATCGCGATCAACTTCTCTCTTTAGGCTATCAAGAGGTAAAAGAGGGTGAAAAAGCAGAAATTTGCATCGTCAATACTTGCACAGTGACAGAGTCGGCCGATAGTAGTAGTCGTCATGCAATTCGTCAACTGGCTAGAGAAAATGAAGGAAGCCAGCTATTAGTAACTGGTTGCTTTGCCGAACGCGCCCCTATTCAAGTAGGCAAGCTTGCAGGAGTCACCCACGTCGTCCCCAATAAAGAAAAAGAGTCCTTGCTGGCAAAAATTTTTCCGGAAGACTCTTTACCAGAGTTTTCTATCAAGCAATTTGAGGCTCATACTCGCGCTTTTGTAAAAATTCAAGATGGCTGTAACTCGTTTTGCACTTACTGTATTATCCCTTATGTAAGGGGTAGGTCACGCTCTAGAAAGCCAGAAGAGGTGCTCCAAGAGGTGCGTCAGTTAATTGCAGAAGGATTTAAAGAAATTGTCCTTACAGGAATCAATATTGGCGACTACGATGGCGCAGTAGAGAAAGGAACACCGCCCATTACCTTAGCTAAGCTGATTAAAATGGTGGATCAGCTACCTGGACTCAAAAGGCTACGCGTCTCTTCTATTGATCCAGATGAAGTAGACGAAGAGCTAGCAGAAGCCATTTTACAAGGAAAAAACAGTTGCCCTTCCATGCATATTGTTTTACAGTCAGGCTCTAACGTCGTTCTAAAACGAATGAACCGCAAGTATACGCGGCAAATTTTTTTACAAACGGTAGAAAAACTCAAAGCAGCTAATCCTGATTTCTCTTTTACTACGGATGTAATTGTAGGTTTTCCGGGAGAAACAGAGAAAGATTTTGCAGAAACCTTAGAGGTGATGCAAGCGGTCAAGTTTGCCAAGGTGCATATGTTTCCCTATAGCGATAGACCTCGTACTCGCTCTGCTCTGATGCCAAATAAAATTCCTATCGAAACAATTAAATCTCGCAAGCAAGAGGTCATGCGTTTAGCAGAGAAATATGCCTATGAGCTAAGAGAAGAGTTTGTGGGTAGAAAAATGAAGGTGCTCACCGAAAAAAACAGCGATGAGGGCGCCTTTGGCCATACAGACAACTTTTTAGAAGTAATCATTCCAAATATTTCTTTAGCTTCTAACGAGCTAGTAGAAGTAGAGTTAGTTACCAACACCCCGCGCGGTCTTATCGGACGCTGCCTTTCCTAAAGTCAAATTTTTTTTAAGGTAAGAATCATGCGGATTGAAATTGCAGAGCGCCTCAAACCTTTTTCCCATTTACCTGGAGCTAGCTCGATTTTGCCTGGCTCTCGCTATCAAATCCAGGTTTTTCCAGCTTGTATAAAAGTGTTTGATTTATCGACTTTTTCTTCTCCTTTAATTTTAGAGCTGCAATTTAAAATTAAAGGCCCTGTGCAAAACTTTACCGTGCAAAATGACTTGGAAAAAGGGTGTATTCGCGTATGGGCAGAGACTGTTTTTGGTTTTTACCGCTACTCTTTAAGAAGTTGCCAAAATACTTTTGGTCTTTTTTTTGAATTAGAAAAGACAGATCAAGAGACGCTCTCTTTTTTCTCCAAAGAGAAAGAGTGGCATTTAAAAGCAAAAGAAAGCCGTCTGCTTTTAAGTAGCGAAAGTGCCATGTCAAGTGATTTTCTTCCAGGTTTAGAGCGGCTTTCTTTAGGAAGTCACAAATCTCAAGATTGGGAAATGATCAAACGTCGCCTTGATTTCTCTGAGATTTTTCCTCTATGGTATCGTTTAGGGCAGCTTATTCCCAAAGTGGAAAGTCCAAGCACAGAAGGGACGTTCCTGCTTTTGCACGAGTGCCAAGTGGCACTTGCGCAACGCTGCGCAGAGTCTGTCATGAAAAGCTACCAAAAGCTTTTTTTAGCGGGCTTTAAAAGCTTGCTTGTTCCTACTTTACAAGATCCTTTTTATCAAGGAATTTTGCCGGATAAAGAGCTCTCTTCTGAGGCGAGCGCGCTTACTCTTTTAAGCCAAGGAGCGCAACTCATGCGCCAGCTTTTTATTCAGCAAGAAAAAGAGAGGATTGACTTACTACCGCTACTACCAGCTTCCTTTCACTGCGGGCGTTTCGTGAATCTAGAAATCATGCAAGGGAAATTTGCTTTAGAATGGAGCAAAAAAAAAATTCGCCGCTGCGAATTTCATACAGGAAAAGAGCAAGAGACGGCAATTTACTTAAATGCGCGCCACTTCAAACAGTGTCGCATTAGAGAAGGAAAAAAAGATCAGGGCAGAATGATTTTGCTTTGCCAGCCACTGCAATTAAAAAAAGATCATTACTATTTCTTTGATAATTTTATTTAGCATCAGTTAAGATCGGCCTTGTTACTATCTTAAAATTACTTAGTTGATCTATGTCGTTACATTCTTTTTCTTTTGAGCCTTCTTTTTACGAGCAGCTTTCCCGTTTGACCCAAATTTCTCACCATCAGCCGCACTCTTTTTTAGGACTACAAGAAAAAGGAGAGGCAAAAGTGATTCGGCTATGGCGTCCAGGGGCTAATCAGCTTCATTTGGAGCTTTTTGGAAGTGTTGTTCAGGCCATCCAAGTAGACTCATCCGGCTTATTTGAATATGAAGTTCCAAAAGAGACAACCGTTTTCGATTACCGCATTTATCATCAAAATGGTCTGTTAGCCCATGACCCCTATAGTTTTTCTTCTACTTTTGGCGAGTTAGACCAATATCTTTTTAGCCGTGGAGTGCACTATGACCTCTACGATCGCATGGGAGGAAGGAAAACTACGCATCTAGGGGTAAAAGGAGCCAAGTTTTTAGTTTGGGCCCCTAATGCCAAAAGCGTTTCGCTACTTTGCGACTCTAATTATTGGGATGGCAGAGTAAATCCTATGCGTATGCAAGGATATAGCGGCGTGTGGGAGATTTTTATGCCAGGACTCTTAGCTGGCGAAAAATATAAGTTTGAAATTCATACTCGGCAAGGGCAGCGACTCATCAAAGCCGATCCTTACGCCACTCAAAGTGAAATGCGCCCTGCTACCGCCTCTATTCTCTCTAATATCGATGAATTTGAATGGCAAGACCAAAAATGGCTAGAGCAAAGAGCAATAAAGAATCAGCATGCTACGCCGTTGTCGATTTATGAGTTACATACAGGTTCTTGGAATCAGCAAGATGGGCAATTTTTAAATTATAAAGAGCTTGCTCATCGTTTAGCCGCTTACTGTCAAGAGATGGGATTTACTCATGTAGAGTTAATGCCAATCCAGGAGCACCCTTTAGATGAATCATGGGGGTATCAAGTCACCGGTTTTTTTGCGCCCACGAGTAGACACGGAACGCCGCAAGATTTTCAATACTTTGTGAACTTCCTTCATTTAGCGGGGATAGGAGTGATTTTAGATTGGGTGCCAGGTCACTTTCCCATTGATAGTTTTTCTTTAGCCCAGTTTGATGGCTCTGCCCTTTATGAACATGCCGATCCTAGGCAAGGCTACCACCCCCACTGGAGCACCTACATCTTTAATTTTAGCCGTCATGAGGTATCTAACTTTTTGATTGCAAATGCCCTTTATTGGTGCAAAAAAATGCATGTAGATGGCCTTAGAGTAGACGCTGTAGCATCGATGCTCTATTTAGATTATGGCCGCGAACACGAAGAGTGGATACCAAATATCTATGGAGGTAAAGAAAATTTAGCTGCCATTGAATTTTTAAAACACTTTAACTCGGTGCTACATCAGCAAGTGGCAGGGGTGATCACCATTGCCGAAGAGTCGACCTCTTTTCCCGCCGTGACGCAGCTAGTAGAAAATGGCGGCCTGGGGTTTGATTTTAAATGGAATATGGGCTGGATGAACGATACTTTGCGTTATTTTTCGCAAGATCCTCTTTATCGAACTTACCATCACCATGATTTGACATTTGGCCTCGTCTATGCATTTTCCGAAAAGTTCATTTGCGCTTTATCTCATGACGAGGTAGTGCATGGGAAAAAGCATCTTCTTTCTAAGATGAGCGGCGATCGTTGGCAACAATTTGCTAATTTGCGTCTCTTGCTAAGCTATCTCTATTGCCAGCCTGGGAAAAAATCTCTCTTTATGGGAATGGAGTTTGGTCAGTGGAATGAGTGGAACTGCAAAAAAGAGATCGATTGGTGTTTACTACAGTTTGCCGATCATAGGCAAATTTCTGACTTAGTTAAAGAACTCAACCGTTTGTATCTTTATCATCCAGCCTTATGGGAAAAAGACTTTGATGAGAAAACTTTTCAATGGGTAAGCTTTCAAGATCAAAAAAATAGCGCCATTAGCTATTTACGTAAAACAGAAAAGGAAACTCTGCTTTGCGTACATAATTTTACGCCAAGCTATCACTATCACTATTTTTTGCCTCTATTTGATATTAAAACTGCGGTAGAGCTTTTTAATAGCGATGCGCTTTGCTATGGGGGTAGTGGAAAAATCAATTCTTCTCCTCAAGTGATCATCGACCCAGAAAATTTAGTATCAGGGTTAGCAATAGAAGTGGCGCCTTTAGCTACAATGATTTTTAGTATCTCTTTATAACTTTTCATTTTTTTTCTACAAAAACGCTCTAATTCTATAAACAATATTGTTTATTTTTTTAAAATGTAAATTAAAATTTACATTTTTATTTTTTTTATAAAATACAAATTTTATTATATAAATTGTTTTTTTTATTTAAAAAAATGGATTTATTATTGATTTTTACATCTTATTGTTTTATATTCTTTGTAAAATTTTAACAAAAAATTAACTAAATTTCAAAAACAATAAAATAAAGGTTTTATATGAATTCAATTTGTTCCTCTTTTCAAAATATAGATATAACAACAAACAAAGCAAAACTTCCTGTACCAGATATAAAAATAATTAAACAAAGAGAAAAAGAACTCAGAAAGCTAGAAAAAATTCGTCAAAAGTGGAAAAAAGCAGTAAAAGCTAACCAACCAAAAGGGCTATGTGAATTCCGTGAAGTAATTTATAAAAGAGCAAACCGAAAATTATTTTACGATGCATCTCAAAAATCTGGTGTCAGACCTTCTAAAAAAAAAGCTAACAAAACAGCTGACAAAACAGCTATGGAAATAGATAAAACAGCTATGGAAATAGACAAAATAGGTACAAAAATAGCAAATTTTAAGTTGTCTTAATCCACCACCAATAACTTAACGCTATTTAATTTTTAAAAAAATAGTTAAAAAAATAGAAGTTTTATCTTTTCTTTTTATTTGAATTTTTTTCAGAGATTACCTTATAAGATAATCTCTGAAAAAATAAAAAAAGAGAAGAGAAGTGGCAGCGTCTGTGCAAGAGTATGAAAAGTTATGTCAGTTAATCTGGCATCATAGTCACCTTTATTACTCCAAACATGCGCCTGAAATTTCTGATGAAAATTTTGATCTGCTCTACAAAAAACTAGAAGAAATGGAGAAAAGCCATCCTGAATGGATTTCTCCTACTTCGCCTACTCAGCGAGTGTCTGAAAACCTAACCTTAGGTTTTCAAGCTGTCAATCACCTTATCCCCATGCTCTCTTTAGCAAATTCTTATGATAAAGAAGAGATTGTAACCTTTATCAAACGCATTCATAAACTTACTGGCAAAGAGCAGGCAAACTTTTCGGCCGAGTTAAAAATGGACGGAATTGCTGTTACTGCTCTTTATGAAAAAGGTCATTTTGTTAAGGGAGTTACCAGAGGAAATGGGTGGCAAGGAGATGATATTACCGCCAATATGCGCACCATCTTAACTCTTCCTTTAAGGCTGCATGGAGAGAAATTTCCCGATAAGCTAGAGGTGAGGGGAGAGGTATTCATGACGCATGCGATGTTTGCCACTCTCAACCAGCAAAAAATGCAAGAAGGGGAAGTAACTTGGGCTAATCCCCGTAATGCCGCGGCAGGATCGCTTAAACTTTTAAATCCAAAAGAGACTGCCAAAAGAAACCTGTCGATTGCTTTTTATGGTATAGCGGAAAACGAAGACTTTTCGCTAGCTGCTACTCAGTCAGATCTATTTCACTACCTTCGCTCTTTAGGGCTACCTACCTTGTCCCACACTGCCCGCTGCTCTAGCATAGAAGAAATTTGGCAATTTATTGAAAAGATTAAAGAGCTGCGCTCTTCTTTAACCTACGATATTGACGGCGTAGTCATTAAGCTAGATGAGTTAAAAGAGCAAAAAAGATTAGGGGCTACGGGGAAACATCCTCGCTGGGCAATTGCTTATAAATTTGCCGCTTTGCAAGCATTTACCAAAATTAAAGAAATTACAGTACAAGTAGGACGTACGGGCGTGCTTACACCTGTGGCAGAATTAGAGCCGGTTTTTTTAGCAGGCAGCACGATTGCTAGAGCCACTTTACATAATGAAGAAGAGATTTTGCGTAAAGATATTCGCATAGGCGATGAGGTGATCATTGAAAAAGGGGGCGATGTGATTCCAAAGGTCGTCTCAGTAAATTTGCAGAAACGGCCTAGCTCCTCTCTTCCCTGGAAAATGCCTCTTTTTTGTCCGGCCTGTCAAACAGCCACCGTGAAAGTAGAAGGCGAAGTAGCCATTCGCTGTCCTAATGAAAAAAAATGTCCAGAACAGCAAGTACGGCGTTTGATCTATTTTGCCGGCAAACAGGCATTTGATATTGAGCATCTAGGAGAAAAGGTAATTTGGCAACTTTTTCAAAAAAAGCTGATCAGCAAACCGGCCGATATTTTTAGGCTTGATGAAGAAAAAATCTTGCAGTTAGAAGGGTTTAAAAAGAAATCAACGCATAATCTACTCTCTAGTATTGAGCGGTCAAAAGAGATCTCCCTTCAGCGCTTTATCATGGGGCTTAGCATTAAGTATGTAGGCACTGCTGTAGCCGAGCTGTTAGCTACTAAAGTAGGCTCTATTGCTGGTCTGACCAATATCAGCGCGGCAAGTTTACAAAAAATAGAAGGGATTGGCGAAAAAGTAGCGCAGGCAATAATTACTTATTTTCAAGAGCAGGAAAATTTATTAGAGATAGAAGAGCTCCTAAATTTAGGAGTAACGCCTAAGTCACAAAAGCTGCAACTATTTACAGGCCATTATTTTGAAAATAAACAGTTTGTTTTAACCGGCACACTAGAAAATTATACTAGAGCAGCCGCTGCCACTTTGATCAAAGAAAGAGGAGGAAAAATACTTTCTACGATTAGCAAAAAAACCGATTACCTTTTAGCTGGTAAAGATCCTGGTTCTAAACTCGATAAAGCGCATCTTTTGCAAGTCAAGGTGTTGGACGAAGCTAGCTTTATCTCTCTCCTTTAACTACCTGCCTCCAATTTTTACTCTCTTGCCATTTAAAAATTGATAGATAAAATTTTTTCTATTATAGATTTTCTTTGACTCATTTACGCTTGCCTATACGCAAATAAAACTTACCAAAGAGAAGCAATGACGCTACTTAAAAATAAACAACCAAAAAGAAAATTACTTTTGATCTTTTTTGTCTATTTTGGTTCTTTTCTAAATGGATGTACTTGTAAAGATCCTTTGCAGACAAATCAAACGAAAGATAAAAGCAATAGTAGCCCAGGTTACTATGAAGATAAAGGCCAAATTGCTGCATTACAAACTTTGCAAAGTCCCTCTTTTTCAGTTAGTGAAATGACAGAAGCACTAGCCATCATTGAACCTTTAAAAGAGAGCTCTATTAAAGGAACAGTAAAGTTTAGCAAAGTAAAAGATGGGGTACACATTCGAGCAGTCATTCAAGGATTAACGCCGGGAAAGCATGGTCTTTATATTCATGAATTTGGCGAATGCCAAGGAAAGAACCCCGACTTTATGGGAGCCCATTACCATCCTTTTAGTCAAGATGGTCAGCAAACGGTGGAAGGACAACATCTAGGTGACTTAGGATATCTCATGGCTAATCAAGAGGGCAAGGCCTTTTATGAAACAGTGAATAAAATGATTAAGCTTCAAGGAAAAAATTCTATATTAGGTCGCTCTATTGTTATTAACGCAAAAGAAGAAGAGGAGACTCTAAAGGCAGGAGCTTCTAAAATAAAAGTTGCTTGCGGCGTGATTGAACCTATTAATTAGCAATGAAAGTAGTAGTGAAAGGCACTAAAATTTTTTATCAAGGCAAATGTGAGCTCATCATCTACAGACTCTCAGCCGCTTGCTGACTTACAAGAAGAGATAACAAACTTGCCCTTAGCAGTGGAAGGCACACTACCAAACTGGTTAAAGGGAAGCTACATTCGCAATGGCCCTGTAAATGTTGCTATTGGCACAGCAAAAAACGAACACTGGTTTGATGGACTTGCGATGCTACATCAGTTTACTATTGCCGATGGTTCCATTTGGTATACAAATCGATTTTTACGCACAGATGCCTACCAGCAGGTATTTAAATTTCACTCTTTTCATTATCCAGGTTTTAAAACCTCTTATTTTCCCAGTTGGATGGAAAAACTTGCCTCCTGGCTAAAGCTGACAAAGAAAAAAAAGTGGAGCAACGCTAATCAAAATTTAATTTTTATAAATAAAGAGGCAATTGCTTTAGGAGAAGGAGGATTTATTAAGTTTAATCCCACCGATTTAACCCCAATAGGACCTTCTTTGCTCGATCCTCCCTCTTTGCAGCAGCGCTACTCTTCTCATCCTTGTTATGACTTAGAAACAGGGGAGTTCTTTAACTGTGGATTAGAGCTATCTAGCTCGCCCTCTTATCTTATTTGTAAATGGAAAAAAGGATGTAGTCCTCAAGTTGTAGTGCGCCTTGCAGCGCAGCCTTTAGCCTATATGCATAGTTTTGCGCTCACTAAAAATTACTATATTCTAACAGAGTCACCTTTAGTGGCTGTAAAACCTTTTGATCCTACCCATCCTTTTATAGACCATTTTACTTGGCAAACTCAGAAAAAAAGCCGTTTTTTGGTAATAGATCGTCGCACGGGGGCTTTAATGGGCCGCTATCCTACTGTGCCCTTTTTCTCTTTTCACCATGTGAATGCATTTGAAGAAGAGGGAAAAATTTTTTTAGATCTGATCTGTTATTACGACGCGAAAATTATAGAGCGTATGAAAAATCATGGTAGAGCAACTTCTGAAAGCGAAAACTATTCTATAAGCCAACTTGTGCGCTTTTCTCTTCCCTTAAAAACCAAAGAAGTCACCACTAATATTCTTTTTAAAGAGTTTCATGAGCTACCCTCTTTTCACCCTATGTTAAGTGGCCAAAAATATCGCTATCTCTATCTTTGCGATAGTCGCGATACTCTTTTCCTCAACGAAAAAAGGCCGCTTTATAAGCTAGATTTACAAACAAAAAAAAGCTTGGTATGGCAACAAGAGGGGTGCTATCCAGGAGAACCATTTTTTGTACCAGCAAACGAATTAGAGTGCGAAGAAGAAGGGGTAGTCATTTCGCTGGTTGCCGATGCTAAAAACTACTCCTCATTTTTACTTATTTTAAACGCTAAAACTTTCCAAGAAATTGCTA
>CATLPS010000049.1 GCA_950054535.1 uncultured Chlamydiae bacterium | reverse complement strand
TTTTGGCCTAAAATAAAAAAAATAGTTGTCACTAACCTCATTTTTTTACAATTTGCTCTTTTTTTCTTTTTCTTTTTTTTTCCTTTAAAAGATCCAGCCTCTTCTGCTGAGCTGAATTTAAAAAAGCAAACAGAACTGCAACAAAAATTAGCATCGTTAAAAAACAGTCCTTTCACGGCAAACCCTATTCTTCCCAGTTGGTCTCATGAACTACAATTTTTTACAGACTATGCAACGCTTAATCTTTTATTAAGTTTCCAGCAGCTGCAAAAGCAGCACAGCAGACTTGCCGCCTATCGATCCGCTTATGAAAAAAAAGAGAAAAAACGGACCGCTCTTCCCACTTTGTGGCATTTTCAGCGTCAAAGGGAAAA
Source organism: uncultured Chlamydiae bacterium (assembly GCA_950054535.1). Classification (GTDB taxonomy): domain Bacteria; phylum Chlamydiota; class Chlamydiia; order Chlamydiales; family Parachlamydiaceae; genus CATLPS01. Next base: position 13,607 of record CATLPS010000049.1, on the reverse strand, counting down.
AGAACAAAAAAAGAGCCTTCTTAAAAAAATCGCAGCCCTTAGCCCAAGCTATATCAAAGAAAAACAAAGGCTCGACTTTTTTTTAAAAAACTGTAGAAGTAGCTCTTGCCAAGAAAAATTTTTCTCTCTTTCTTTGGAAAAAAAGCAGCAGATAAGAGAAGCAAAATCTTTGGTGGAGCAGTATGAAAAAGCGCATGCAGAGCTACAGTATAGCAAAGAAAAAAAACGCTGGTTAAAAAGAGAACTAAGAAAACTAAAGTATCAAGTCATGCCGCTTCTTTCACCTTATCACTGGGAAGATGACCTTGGGGGAGAACAAGCTCTTAATCAACATGTTGGACTAAAAGAGCTTACGCGTTCGAACCGCAAAAGTTTCATTGCGGCGCTGCTATTTGGCATTCGAACCTCTTTATCTGTTGGTATATTTGCCATTAGCGTTGCGCTACTTATTGCAGTTCCCATTGGAGCCATTGCTGGATTTTACGGGGGAAAAATTGATCTAGCTATCTGCAGAGCCATTGAAGTGTTAGAATCTATGCCGATTTTTTTTATGTTATTAATGATCATTGCTTTTTTTCAAAGCAAATCTATTTTTTTAGTAATCAGCGTCATTGGGTTATTTAATTGGACTACCTTTAGCCGGTTTGTTCGGGCAGAATTTTTAAAGCAAAAAGGGCTGTGTTATATCGAAGCTTGCTACGCGCTAGGATTTAATCACTACCACATCATGTTTTATCATCTATTGCCCAATGCTATTCCCCCTCTTTTAACGTTGATTCCCTTTGCTGTAATGAGCGCAATTACGGCAGAAGCTGGCCTCTCTTTTTTAGGTTTAGGAGAAGAAGGATCTAGTTCATGGGGTGTATTGATGGAAGAGGGTCGAGCCGCTTTCCCTGCGGAAAGCTACCTTCTTTGGCCACCAGCAATTTTGCTCTCCCTTCTTTTAGTTACTATTGCAATTGTGGGAGATCATTTAAGAGATGCTTTAGACCCTAAAATGCATTAGTAATTTTTAAGAAATAAAAGCCCAAGAAACTTAAAATTTTTTGGGCTTTTACATGGTTTTAAGCAGCTTTTTCTTTTAACGAAAGATTATTGAAATAGATGTCGGCAAGTTTTTTATTAGCAAGCGACAAGTTTCTTTCCACGCATTCTTTCACATTTTTTGGTAAATTAGGTTGCGCTAAAATCTTTAAACTTACATCGCGACACTCTTCAAACTTTCCTACCCAGTAAGCGCAAATAGAAAGCTCTAGCGGTAAACCATAATCATAGATCCATCTTTCTACAAAAAGAAGATCTTTAGATAAAGGAATTTGCGCACCTATACTAGCCATTAGATAACCAGCTGCATAGTCACCTTTTGAGCGATAGTAATTCGCTAGCTGATAAATAGGTTCTGCGCGGCTACTACGGTAATTATAGGCATGATAATAAGAAGGAAGAAAAAGATCAGAAGACTTTCCTTGAGCCTGCTGCATTCTTCCAATTTGAAGCATAGACCAAAAAAGCTCTTGATCCCATCCCCCTTTTTCTATGCGCTTTTGATACCACTCAATCGATTTATCAAAATCTCCGGCATCGCGATAACTTTGAGCCAAATAAAACATATAGCGCGTATTATTAGGGTCGTCTTTAAGAGCATCTTCTAATAATTTTGCATCTTTTTGAAACTTTTGGGGATCATTAGAGCGAGCGCCATCTGTTTTTACAATATTTTTAATTCCAGGCAAAACTGCGGAAGTAACTGCTTGAGGAGAGGTAATCGCTTCGTGTAATACTCCTACCCAGCGCCAATTCAATGCATTTTTGATCAGTAGTACACGCGCATAATCTGTCCCGCCAAACTCAGTAGTGACATAATAAAAGTCTTTATCTAATTTTGGCATCACATAGTTTTCAGGAATACGAAAATATTCGTCAGCATCAATAAAAAGGATATAGTCTGCTTTGTCTTTAGCAAAATCCAAAGCTTTATTGCGGCTATATTCAAAATTTACAAAAGGATCTTCATGCAGCTCACCTGGAATATCTTGCATAAACTCTTTGATAATTTCTTGCGTCCCATCGGTAGAACCAGTATCTAAAATCACCCAGTAATCAAGAATAGGTTTCAAGCTTTTTAGACACCTGGTAATTACCTTGCTCTCATTTTTTACAATCATATTCAAGCAGATTGTCTTCTTTTTAGGCTCTTGTGCAAAAGCCCCGGTAACTAGTGCCATCAAACAAAAAAAATAGAGATAAGTTTTCATAACTAATGCCGTTATAGGAGTGTTTAAGTATAGGTTGTCACTGTTTATACTGATTTTGATAAAAATTTCTTTAAACTTAACTTCCTTGATGTTGGATCGATTTAAAGAAAAGAATCTACTTAAGCAGACTAGCAGAGCAAAGTTTTATTGAGTAGATCAAAAATTTAAATCATCAAATTTTTTGTAGCAAGTCTTGCAAAATAGTCTAAAATAAAAAAGGCAAGGCTTACACAAGCCTTGCCAAGAGCGAGAGCAAATTGATTACACATCCGTTAAAAAGCGTAAAGAAACTCAATTTCTACGCTATGGTACTTATGAGCACCTCCAATTTTTTTATCAAGTGCATAGGAAAATTCACCTGAAAAATCGATGGAAAAATTATCTGTAACGGCGTAAAGAAAGTCAAAAAGACAGCCTTGAAAGTTGGCATTTCCTTGACCTGGAATGTATCCGTTAATTTCTGACGAGCCAGATGAAATCGTTTGAGTAGAAAGCTGAGGGAAGTTGCCGGGAAGGTAATCTTCTAAACGGTTATTCATGATATTTCCTCTGCCAACTCCGCATACATCGTAGTCTGGTACTGCTTGCGCTTGCACAGCGGTATAGATAAATTCAAAAGACCAATCCCCTTTTTTACGAACATTGCCCATATACAGATCAAAGTACCAGCCTAGGTTCGCTTTTTTATTACTAGTAAAAGGGTTGCGTGTAGCTGCCGTGTTTACCAAAAATCCTCCATAAAGTTCCATCGGAAGTGCATAATCGCAAATTGTAGGAGTCATTTGATAAGCTAAAGTGATTTGAGAGATTTCAAACTTGCTTCCTTCTGGATCAAAAATAAAGCAGCGATTGCATAGCTTGGCGCGCCAGTCAATAAAGGAGTAACGCACGTCAATCTTAGAATCTAAAATATTTAAAAATCCAATTTCAATAACCGGCGCAAAATGATCGACGCGTTGGTCTACAACAAATACCCCAGCGGTTAAATACCAGTCGGAAAACTTATCAATTGCGCTTGCATACTCAAAAGCAACTCCATCAAAATAGTTATTAAACTGGATTTCTGACATGAACAAATCATCTAACTGTCTGCGGCCGACTTCCATATCTAGACGGCTATTATCGCCTGCATATAGAGTATGGCCGATATAGGCTCTGCGCATATTGATGGCTTGCCCAAATCCACTTCCTTTTCCTAAATATTCGCGATTTACTCTAGCAAACCGAACAACATCATTGCCAAACTCGTTAAAAACAGGTGCAAATCCATTACACTCATTTACAGAAGTGGTCCCTGCTAAGTTGTTAAATTGCAAGTGAGCCATCGACCAGGTTTGGTCAAAATCATACTTAAACCTAACGCTAAATTTTACATTGAAGTTATTAAAAGAAATGGGAATTTGATCGCGTCCTACACGGTCTCCTCCTCTTAAACGGCGATATCTACTTTTGACATAGTCGTCTGCATCAAAAGGAATTACCGGAGAAAAGGAATCTGAATTAGAACCTGAGCGATGGCCATCTACATAGAGAACCTCTCCTTTTTCATGCTGATTTTGCCATACAAAACGAACGTCGCCACTAATTTCGAGATTATTGGCTTTTTTCTTGATATCGATATTTTCTTTTGATTCAACAAATTCACGCGCGGGCGCTTCATCTCTTGCATCTAATTTTCTTTCAAAACCAGTCTCTTGCTGGCCATGAAGGTGAACCAAAGTCAAACCTGCTGTCATTAATAAAAGGTATCTAAACAGTTTCATGAGTGCTCCATTTTTACTCGTTACCAATAGATATTTCGAGGGTAAGTTTTTATGTGACGAAATCGATGAAAAGAAGGACTTTTGGCCTTAAGCAATGAATAGAAAAAAGCTATAAATATGATTGTCTGTCAGCTAGTTAAAAATGCTAACAGTAATTAGCTAGAAGATATTTTTTTGCGTGAGATTGGAGTCCAGAAGGGGGTTTAGACCTGCTTTTTTTCAGATTAATTCACAATTTTGCCAGTCAATATAGTTTTTTATTTCTTATAAGTCAATAAGGAAGGTTTTTTATTCCTCTTTTAGGTAGTTCTGAAGTAGCCAGTAATTACAAATTTTAATAGGAAATAAAAAATCTTTTTGGGAAAGTTTTTATTAAGCGAAATAAGGGGGTGGGCTTAATTTTCGCTAGCATGACACCGAGAATTTTTAGTTGAGAAAAAATGATTTCATTTCTCTAACTGTTCAGGGTGAAAAATTAGCTCTTCTGCAGCTTTAAGAGCTTGATCATACCTTGCAAAGTCAAGAGAGCCTTTGGCAAATTTAACGTAAAAAGCAGACTGGAAAAATAGAAAAAGCGATTGTTTTAGTTTTAACTCTAAGGGAAGAGCTTGCAAAAGTAGTTTTAACTGCTCAGGAGAGTGGATAGAGATTTTTAAATGAAACTTAAGCTCTATAAAATCAATACAGAGCTTTTCTATTTCTAAAAATTTAGCTATTAACTCAGACTTTAAAAAGTTTTTTTGCTTTAAAGCTTTCAAGTGCTCTTTCGCATTTATTTTAAAAGAGTCTATCGGTAGTAAAGGGGCATGACTTGACAAAATCTTTGGTTGAAAACGGTAAAGAAGAAAGGCGAGAAAAGAAAGGCAAACAATAGAAAAAAATATCCATTTAAAAAAAGTTTGTTGCGTTAATCGATTAGCAATTTTTTCTTTTTCTTGGCTTTGTTTCTTTTTGCCAAATAGAGCTTCTTGATTAAAAAAGGATAAAAAAGGAAAAATTTCTGGAGTGATTGCCATTAAAGGAGCCTCTTTTTCAAAACTTTTCTCCTTATTTTCGCTTACTAAAATAGAATAAACAGGTGTATAAAAAGTTACTTTTTTTAAGTTTTTTTTTAATGGCAAAAAGTCAATGTCAAAAAAAGAAAACAAAAATTCTTGAGCAGTAGAAAAGTAAAGATGCGCTATTAAAGTATAAGTAGTATACTTTCCATTTTGATCTTTATTAAAAACAAACGTTTTTAGCAAAGGCGCCTTGGAAGAAAAGAGCAATGTTTTTACTAGCTTATTTTTTAAATGCTTTTTTTTTACTACATAGCCCAAAGGCGCTTGTAAAACCAAATCGATGACCAAAGGCTCTGAGATTTGCATCTGGGTTTGGGCCAGTTTTAATTTTATAAAAAAATCATTTTTTTCATCTTGCCACTCGATTGCAGAAGCTTTTTGCTTTAAAGTCAGGGCATGTAGTTCTTGGGAGCAAAAAAAAGTGAAGAGGAGAAGCAAGTAGAGCATTACCTTTTCCTTTTGGCAAAAAAGAGATGAAGCGCCTTCAAATAGTCTTGTTGCACATTCAAGGAAAGCAACTCTACTTTAGCTTGTTGCATTAATTTTTTTATGCTTTGTTGTTGTTGCAAAGAAGCCTCTCTATAATCACTGCGCATTTTTTGATTGCTAGTATCGATCAGTACTTTTTTTTTGGTGATCATCTCTTCTATTACAAGCAAACCTAGATTGGGTAATTCTTTTTCATACAAATCATACACTTGAATCGCAATTACTTCATGCCGCTTACTTAAAATAGAAAGCTCTGTTTGACAATTTTGACCTATAAAATCGGAAATTAAAAAACAGATAGTGCGCTCTTTTTGTACCTGATTAAAAAAAGAGAGAGCAGTCGATAGATTTTTTTCTTCTTTTTTTGCTGGAAAATATAAGATTTCTCTAATGCATCTTAAAACATGATTGACGCCGCTTTTAGGCTTCAAAAAAAGCTCTATTTGATCGCTATACAGTAAAAGCCCTACGCGATCATGGTTTTTAATAGCTGAGAAAGCTAAAATAGCCCCAATATTTGCAATCACTTCGCTTTTAAGATAAGCGGCATGTCCGAACTGGGTAAGCTGCGAAATGTCGACTACTAAAAAAACGGTGAGCTGCCGCTCTTCTTTATAGCTTTTCACATAAGTGCGTTTAAAACGAGCAGAGGTTTTCCAGTCAATAGCCCGCACATCATCTCCCGCAAAGTACTCTTTTACCTCTGCAAACTCCAATCCTCTTCCTTTAAAACAAGAGCGATAAAGTCCTTCAAAAAGGTTATTGACACTTTTCGTAGCTTGAATTTGAACGGCACGAATATGCGCAAACTCTTCTTTTTTTAAACTCATCTTAAGGAATTGGAAGCTGCTCTAAAATTCGAAAGATAAGATCATCTGCCTTAAGTCCTTCTGCTTCTGCTTCATAAGAAAGCTTGAGGCGATGACGAAGTACGGAGTAGCAGACCTCTTTTACATCTAATGGGATAACAAACGCGCGTCCATAAAGACAGGCGCGAGCTTTACTTGCAAGCTGAAGAGCTAAAGAGGCGCGCGGACTAGCGCCATATTCTAATAATCCTTCCATTGCAACCTGGTAGTTTTTAGGCTCTCTAGTGGAAAAAATAATGTCTAAAATATAGTTCACTATTTTTTCATCAATATAGATAGCATCTACTAGCTTTTTTATCTCAAAAATCTCCTCTATAGAAATGATTTTTTGGACGTTTACATCTATCTGTTGCTTGCCCATCCTAGCTAAAATCAGCTTTTCTTCTTCTCGACCAGGGTATTCTACTTTTACTTTCATCATATAGCGATCTATTTGCGCTTCTGATAAAGGGTAGGTGCCCTCTTGTTCTAAGGGGTTTTGCGTTGCTAACACCATAAAAGGCGCAGACAAAGCTATTGTTTTACCGCTAATTGTCACCTGCTTTTCTTGCATCACTTCTAAAAGAGCTGACTGCACTTTGGCAGGTGCGCGGTTAATCTCATCGGCAAGCAGCAGCTGCGTAAAAATAGGGCCTTTTTTAATGGAAAATTTTCCTGTATGAATATCGTAAATGGAGGTACCGGTTAAATCTGCCGGTAAAAGATCGGGAGTGAATTGCACCCTTTTAAAATCACAAGAAATGGCACGTGCAAAAGTATTCACGGTTAATGTTTTGGCTACTCCAGGCGCCCCTTCGAGCAGTAGATGACCCCCTGAAAAAAGAGCGATTAATAGACTGTCCACTAGCTCTATTTGACCGACAATCACTTTCGCTATTTCTTGTTTAATCTGCTCAATTTTGCTTTTTGCAAGCTCAATTTGAAAAATGAACTCCTGCTCTTTTTCCATCAACTCTCAAAGCTGTTTGGTATTTTTAAAATTTTTTTTAGATTTTTGTTTCAAGTAAATACAAAATTTGATTCAAACCGCTTATTTTATAGTGGTTTGAATCAAACGTATCAAGCCGATCTTATTTTTAATAGAAAAATTTTTAAATTTACCAAATCTCCTCTTTATTATTCTTCTAGCTTGTAGTCCACTTTGGGCAATGTAACGATAAAAGTAGAACCTTTACCCAGCTCCGACTTTAGCTCTACGGTACCAAAATGCTTTTCAATAATTGTTTTTACGATGGAAAGACCCAGTCCAGATCCTCCCATTTTTTGAGAGTGTGCTTTATCAACCGTATAAAAGCGGTCAAAGATGTGTTCTTGATCTTCTAAAGGAATTCCCAGCCCTTGATCGGCAACTTTTATTGTGAGATGGTCTTCCATATCATCTAAGGTTACCGTAATTTTAGCAGGTTTAGGAGAGTACTTAGCCGCATTTTCAATCAAGTTCATGATTGCCAGCTCCAAAAGATCTTCATCCGCTACTAGCTTTGCCTCTTCTTTTTGCTTTTTCACTTCGATCACAGCTTCTGGAAAAAGTTCTAAAACCATCGATTTGCAACGGTTGACAACATTTTCTAAATGACACTCAGAGAGACGGGAAGAGGGAATATTTTCAATATCGGCTAAAGTAAGCAAGTCTTTGATTAAAGCGGTCATACGCGAGCAGTTGCGCATAATTTTTTCTGTTACTTTTTCTTGAATCTCGCGATCTAAACCAGGGTTATCATGCAAGGTTTCAGCAAATCCGCGAATAATTGTAATAGGCGTCTTTAACTCGTGCGAAGCATTAGCAATAAAGTCTCGCCTCATTTGTGAAATTTTATAGTGGGCTGTTTTATCTTGAAAAACAATGATTGCGCCCCGGTGATCTTTTTTAGCTGCCGCTACCACATCTAAATAGAGTTTTTTTCCACCTAAATTCATTTCTAAGGTGTCAGTAGAAGGAACTAATTCGCTTTGGCATTTTTGCAGCAGCTCTAGGCACTCTTTTTGTTTTAGAATCGCAAAGTTTTTGCCTATTAAATCAAGTTCTTCGCTATTGATTAGTTTATTTGCCATATGGTTGGCATAGGTAATTATTAAATTTTCATCAACTGCAATGACTCCTTCTACCAAAGACTCTAAAATTGCTTCTTTTTCATTGCGCTCATTGGTGATGGTATCAATATGCAGTTGCACCTTAGCAGACAAAATGTTTAGCGTCATAGCTAACTTAGCAAAATCATCGCGGGGGTTAAGAGCGCTGGTCTCAATTTCTGGTAAAACAGGCTGCAAGCCCTCTTGATAAGGTTTGATTTTTTGTAAAATATTTTGAATAGGCTGAGTAAGACGGTGAATAATGAACCAGATCATCAATCCAAATAATAAAAGTATCGAGCTAGCAAAAATCAAAAATCCAATCTCAAAGTTATGCGCAATGTCAGTGACATACTGGTGGGGAAAAGCCGTGCGTAGTACATAGACTCTACCATGGAAGTCAAATGCTTTTGCTAAGTAGGCAAACTTATGATTGAGCAATTGAGAGTAGTCTTCTTCAAAACCCAAACCCGTGCGAAAGGCTTCTAGTACTTCGGGGTGGTCAACAATATAGTCTTGACTAAATTTAGGTCCTAAAATGCGTTTGACATGCGAATCGTAGAGTAGTTTATGTTCATGGCTAATAATACCAACGCGGAAAAAAACAATTCCTTTTTGATCTTTTAGTCTTCTAATTAATGCTTCATCATTTGGTGCTTCTTTAATATTTTCAATAATCTCCGTAACGCGATCTTCCATTAAACGAATAACGATTTGATGTACCCAACGGGAAATAAAAGGAAAAAGTAGCAAAATAATGGTAAAAAAAACCAGGGCCGAACTCAAAAATATTTTTTGTCTAAAACTAAACATAATTACCTATTGATTAATATAAAGATAATAATCAAAGTAATTTTTTATATAAAGTAAATTTTATATAAAAAGTTTTTATTTTTTCTTTATAAAATGATATTTAGATTTAATTTAGTTGGATAAATGAAATTTTCTACGTTGCTGGGTATTTCCAATATCAGCAGCAAAACGATACTTGGCAATGGTACGTCTTGCACATACGATGCCTTGCTCTTTTAAAAGAGTAGAAATTTTTTCATCTGATAAAGGATGACGCTTATCCTCTTGATCGATAATAGCTAAAACAGCTTCTTTTACGGTTTGAGAAGAGAGGCTCTCTCCTTCCTTAGAAAAATACTCGTTAGTGAAGAAAAAGCGCATGGAAAAAAGCCCTTTAGGAGTTTGCATGTATTTACTAGATACAGTTCGCGCCACTGTCGATTCATGCAAATGCAACTCTTGCGCTACGCTTTTCATTGTGAGCGGATGGAGCTGGCCATTTGGGTCGATAAAAAAAGAGCGTTGTTTTTCTGCAATCACTGCAGCAATTCGTTCGATAGTAGAATAACGCTGGTTTAAATTTCGCATTAACCACCGAGCGGAAAAGAGATGACGTTTAACAAATTGTTTGACCTCTTCTCCTACTTGTGAGCTTCGCAGCATTTTTAAATAACGCAGGTTAAGTCTTAAAGGAGGTAAAGAGTCTGCATCTACTTCTACAATTAACTTTTCTCCTTCTAGGCGAAGAGCTACGTCGGGTAAAATAGTTTGCGCAGGCAAAGAGGAGTAGCGAGCGCCAGGATGTAGATCAAGGTAGGCAACCTCTTGATCAATTACTTTTTGTAGCTCTTCAAAGCTACACTTTAATTTTTTTTGAATGACAGGAAGTTGATTATGTAATAGTTCCTGATAATAGCTATTGATCAATTGATAAGCCAAGCTCTCTTTTTTTCCATAACAGTCTAGCTGGATAAGTAAGCTTTCCCTGATATCGACTGCCCCTACTCCATATGGCTCAAAAGTTTTAATCTCTTTTAAAATAGAAAAATAATCCTCTTTACAAATATCATGCAAAAGACAGATTTCTTCCGGAGAAGTTTTTAAAAAACCCTGAGAGTCAATGTAGCCAATGATAATGCGCGCAATCTCTTTGTCTTTAGCTCCTTCAAATGTTTCAAAAGCTTGTTTTAAAAGAAAATTATAAAGACTCATAGGAGCACAAATTGCGCTTTCTTGATAGCTTTTCAGCTTTTCTTCTTCTTGCGAACGTTTCATCGGCATATTATCACCTGTAAAATGTTCTTGCCACTCCTCTTCTAAGTGAGATAAAATAGATAGGTCTTTTTCATCAAAATTCATCTCCTGCTCTTCGCTATTTTGCTCCGGTACAGCAGGCTCGCCCTCTTCTTTTATCATTTCCATCTCTAAAATAGGATTTTGTACGATCTGCTGCTCGATATATCCCTCTAGCTCTATCAGTGGTAATTGAAGCAGATAAAGAGCTTGTTGCATATGCGCAGACATCATGATCTTTTGCATCATTTGAGGCTGTTGCTTGCTTTGCAAATGAAGAGATAACAAAGGTGGTCTATGCTTAGTTTCCATGATCATCCTTTAAAATTTACAGCGGCTTCCTTTTTACTTGTAGCGAAAGAAACGAAGTGGCACAAGCAAAAAGCAACCATTTTAGAATGGAAAAGTTGCCATTGATTGCAAAATTAAAATTGATCAATAGTAAAAATAGATTCAAATCACTATAGAAAAGTTGGATATAGCTGTTTTTGGATCAGCTACCTTAACTAGGAGAAGATAAAATGAATATTTTTTTTAGACTTGGCTTTTCTCTATTTAGCTTATTTTGCTCAAGTTTTTGTTTTGGGCAATTTTATTATGAAGATAGTGACTATGATTCAAACACTCCAAATTCTAATTATTATTTACATGGAAGATCGAGAGGCTCTACTTATCATGAGCCAGAGGCTTGGTCGGATGCCCAAACAGACCATTATGGAATTTCTTCTCCCAGCAAGCCAGCTCCTCAAACCTTTGATTGGGATTACCACCAAACCTGGCGAGATGACCGTCAAGCTTATTATGGTGGAAAAACACAACCTCAAGCCTATAGAGACTCTCACCCAATGGGAGCTAGAGGAATTGGGTACGATGCAGATCCCAGCTACCCTTACATGATTAGCGCATATGAAAAACAAAAAGAAAAAGAAAGCTCTTTTGTAGCCGAAAACAATCGTTTACAAAATCGCGATCCAGATGAACCACAAGAATATTATTCTAGAGGGGGAGGGGGAAGCTCGCAAAAAGGGCGGGCATCAAGAGAGGCTCGGCAAAAAATGAATGAGTCAAGATCTTATTATTACTATTAAGTAAAAATTTTTCTCTAGTAGGAGGAAAAATAGTTTTTACCCTCCTACTTCCAGTAATATTTTTTTAAATAAACCATTAAAAATTAAATACTTAAGCGCTTTTCTTTTTTCACTATTCTTTTTGTTTTTTTTATATAAGAACCTGTTTATTTACTCTTCTTTGTGATATGATTTTACTGGCAAACTTAAACTCACAAGGAGTTCTTATATGGCTCAACAGTCCCCTGATGATACAGAACGTAAAAAAGCTTTAGGCCTTGCTTTGGGCCAAATCAAAAAACAGTTTGGCGATGGTGCCATCATGTCTTTTGGAAAAAATTCGCCTACTCATGGAATAGATATTATTAAAACAGGTGCACTTGCACTAGACATTGCTTTGGGCATAGGGGGCGTTCCGCGCGGGCGCATTGTAGAAATTTATGGTCCTGAATCGTCGGGCAAATCTACTTTAGCAACCCATATTGTTGCAAGTGCGCAAAAAAATGGCGGAGTAGCAGCTTATATTGATGCCGAACATGCTTTAGACCCTGCCTATGCAACTAAAATTGGTGTCAATTTAGATGAGCTGCTTATTTCTCAGCCCGATAGTGGAGAAGAAGCTTTAAATATAGCAGAAATTCTAGCGCGCTCCAATGCCGTTTCTCTCATTGTTATCGATTCTGTAGCGGCTTTAGTTCCTAAATCTGAATTAGAAGGCGATATCGGCGATCAATTTATGGGCCTGCAAGCAAGGTTGATGTCTCAGGCTTTACGCAAACTAACGTCTGCTCTAGCAAAAAGCAATACCACCGCTATTTTTATTAACCAAGTACGAGATAAAATCGGCGTCATGTATGGCAATCCTGAAACAACCACTGGAGGAAGAGCTCTAAAGTTTTACTCTTCCATGCGTTTAGAAATTCGCCGTATAGGGGGAATTAAAGGACCAGATAACAGCGAAGTGGGTAACCGCGTAAAAGTGAAGGTAAGTAAAAATAAACTTGCCCCTCCTTTTCAAATTGCAGAATTTGATATTTTATTTAATGAGGGCATCTCCCGTACCGGCTCTGCTATTGATATGGCTACAGAATACCAAATTGTAGATAAAAAAGGAGCTTGGTTTAGTTATAAAGGCCAGCGTTTAGGCCAGGGCAGAGAAGCGGTAAGAGAGTTGCTGAAAACAAATACAGCGCTACTTGAAGAATTAGAGCAATTGATCACGCAGCAATATAAAGAGCGTGGAATTACCTCTAATTTAACAAAATCCAAAACAGCTACGGCGACAGCAACGGAAGACTCTGCTTCACCAGAAGAGAAATAGACAAAGTTTTAAAGCTACGAATAGAGATATTTGTAGCTTTAAAAAACTAACAAAATTTTTTTACTTGATTTACCATGCATGCTTTTAATGCTTTTAACTCTTCACTGCAAAGAGCTAAATTCTCAAGTGTATGGTCGAATTGTTCCACTTCTTGGGTAAACAGTTCGATTGCTCTATTTTTTCCCATTTTATTGACAAGATTTACGCTTGATAGATTGATTTTATCTTGTTGTTGATCTTCTAAGTCATCCACAATTTGAAAAGCTCTTCCAAAATGAGCAGCACTTTTTTTCACTAGCTCGAGTTGACCGATAGCTCCGCCTCCAAATAACCAGCCTAAAACAAAGGAAATTTCAAATAACGAGACTGTTTTTTTATCAATTACTTCTAATAGAGTGTTAAGGCTCTGGTCTGGAGGATAAAGATCAAGAAATTGACCACCAGTAGCTCCCATGAGTCCTGTATTATAAGTGGCATTTTCTACCGCTAAAGTACAAATTAAATCGCTTTGAGAGGCCAAAGGATGAGAGCTTGTAGCAATCCTACGCGCATTTTCTACTAAGCAACGATAGCCGGCAGCAATCAAAGCGTAAGTGGCAAGAAGCGCTATCGACTGGCCATATTTTT
>CATLPS010000048.1 GCA_950054535.1 uncultured Chlamydiae bacterium | reverse complement strand
GGCGGAAGTGTCCGCGCAGCACGTCCATCCCCTCGGGCTTGGTCTTCTCGTATTCCTCGCCGGCGGCGCCACCGGCCTTCAGCCGACGCTGGATGATGTCCGAGCCCAAGTTCGAGGTGGCGATGATGATGGTATTGGTGAAATCCACCACCCGGCCCTTGCCGTCGGTGAGCCGCCCGTCGTCCAGCACCTGGAGCAAGATGTTGAACACATCACGGTGGGCCTTTTCGATTTCGTCCAACAGGACCACGCAATAGGGACGCCGGCGAACGGCTTCGGTCAGCCGGCCGCCTTCTTCATAGCCGATGTACCCTGGAGGAGATCCAATGAGTTTAGAGACTGTATGTTTTTCCATATACTCTGACATGTCTAAACGAATAAGCGCCTCTTCTTGATTAAAGAGCTGAATTGCTAAAGCTTTAGCCAGCTCGGTTTTTCCTACTCCGGTAGGCCCAATGAAAAGAAAAACTCCTAAAGGACGAGCTGGGTCGCTAAGGCCTGAACGAGAGCGCCTAATTGCATCGCTTACGGCTGTGATGGCAAATTCTTGCCCGATCACTCTTTTAGCAAGCTCTTGCTCGAGGTGAAGTAATTTTTCTGCTTCTCCCTCTACCATTTTACTAACTGGTATGCCTGTCCACTTAGAGACAATCTGCGCAATTAACTTTTCATCTACTTCTTCTTGTAAAAGACGGTCGGCTTTTTCATGAAGATTTTTCTGGGCCTCTTCGATCTCTTTTTGCACTTGAGGGATCAAACTATAGCGTAGCTCAGCTACGCGGTTATAGTCCACTTTACGTTCCGCTTCTTCTTCCTGAAAACGATACTTTTCCAGCTGATCTTTTTTTTCTTTCAAAGTATCGATTAATTTTTTTTCTTGCTCCCATTGCTGCTTTAAAACACTGAGTTCTTCTTTGATTTGAGCAATGCGGCCGTCAATTTTTTCCTTTTCATTTTGCGCTAAAGGGGTTTGCTCGCGCTTCATCGCCTCTTGTTCCACAATTAAGCTAGCAAGTTCTCTTTCTTTATTATCAATTGGTAAAGGACGGCTGCCTAGCTGCATTTTAATTAAACTGGCAGCTTCGTCGATAAGATCGATTGCTTTATCGGGCAAGCGTCTATCGGTAATGTAGCGATAAGAGAGAAAGACAGCAGCATGAATGGCAGATTCTGTAATGCGTACTCCATGATAAATTTCGTAGCGCTCTTTTAGGCCTCTTAAAATTGCAATAGAGTCTTCTAAAGTGGGTTCGCTAACAGTGACGGGCTGAAAACGTCTTTCTAGTGCAGCGTCTTTTTCAATATATTTTTGATATTCATTCAAAGTGGTCGCGCCAATGCAGTGCAGAGTACCGCGGGCTAAAGCTGGTTTAAGCAAGTTCGCAGCGTCCATGGCGCCTTCTGTTGAACCTGCTCCAATCAAAGTGTGCACTTCGTCGATGAAAAGAATCAGTTGTCCATTGGACTTTTCGATATCTTGTAAAATACTTTTAAGCCTCTCTTCAAACTCGCCGCGATATTTTGTTCCTGCCACTAAGCTTCCCATATCTAAGGCTAGCAGCTGAGACTGTTTCAGGGTATCGGGAACATCTTCTTGTACAATTCTTTGCGCTAACCCTTCAGCAATTGCCGTTTTACCTACACCTGGTTCGCCAATTAACATTGGGTTGTTTTTCGTGCGTCTGCAAAGTACTTGCATCGTACGGCGGATCTCTTCTTCCCTTCCAATGACAGGGTCTAGCTTTCCTTTTTTGGCAAGATCGGTGAGGTTTTTACAAAATTTTTCCAAGCTTTTTAAATTAGATTCTGCATGGGGAAGGTCCATTTGGCGATCTCCTCTAATCGATTTAATCTGCTGTTTTAGTTGGTCAAAAGAGATGGTTAAATGATCTTGCCACTCTTTAAAAACAGAGCTAGGATCGCTCCAAAAAGCCATTAAAAAATGGTCGCTACTGGTGTAGGTGTCTTTCCACTCTTTGGCAATGCTTTGCGCTTTAGCAATGCAATTTTGCAGCCCTTTAGAAGGCGTGGGAGGCTGAGAGCTTTCAGTAGAATAAGTTGCGAGCTTGCTTAAACTCTCTTCTACTTTTAAAAGCAGTGCTTTAGGATCGGCTTTTAAATCTTGTAAAATCAAAGAGAAATATCCTTGCGGCTCTTTTAAAAATGCCCATAAAAGATGGTCTTGAGTCATTTCTGTCTGTCTATTTGTTTCTGCCCGGTGAAAAGCAGTCTCTAAAGCTTGTACCACGCTATCAGTAAAATTTTGGTTCATTTTTACCCTCCTGTTTTAAAAGCCTGGATTTAAAGGCCTTGGCAACAAAAATTTAAGGCTCGTTACTTTTAAACCAATTGTATCTATTTTTAAATTTTAAACGCTATCTTCTAAAGCACTAAAAATTGGCAAAAATCTCTATTTCAGGCAAGTAGAGTTAACTGTTGTACTTTTTTGGCTTAGTAAATTACAATTTGACATTAGTTCATTATGTTTAAGGGGTTTAAAATCATTTATGGATCAAGCGAATTTACAAATTTCTACTAGTCGTTTTCCTACGCGCTCTGTGCTGGTAGGTGGAGTAGCAATTGGTAGCCTTCACCCAGTTCGTATTCAATCGATGACAACTTCGCCTACGCGCGATGTAGAGGCTACTATTCAGCAAGCGATGAAGCTTGCTGATCATGGCTGTGAAATCGTACGCGTTACTGTACAAGGAATGAAAGAGGCAGAAGCTTGTGAAAAGATCAAAGAAGGGTTAATAAAAAAAGGGTATGCAACGCCTTTGGTAGCCGATATTCACTTCTATCCTCCAGCGGCGCTTCGCGTCATTGATTTTGTTGATAAAGTTCGTATTAACCCAGGAAATTTTGTTGATAAACGCGCCTCTTTTAAAGAAATTATTCATGATGATTTATCTTATGCATTAGAAATGGAAAAAATTCGCGAAAAGTTTTCGCCTTTGGTGATCAAATGCAAAAAATTAAAAAAAGCCATGCGCATTGGCGCTAATCATGGTTCGCTTTCCGATCGCATCATGAGCCGTTATGGCAATAGTCCGCGAGGAATGGTAGAGTCCGCCTTAGAATTTGCCCATATTTGCATTGAAAATGATTATCATGACCTCATTTTTTCTATGAAAGCTTCTAACCCCATCGTGATGATCGAGGCCTACAGGCTTTTAAATCAAGAGATGGTACGCCTTGGGTGGAATTACCCTTTGCATCTTGGAGTAACAGAGGCAGGAGAAGGGGAGGATGGAAGAATTAAATCCGCTATTGGGATTGGTACACTTTTAATGGAAGGACTTGGAGATACCATTCGCGTCTCTTTAACAGAAGATCCTTGGCATGAAATGGATCCTTGCAAAAGGCTAATTCGCTTAACTGCTAACGCCAAATGGCAGCCTAAAGCTGCACTAGCCCCTTCTGCACGCAGATCCGTGCTCTTTTCCGCCAATTTGCCTATGCATCGCGATGGTACCGTATTTGTCTCTTTACCATCTGAGATGGCAAGCGAAGAGTCTCTTTATCAAGAAGTAGGTTGTGGTTCCTCTGCTTTGCCTATGTTGCAAGCTACCAGTGTAGATAATCTTGTGATCAATGAATGGAAAGGAAATACCGAGGCTAGGCAGCGGCTTTTTCATCTAAAACAATTAGGGGTGGGCCTTTTTTCGCAGTCACCTTTATTTCCAGGAATTTCTATTTTAACTATACAAGAAGCTCTTTTAGCTAAAAGGCTTCATGATCGTACGAAAAAATTTGCTATTGAGCCCTCTTTTTCTCAGCCCACCGTAGTAAAAATAGAAAAAAATAGTCAAGAAGAGCAGCAAGCGCTTTTACAGCTTTTGCCCGATTTAATCCTACTTGCTCCTAAAAAAGAGCGTTTATCCACCTGCCGTCAATTTTTTGAATGGCTTCAACAGCAACATCTGCAAGTTCCGGTCATCTTAAATTTCCATTACGACTGTCTAGAACAAGATCTGGTTTTACTTGCCAGTATGCAGTGCGGCGCTCTTTTTTGCGAAGGTCTGGCAGAAGGGATCTGGTTAGAAGGGCCTTACGACTTAAAACTTTTACGTCGTTTAAGTTTTGCTATTTTACAAGGCGCAAGAAGGCGCATGTCTAAAACAGATTTTATTTCCTGCCCTAGCTGCGGCCGAACTTTATTTGATCTGCAAGAGGTGACAAAACGCATTCAAAGCCGTACCTCTCATTTACCGGGCGTAAAAATTGCCATCATGGGCTGCATTGTCAATGGCCCAGGAGAAATGGCAGATGCTGATTTTGGCTATGTAGGCTCTAAACCAGGTAAAATTGATCTTTATGTAGGGCATCAATGTGTGAAGCGCGATATTGATTTTTCCGATGCTGTCGAGCAGCTTATTGAACTGATTAAAGCGCATGGGAGATGGATAGAGCCAAATGAGATGGTACAAACTTTAAAAAATGATAATGATTTTAACTAATGTTTTTATTTAAAAATAATAAAAAAATGGCTTATTTTATTTTATCTTTATAATTTTCCTGTAAGATCGACGCTGTTTAATAACTATATTTTTATAAGGAAAAAATTGATGATGCAAAGTATAGCAAGCCTTTCATTCAGTACACCAGCTTTTATGGGAATAGCTGCCGGAACGGCAGTAGGAGCAGGCTTTTTCTTTTCAGCTATTAGAAACAGAAAAGAGCTAAGCCGTATCTATTCGGAGGCCAAGGCGCAGGTTTTAAGCGAGCAGCTGCCTACTATTATTTTTAACTTACAAACCTATATTAATTCGCAAAAAGCACAGAAAATTTCTCAAAACATCATAGATCGCTTCACCTTGCAAGCGGTAAAAACTACAGAGGAATATGCAGCTAAACTAGTGGTACAAGCCCTTGCCGAAGCAATTGGCTCTCAGATAGGGTTAGATGGAACTGTTTTAAAACAAGCCGTGCATCCCTCTATGAAAAAGGAGGTCAATGGTTTTGTGAGTCAAGGAAGAGAAACTCGATTTGGTTTTGTTAAACAATTATTTTCTCCTGTTACCAATCCAGTTTGTCATACTGTTAGCAATGCTTGGGGAGCGACATGTGCGCAGCGAATGGAAGAAAATGGAGAGCTACAACAGCTAGTTCAACAAATGAGCCTGCGCTCTTGGACTGGCCGGGTCAAAACTTATCGCTCTATCAATCCTTTATATGCAGGGCCTATTAGTGCAATCACCAATATTTTTTTTAATACCTTAGCCTTACTCGCAATAACAAGCGGCTATCTTCATGGTAAAGTAATCGATTATTTCTCTTGGCAGACGCCGTTTGAAGTAGAGCTGAATAAATTTTTAAAGGATAGAGATGGATTTGGGCCAAGCTCAAGTCAAATAGCGCAGCACCTTGGTCTGAAAAGCCTTGGTGAAAAGCGCTACTGGAGCGCTTTTACTGCGCCTATTTCTTTTGCTAGAAATAGCGTGACATGGATGGCAAAAGGTAAGCAAAGCTTGTATGGTCTATTTGGGTATTAAGAAACTCAAATTTTTCCGTCATCACTTTTTTTAAGCACATTGGTGGGGTTGCCAATGGATCTCTTTTACCATTAATTCATGGTTCAAAAACCGCGCCGCCATAAATAAGTAATCGGATAGGCGATTTAAATAGGCTAATACTACTGCCGTTACCTCTTTTTGTTGAAAAAGTGGGGTGATGGCTCTTTCTGCCCGTCTAACAACGCTTCTGGCAAGATGTAGAGCTGAGCTAGCGCTATGGCCGCCTGGTAGGATAAACTGCTTTAAAGGGGGAAGCTGTAGCTCCATGCTGTCCATCCACTCTTCTAGCTTTTTTACTCCCTCCTCATCAAAGCGAGTTTTCTCTTTTTTTTGCGATTGTGCGCTGTTTCTAGGAGTGGCAATTGCTGCTCCTACATCAAAAAGAGTGTGCTGGATAAGCTCTAACTGTTTTTTTAGCGCGCTTAAGCTGTCTATTTTATCAATTAGAGAAAGAGCTGCGCCAATATGGCAATTTCCTTCATCTACCGCTCCTAAAGCTTCAATATAAAGATGGTTTTTGTGGACTCTTTCTCCAGTAAAGAGAGAGGTTTGGCCCTGATCTCCGGTACGCGTATAAATTTTCATTGCTTTTTCCTAATTTATTCTGGACATTTTTGAAGTAGCTCTCTTCTTAACTCTTTGAGTGTTTGAGGCAAATAGTGATGTTCTTTTACAATATTTTCGGCCTGATGCAAGTAGTCCCAAGCTGCTGGATAATGGAGGCGAGAAAAAGATAAAAGCGCTAAATAATAGTTGATCTCTGCTTCTTTTTCATCTATCGCATGGTATTTTTTTAATAATTGCAGCGCCTCTGCATAGCAGTGAAGTTTTGTGCAGACCATGGCTAACTGGGCAAGCCCCGTGCGAAAATAGGGATGGCGCAAAATGACTTCTTTGAGCTGATTTTTGTATTGAAGTAGGGCAGAGCGCTCTTTTTCTTGATTGGAAAAAATCAACTTTATGCCTTCCATGTCCACATTGCCATTGAGATAGTCATTGGCAAGCGTACTTTTACTTAAAGCATGAGGAGGAATGTAATCTTTAATTTCATTGAGCTTTTCTCTTCCTTCTTTTTCTCTACCAATAAAAAGCAGCGTATATCCCATAAATTCTTTAAGAAGAGGGTCATGCTTTAAATAGGGCTCGGCTTTAAGATAAGCCTGGTAGGCGCTTTCATACTCTTTTTTTTGCCAATACATAGCGGCATGGTTAAAGTGAGCCAGTCCCACCACCTCTTTGATGTTGCGCGTTTGTAGCTGGTGAGTATCTAAAGAGAGGTACTCTTTGGAATCTAAATGAATACCACGAGCTGTAGTTTCTACGTTAATGACTTGCTCATGGTCCACATAACGTACATAGATATGTCCAGGGGGAGTAACAGCTTCCATTTTAAATCCAAGTCTTTGGGCTAAACAAAGATAGATAATGGAAACGCCCAGGCAAACTCCTTGGTGAGTATCTAACACAGAAGGCAAAAAGGTATGAGCGTCGATATTCTCTTTAAAAGTAGAGTGCGGTGGAAAACGAAACTCCATTTCATCAAAAATTAGCTGATTGATTTTTTCCACCATTTGTTTAGGTGTCGGCTGTGGAGGGAGTCTAGCAGCTATTTGTAGAGCCATGATATCTAATAGAGCTTCATAAGTGCGAATGCGTGCTTGATCGCCCTCCATTTCCATCACAAAAAGAGCACGAGCTAGATCAATATTTTCCGGTGTTAATTGAATAATCTTTTCTTGGTCAAAAGTCTGATGACCTTTTAAAGAGCGGTGTTTTAAGTGGCCAGTAAAACTTTCAATGAAGGTCAGCTCTTTCTCCGTTAAAGGATGGATTTTTTCTCCAGCTTGTCGGTTGATTAAAGCTACTAAAGAAGAGGCAGTTTTTGGGAAAAAAGGCAGAGCTTGATTAGCAAAGTTTTGCAATCTTTGGCCGGTCAAAATTTCCCAAGCATCGCTTAGCGCTTGTGCTCCTTTGCTTTCTTTGGAGTAGATCTCATAAAAAGCTAAGTGTTGCTTAAGTGAAGTGGGGTCAAGGGACGAATAGATCAGCTCTGCTCGATCATTGGCAGAAACAAAAAAAGAGTGAAAAATAAAGAAAAAAATCGATAAAGAAGAAGTGATTCTCATGAAAAGTGAAAAATTACTTGAAAAAGAGTTAAAAAGATTTTGAGTAATAAAAAAGAGTGCATTATTTCTTTTTACAAGTTTAACTTGAAAAAATTTGCCTGCCTAGTAAAAAACTTAAAAAATAGAATTTAAAGACTTACAAAATATCTTCAATAAGCGATTTAAGTTCTTGGTTTGCGATAATTTCTTCCAAAGTAGGCCGCAAAGTGACTGTCCAATTCTGATCACAAAAAGTACCAGGAGTGTTAATACGGTCTTCTTCAAAATTAGGCCAGGTTAAAGAGGGGACAAGCGCTAGATATTCTTGCAGTAAATTTACATGAAATAGGCTGTTAGAGTGATGGCTATCATATAAAATCTCTTTTTGTTGTTCTTTACTTAAAAAAGGCTCGTAGTTCCAGTTTTTTGCAGCGGCAAAAAGCTTAGCCTCTTCTGGTTGCTCTTTCCACCAAATTTTTAATGTTTCTGAGTCATGGGTAGAGACAGTTGTCATGCTATCTAATGGATATTCGCTAAGAGGGATATAGTTTTTATCTTCTAGCCATTTTCTCTCCCATCGCATGACTCTAGTACCACAAATGCCTAACATGCTCAAACAAGAGCGCACTTCGGGAGGAATGACTCCTAAATCTTCTCCGATAGGAAGCATCTCGCATTTTTCTAGCATCATCCACATAATTTGTCTTCCATGCTCTACCCATACCGCTTGATCTGCAGGGATAAAGGATCCTTCTGTACTCTTTTTACCATGCTCAATTGCCCAGATGCGAAAAAAACCTACAATGTGATCAATGCGATAAAGGTGGTAATAATTAGCCGCAACTTGCAACCTCTCTATCCACCAGTTAAAGTTTAACTCAGAGATTCTTTGCCAGTTATAGAGAGGAAATCCCCAATTTTGTCCCTCTTCGTTAAAATAGTCTGGCGGCGCGCCAGCGCAAAAATCTAAGTTGAATAGATCGCGGTGAAACCAGACATCTGCGCTATCTCGACAGTTTAAAATGGGAATGTCGCCCATTAGTTTCACTTGATTGATCTCCGCATGAGCTTTGACAGCTTTTAGCTGCTGATGGCAAAGGTATTGAATCAGGCAGTGCAGAGTAACCTCTTCTTTGTATTGCTCTGCTAATTGATCAATAAGTAAAAAGTTAGGTTTTTGCAGCTCCGCCGGCCACTCCTCCCAGCTTTTCCATTCATACCTCATCTTTAACGTTTTAAAAACAGCAAAAATCTTGAGCCAACTAGCAGTTTCACAAAAATTTTGATATCCTTCGCTTGTGACTAAAGGTTCGCCTAGCTCTTGAATATATTGTCTTAAAAAACGTTTTTTCTCATGCTCTACCTTTAAATAGTCGATGCGAAAAGAGCGAGGTTGACTTTGTAAAAGTTTAACCTCTTCTAAAAGAGCGGGCGATTCATTTAAATTTGGCAAAGAGGCCAGGCCTAAATAGATAGGATGCAGAGCAAAAGCAGAAAGAGCGCTATAAGGGCTTGTACCTAGCCCTGTATCGTTAAGGGGAAGAAACTGAATTAAATCAAACTTTACTGAGCGACACCAGTCAATTAAAGCAAATAGGTCGGTGTATTCGCCAATTCCGCAAGATTTTTCTGAATGTAGACTAAACAAAGGAACAACAATTCCATGATGATCCTGCACTCCTATTTGCTGCCATTGTCTACCGGCAGGGGAGTGAACAAAAACTGTAGGATCAATTTGTCTAGCTACTTTCATTTTACCCTCTCTTGTATTGATCACAATAAAACTAATATTAATCTTTTTTTGATAACTTCAGTAAAAGTTAAAGGCCAAACATTTTTCTATTTGCTGCTTTTTCGTTTTTCTCTGACTCTGTAGGTAGTTGATTATTTTGAATTGCTTCTTGCCAAGTTTTTGCTTTGGCTAAAAACGCAGGCAATAAAGAATTTACGAGATCAGTTTTTAGCTCAATAGGGTCGATAAAGGTAAAAAGAATAAGAGCAGAACTTTTTTGACTAAAACCAAAAGATCCCAGGGAAGGAGGGGAGAGATCATTAGCTTTTAAAGCTTCTTTAATCAGTAGTTCTTGGTAGCGTCCGGTAATGGGACTTAATTCGCAACCGATTAAAATTCTATCTTCCCGGCTAAGTTCAATTTGAACTTTTAGGCCACTGCCGAGCTGAATCAGGCAAGTTTGGTTTTCATCGGCTTTTAAAGAGCAGCCAAAAAAAGGTTCAAAAAGCTTTAATAAACGATCTAAGTGAGACTCCACCATACTTTTAACCTATGCAACTGTTATCATGTAATTACCATATTTTTAAATATGTAACTATAAAAACTTAAAAGCAAGAGGGTAAATAAAGTAGTTAGCTCTAATAAATTTCAAACTCTAAGAGGCGAGAGTCCACTCCTCCATTATCTAATATGTGACGTTTTTTAGCGGCTAACCCAATTTGTTTCGTTAATTCGAGGCCTCCGACAAAAATTGCTGCTTTGGCAGGTTTGGCGCACTGGGTTTTAATAAATTTTCCCAGAGAGCGATAAAGAGGATAAAGCGCTTTGCTCTCTTCTAGCCTTTTGCCATGAGGTGGATTTGTAATGAGAAAGTTAGGTGCGATGCGAGGCGTAAGCTTTTGAAAATCTGTGCAGCTTACCTCTGCTTTTTCTATCCCTGCCTGAGCAAGATTTTGCTGGCAAGCTTCTACTGCCTGAAAAGAGCAATCGGTTGCAAAAAAATGATCTGATTTTAATGGAATTTTTTCCATATTTAGCTGGTTGCAAATAACGCCCCACTTCTCTTCTTCAAATTGAGGATGGTGCATAAACCCCCAAGTTTTTCTCAAAAATCCAGGCGGAGTTTTAGAGGCAATTAGCGCCGCTTCAATTAATAGCGTGCCGCAGCCGCAACAAGGATCTAAAAAAACTTGGCTACTGCAATAGCCGGCCAGCTTTAGAATTGCGGCGGCTAAAGTCTCTTTTATAGGAGCTGGTACGCTCTCTTTTCGATACCCTCTTTTATTAAGCGGCAGGCCCGACGTATCAAAACTTAAAACTGCATTTGTTTGATGAATATAAAGATTAAGGGGGATGTCTGGCTGTTTTAAATCCACATCTGGGCGCCATCTTTTTTTACTAATTAGTTGGTCGCAAATAGCGTCTTTTACTACTTGAGCTGCAAATAACCCATTGCGGATCTGAGGGTGATAGACATTTGCATCAATAGCCAAACTTTTGGGCGATGCAAAAAAATAGGTCCAATCAATTTCTTGAACTCCTTGATAAAGAGTACGAGCATCAAAGCAGCGAAATTTTTTTAGTGGCAAAAGAACGCGGCTAGCTAACCGCGAAGCATAATTAATTTTGTAGATGGTAGACCAATCCCACTCACTAACAAAAGCTCCACGAAACCCTTTTTGCACGCAAGGGAGTTTAAGGCTTTGGAGCTCTTCTACAAGCAGATCTTCAAGTAAAGGGGAGCAGCTGACAAAAAGAGGAAGGGCAGTTTTCACTTAAAAAAATTCTCTTTAATTTAATGATGCATAAATAAAATCACATCGCCATCTTTGACGATGTAGTCTCGGCCTTCGGCTTTCACTTTGCCAAGCTCGCGTGCTTTTGCTCTTCCGCCACAGGTAATCATATCTTGGTAGGTCACAACTTCTGCTCTAATGAATCCTTTTTGAATATCAGAGTGGATTTTACCAGCAGCCTCCGCTGCGTTCATTCCTTGTTTAATTGTCCAAGCTCTAGTCTCTATTTCGCCGGTGGTGATATAGGTCGCCAAACCAAGCATATAAAAAGAGCTAGAAATGAGTCTTTCTAAGCCCGACTGCTCTAGTCCTAAGCTTTGTAAAAAAGGTTTTCTCTCTTCTATGGGTAGTTGAGCAATTTCCTCTTCAAGTTTGGCGCAAATAGCAATTACTTGGTTGTCTTCTGCTTCGGCGTAACTTCTTACTTTTTGCACAAACTCATTTTCTAAAGAAGGAAGATGCTCTTCTGATACATTGGCAACGTAGAGCACTTTTTTAGCCGATAAAAAAGGATGGCTTTTTAAAAGCCCCTGCTCTTCTTCATTTAATGTTAAAGAGCGAACAGGCAAGTTTTGATTTAAGTGAGATTGAACGCGCTTTAAAAGATCTACCGTAGCTTGTAGTTCTTTTTTGCTTTTAAGCTGTTTTTCCAGTCGCATCAGCATGTTTTCGACCATTTGCAAATCTGCCAGGCGTAGCTCTAGATTGATGATTTCAATATCTTCAATAGGATCCACTTTGCCAGCTACATGAATAATATCGCTAGACTCAAAACAGCGAACTACATGCACAATAGCGTCTGTTTCGCGGATGTTTGCTAAAAACTGGTTTCCTAGCCCCTCTCCTTTAGAAGCCCCTGCCACAAGGCCAGCGATGTCCACAAATTGCGTAGCAGCATAGACAATTTTTTTACTGTTAGAGAGTTTTGCAAGGCTTTCTAGACGCTCGTCAAAAACTTCTACAATACCTACATTTGGTTCAATAGTACAAAAAGGGTAGTTAGAGGCAACGGCCTCATTAGAAGTCAAAGCATTAAAAAGGGTCGATTTTCCTACGTTAGGCAAACCTACAATTCCCACAGACAAATTGGTTGACATGGTTTTTCCCGGTTTTTATTTTTAATTTACATTAAAGACTAGCATATAAAGTCTAATTTGATCAATCAAACCTTGCTGGAAAAAAAGGGTCATATTTTTAAATTACACTGCAATTACTTTATTTTAAGTTTGTTTTACTAATTAATTGACTAATAGAATATAAAATTAAAGCAGTAGCTATTGACACCCTTTTTAAACAAAATGTATAATAGGAAAGGGTACATTAGCAGATTTATTTGGGAGATATATGGGAGAAAAAACCGAAAAAGCTACACCAAAAAAACTGCAAGATGCAAGAAAAAAAGGACAAGTAGCAAAGTCGCAAGACTTGCCGGCCGCCTTTACTTTCATTGTTTCGGTTTCTGTCATTCTCTATCTCTCTACTACACTTTACCAGCAGCTCACTGGCTTCATCACCGGCACCTTTAAAACCGTAGGCGAGTCGCAGGACCTACAAAACACCATCCTTACTCTTTTTTATAAAGCAATTGAAGTGATTTTTTTAGCCAGTATTCCGGTACTGATCGTAGTTGCTTTTATTGGGGTATTGGTAACTTTTTTGACGGTAGGCCCTGTTTTTAGTACGGAAGTGTTTAAATTTGATCCTAAAAAATTTAACCCTGTTAGCAATCTAAAAGCAAAATTTAAGGTAAAGACGCTCGTTGAGCTGCTGAAGTCACATTTAAAAGTATTTGTGGCAGGTTACTTAATCTATTTAGTGATGTATAAAAGTATTCCTGTTTTAGCTCGTACGGTTAGTATGCCCATTGAAGGCGCCCTAACAGTCTTTCATCTCTTCTTAATAGAAGTCTTGATAAAAGTAGGCCTTTTTTTTATCATCGTCGCAGTTTGCGATTTTGCTTACCAAAAAAAGTCTTTTGCCAATGAGATGAAGATGGAAAAGTTTGAGGTAAAGCAAGAATATAAAAATACGGAAGGCGATCCCCAAATTAAAGGAAAAAGGCGCCAAATTGCCCAGGAAATTGCTTATCAAGATGGCCCTGCTGGAGGGGTAAAAAAAGCGCAAGCAGTCATTACCAACCCGACTCATCTTGCAGTTGCCATTGGCTTTGATAAAGATGTTGATCCAGCGCCTTATATCGTTGCTATGGGGAAAGATGGTTTAGCAGAACAGATGATAAAGGTAGCAATGGATAATGAAGTTCCTGTATTAAGAAATATTCCACTTGCTCATACTTTGTGGGATGATGGAGAGGTAAACAGCTATGTACCAGAAGAGACTTATGAACTACTCGCAGAGGTATTGCGATATGTAGCTTCATTGACGGAAGAAGAGGAAGACCTGTAATTAATTATTTATAGAGAATGGAGCAAACTTTACATGGAAACTATACGTCGCATACTTGATGGGATCACAGCACGCATGGGCGGTGAACGCTCAATGGAGACGATTTCTCGTTCAAGCGACATTGTACTAGCGCTTTTTATTGTTGCTATCTTAGCAATGATCGTAGTACCTGTTAATCCACATATAATCGACTTTTTAATTGCGATCAACTTAACGATTTCAATGATGCTGCTTATGGTAGCTCTTTATATTCCAAGCGCTGTGCATTTATCGATTTTTCCTTCTTTATTGTTAATTACCACGCTTTATCGATTAGGGCTCAACATTGCCTCTACTCGGCAAATATTGCTCCATGCTGATGCTGGAGCAATTATTTTTCAATTTGGTGAGTTTGTCGTAGGCGGAAACTTTGTCGTAGGCGGCGTTATTTTCTTAATCATTACTATTGTGCAATTTTTAGTAATCACTAAAGGAGCGGAGCGG
>CATLPS010000047.1 GCA_950054535.1 uncultured Chlamydiae bacterium | reverse complement strand
TTTGCGAAGCATGTTGGAGTGAGTGGAAAAAAAAGCAAGATCTTTCTAAGTTAAAAGGATACTGGAAAGCAAAAGTAATGGCGGTAAAAAAAGTAGCTCCTGCCGATAAAGCAGAAAAAGCGCTACTTCTTTTGCAAGAGCTACAGGACAAAGAAGAGGAGGATGCAAAAGCCAAAATTTATCTACTAGCTACTTTTTTACTGCGTTTACGCCGGTTAGCTCTGAGAAAAGAGTTTAGCGATCATCAAAAAAAATATCATCTTTATGAAATTATCGCTACTGAGCAGTTTCTACAAGTAGAAGTCCTTGACTTATCGTTAATTGAAATTGAAAAAGTACGCATCTATTTAGCAGACCAGCTAAAAGGTTTAAGCGATTGATGAAAACAGATTTTCAAGATTTTATTCTTTACTTAAAATCGGAAAAAATAGTAGCCCAAAATACTTTAGAGGCTTATGAAAGAGACTTAAAATCTCTTTTAGCTTTTTTAACTATTAAAAAAATTTCCAGTTGGCAGCAGGTTTCTCAAGAAGAGATCATGCAATTTTTATCAGAGAGAAGAGCCAAAGATTATGCCTCTTCTTCTCTTTGTCGTTTACTGATCGTAATTAAAGTCTTTTTTAAATTTTTAAAAAGAGAAGGAGCGATCAAAGTCAATGAAATCGATTTACTACAAAGCCCTAAGATTTGGCAATTAGTTCCTGAAATCCTTAGTGAAAGCGAAATACAAGCTTTAATTGAACAACCCGACCGCTCTACCCTTATAGGAGCAAGAGATAGAGCAATTTTAGAAGTACTCTATTCTGTGGGGCTAAGAGTTTCTGAACTTTGTGCGTTAAAGCTTTTTGATGTAGATGATCACTACGTGCGTATAAAAGGCAAAGGTAATAAAGAAAGGATTGTTCCTATAGGCTCTAAAGCAATCGAAGCTATTGATTACTACCTTTGTTTTAGGCCAGAAGGGGGAGGAGCACAAACCCCACTGTTTTTAGGAAAAAACAATCAACCCTTGCATCGTATTACGATTTGGAAGTTAGTAAAATACTATGCAAAACAGGCTAAAATTAATAAAATTATCTCTCCTCATACCTTCCGCCATTCCTATGCAACTCATTTGCTCGATCATGGAGCAGATTTAAGAGTCATTCAAGAGCTTTTGGGCCACTGTAGTATCAAATCTACTGATGGTTATACACAAATGAATAATCAACAGCTAAAAAATGCGTTTCACGAGTTTCATCCTCGTGGTTAAACTGTTTTATTCTAGTATTGGCAAAGCTCAACGATTTTAAGACTGGCAGATGCTAAAGCTGCGCCACAACTAGCAGCACAAAAAATTTCTGTTGCCAAAACAGAAATAGGAGCGGTGTAGAGGTAAAAAAGCATCATACTAGCTGAAAATGAAATACGCATGGTTAAATTACAAACGGTAAGAAGAACGCGCCACTTACGGCCTTTTATCTTTTCTCCAGAAGGAGTAGTAAGAATATTTAAAAGTTTAAAAGGGGCCTCCATCAAAGAAAGGATGGGATCTGTCATTTCTGGAATATTTTTATGAAAAACAATTCCTACTAAACCACAGATTAAAACAACATTTAAGTCATGCAGATATGCACAGGCAATTGCATTAAATACACAACCAGCTAATAAAATAAAACTTGATTTTGTCACTTTTTCGACGGCATGGTCCAAGGATGTTTTTAAAATTATTTTAACTTTGGAAAAAGAAGAAACATTCTCTCTGTTAAGGCCTATCCTTATATTATTATTCATTTTAAAATCTCCTTATTGCTATAAGATTTTATTTAAGAAATCCTTAAATAAATTACAGAAAAACTTTAATTAAATCAATAATTTCTTAATAAATTAACTATGATCCAACTAAATTTTTAACTATTTTTTTATGGTTAAATAAAATTAAATATTAAAAAAAAATCCAAAAAATTAAAGGTCTTGAGCTAATTTTTTAATTACATCCAAGGGAACTACTGCATCAAATTGCCCATCGTTTTTATCTATAAACTCCATCGTTTTAATGCAGCGATAATGCAGTCCAAGGTTTTGACAAAGGTAGTAAATGGTAGCGTCGCGCCGTGTTTGAAAAATATCGATCACTTGCGCTTTAGGATGGCAAAAAATTACATTTGTCAAGTTAGATCCTAGCGCGCCTACTACAATATCTGCTTGATTAAACAACCTAATTTGATCAACAATAGATAGTTCACTTAAGGTGTAGCGCTGAAATCCTTTTTCTTGAAAAATGGCAAAAACTTCATCTTCATTTAACATTTTTCTCGCTGTAGCATCTTTTCGCGATAAAAATATTTTGCGGCTAAAAACTTGTTGGGAATTAGAAGAAGGTGCTTTTTGTACTGCTTTCAAAAACTTATTTCGGATATAGAGTAAAATGTTTTTAGGAAGGTAGTGAACTAGGCGAGGGCAGCCATCCGTTTTTACTTTCGATACAAGCGAAGGCACAATTAGTTGATCTGCAGTATAAAGTTTTTGGTCAGAAGCTGCAATGATCTTGTCAGCAGGAATGCCC
Source organism: uncultured Chlamydiae bacterium (assembly GCA_950054535.1). Lineage (GTDB taxonomy): Bacteria > Chlamydiota > Chlamydiia > Chlamydiales > Parachlamydiaceae > CATLPS01. The sequence goes on along the minus strand of CATLPS010000047.1, from coordinate 11,690 downwards.
CAAAGCGCTAAGGTCTCTTGCATATAAGGTTTATCCATGGGGGCGTAAACTTGATCATATTGTATGTCTTGCATTTCTAATAGCGCAAGCCTTCCTATCACTTCAGCAATCCAATGATAATAGTAGGTATATCCAGACTGAGCAATAACTGCTAGCTTCTTAGAAATGGACTTCGGCTCTTTATTTTTGATCTGTTGCAGTAGAGTTGGAGAAGGGAAAACATTTTGCCAAATGAGTTCTTGTATCAGTTTTCCTTTACTAAGTACCCAACCATCCAATCCAAAAACTTGCCCATGAGGGATTGTTAAAACAAATGTATTTTCAAATACTCCTTGGAAAGGATGTAGGTAGTGGTTATCGGTAACAGGTAATGGATCAAATTTAAAAGAATGGGCTGGGTAAGCCTCTTTATAGCTAATATCTGGCGAGCTAACTAAAATTTTTTGTAAAGAAGCAGCTGCGCCAAAATCTGCTTCTTGAGCAAAAAGTAGGGCGGAAAAATAAAAAAACAAAGAGAGAAAAAAACTTAAAAAAATAGATCGATAGTTAATTGATTTTAAAAAAAAATTTTTTTTTAAATGATCTGCCATTTTGTCTACTCCTTTTTTGAAAAAATTAATTTACCTTAATTTTAAATAAAGTTCTTTAAAAAGTAGAAGGCTAGCTGAATAATTATCTAAATTTTAATCACGTTGGAGCCTGCTATGGCAAAAATTTGAGAATCTTCCTTTTTTTTCACAAATGTTCCTCCTACAAATGTTCCAAAAGCTGGTAAAATTCCCATATTTGGCAATAGCTGAAAGCAGCGCAGCACTAAGCGGTCATGCCTATTTTTTATCTCTACCTTGGGGTGAAGATGGCCTGCCCAAACAAACCATTTTTGCTGCGGTAAAGGATAGTGCGAAAAGTAAAAAGGAGGAATAAGATATCCTTGAAGATGAATGTTAAGTTTCCACTCCTTTGGCAAGCGGCTTAAAAGGCCGCGATCATGATTGCCAAGAACGAGATCTACATCTATTTTAATTTCTTGTAAAAAGTGAGAAAATAATTGTACTGTTTCTTGGCAAAGCGCCTGATGAGCATGAATGAGATCACCGGCAATCAGGCACTTTTTGGGTTGTAGGGTGTCGATAAGTTGAAGAAGCCTTTGCAGATCTGCCTGCATCTCTCCTTCTGGGATGGCTAGACCATGTTTGCGAAAGCAAGTAGCTTTACCTAGATGCAAATCTGCTAAAATCAAAAGCTGCTCTTCTTGCCAAAAAAGAGCTTTTTCTGGCAAAAGGTGGCAGGTTTGTCCGCAAATAGATAGTTTCATTAAGCGCGCTCCCAGCTTTGTTGTATCTGTAAAATACGCTGCTCTATGCTTTCTGAGCTCACTCTGCCATTTAGTCTTTCCATATAAAGAGGCAATGAAAAAGGGCTAAATTTTTTTAAAGTTTGTACTACTTGCTGCTGGCCTATCAGGCGATCACATACTTGCAGCAGTTCCTCTATGGGAAATTTATCTTTAAAGATCTCATTTTTGGTCTGTTTGATTAATAAATGATGAGGATCGTATTTGAGCAATACTTCAAAAATTAAATCCGTAGAAATTTGTATTTGACGATGAGATTTGTACTTTCCTGGAAAACCTGTAAAAACTAGCCCTGCTATTTGGGCAATTTGTCGAAAAGAGCTTTTTCCCGCTTCTTTAAGAGAAATGAAAGTTGGAAATTGCTCAATTATTTTTTTCATTTCTTTTACTAAATCGATTAAAATGGAATCTGCAAAAGGGCTGCGCGATAAAATTTCAAAACCATAATCATTGCAGCTAAAGGTAAGTGTGGCAGGAAATTGTTTAGATAAATAGTGCGCTGTTGCCATTGCCAGTCCTTCGTGAACTACTTTGCCTGCAAAAGGATAGATAAACAAATGCCAGCCCTCTTTAGATTTTACTTTCTCTATTAGCAGCTCCTCAGGCTGCGGGAGATGGGAAACTTTTCTTTGTAACTGCAGCAGCTGAGTCGTTAGGCAATTTAGACTAAGTTGTTGATCATATTGGGAAAGACTCTCTTTAATAAGGGGCCCAAGCAAAGGAGAAAAGGGGAGGCGGCTGCCTTTCCATACAGCGGCTTGGACATTGATTTCTTTGCTTAAGCGGACGTGAGCTGTCATCTCTTTGTAGTGCAGGAGCTTTAACTTTCTACCTGCAAAAAGAAAAGTATCTCCTGGTTTAAGCTGGGCTAAAAATGACTCATCAATAAGGCCAATTGTTTTTCCTCTTAATAATTTTACAGGAACAGCAGAAGAGGAGCTAATTGTACCGATAGTTAATTTGTGCATACGGATAAGAGAGCGATCTTCCATATGGTAAATTCCCTCTCTTAACTTAAGTTTTTTATAGTCAGGGTAGGCATCTAAAGCAGCTCCACCAGAGACTAAAAATTGCAGGCACTCTGCAAACTCTTCTTGAAGGACTGTGGAAAAAGCCACCGTTGTTTTTACCTCTTTAAATAGAGCCTCTTTTGTAAATCCTCCCCCAATAGCGCAGCTAGTAAGATGTTGCAGTAAAACATCAAAACAATTGTTAATCACTCTTCTTTTTTCGATTAAATTGCGTTTTAAAGCCAGTTGGTAACTATTCAGCTCGATTAATTCTAAAGCATGAGTGGGCACGATAGTTAAATGACAAGGGGCCAAGGGGCGATGCGAAGCGCGTCCAGCGCGCTGAAGCAAACGAGCAATACTTTTAGTTGCGCCAATTTGAATCACTTTATCTACTTTAGGTAGATCAATACCTAAATCTAGGGAAGAGGTGCAGACAACAAAACGCAGGCTGCCATTTTTCATTCCTTGCTCAATAGCTAACCTTGATTTTTTATCAATAGAGCTATGGTGTAGAGCTATTTCGTCTCTCCACTCTGGTTTAATGGTAATAAGCGCCTGATACCACTTTTCAGCTTGCGCGCGTGTATTAGTAAAAATTAAAGTAGGGCACTCTAAAGAAAGTGCATCTATAACGTACGGAACCATTTTCATTCCTGAAAAGCCTGTCCAAGATAGTTCTGCTAGTTTTTTTGGCAGCAAAATCGATAAAACTACCTCTCTTTGCATAGCCTGTGCTATCACTACAGGCTGGCGATCCTGGCCTACGCAAACTTGCGCGGCTTCGTAGAGATTGCCAATAGTTGCTGTAAGTCCCCAAACTTTGACAGAGGAACTCCAATTTTTCAATCTAGCAAGGCAAAGCTCTAGTAAAACGCCTCTTTTAGAGCCCAAAAGCTCATGCCACTCATCTACAATGATTGTTTTTAAAGCATTGAAAAAAATGGCAGCATTTGGGTCAGTTAATAAAATTGCTAAGCTTTCAGGAGTGATAAGTAATACTTCTGGCTGATTTTTTTTCTGTCTTTGCTTAATTTTTAATGGAGTGTCTCCGGTACGACTTTCTACTCTGAAAGAAAGATTTAGGTCTTTAATAGGAACTTGCAAAGCGTGTTCTAAGTCACTGGCTAATGCTTTTAAGGGGGTAATATAGAGGATTTGCAAACCTTTTTCTGCTTTTTCGATTAGCTCAGCTAACGCCGGTAGATAAATCGCATAGGTTTTGCCAGCGCCGGTAGGCACTGAAATAAGTCCGCTTTCTCCTTTTTGGTGCTGTTTCCAAGCTTCTTTTTGAAAAGAAAAAAGCGTCCAGTTTTTTTCTTTAAGCCACGACAATAGCAAATCGCGTGCCTTATTTTTCATGAAAAAAAGTCTCCATGATGATTGCCAAACTATCGCACTCTTGATAAGGCTTATCTTTTCTCCACCTTAAGATCCTGGGAAAACGCAAAGCTACCCCGGACTTGTGTCTTTTTGAAAGCTGTATTCCTTCAAAAGCGATTTCAAAAACCTGAAAAGGCTGCACCTTTCTAACGGGACCAAATTTTTCTTCTGTGTGCCGGCGAATCCAGTGATCAAGAGCGTTAATCTCTTTTTGGTCCAGTCCAGAGTAGGCCTTGGTAATTGGAACTAGCTCTTGATCTTGCCAGACACCAAAAGTGTAATCGGTAAATAAATTAGCTCGTCTTCCGCTTCCAGCTTTGGCATAAATTAAAACGGCATCAATGGTTAATGGATCGACTTTATATTTCCACCAATATCCTTTTTGCCGCCCTACTCCATACAAAGAGTTTTGCTTTTTTAGCATGATACCTTCTGCAGCATGTTGCCTAGAAGTTAAGCGCAGCTCTTTAACCGTTTGCCATCTGTTTTCACCAATCTCTTGCGAAAGAAAAAGCTTTTCATGATCGCCTACTAATGCTTTTAATCGTTGGCGACGCTCACAAAGAGGCAGCTTACGAATATCTTGGCCTTGCTGTTCTAACAGGTCATAAATGATATAGGCAACTGGATATTTTTCTAAAAAACTTTTTGAAACATTCTTACGTCCCAAACGTTTTTGCAGCTCTGCAAATGGTAAAGGCCTTCCCTCTTCGTAAGCTACAATTTCTCCATCTAGCACACTGCCGGGGGTAAGCGATAAAAGAGGAGAAAGAAGATCGGGGAATTGCTCGGAAATCAACTCGTTTCCGCGAGACCAAAGGGCTGCTTCTCCATTTCTAATGACCGCTTGCGCACGAATTCCATCCCATTTCCATTCCGTGACCCAATCTGCTGGATTGCCCAAAGTTTCCAAGTCCGCATCTAGGCCATAAGCTAAACAAAAAGGATAGGGGTTTAGCTTTTTATCATCTTCTTCTGTAGAAAATAATGAGGAAAAAAAACTAGCGGTAGGCTCCCAGTTTCCCATTAGACGCTGGCTTAATAACTCTCTAGATATACCACTGGCTAAACTAAGGCCTTTGAGCGTTAAAAGAGCAGAAATGCCTACTCGAAAAGAGCCAGTCAAAATTTTGTTTAGCAAAAAGATCTCTTTTGTAGTTAAAGTACTCCAAAAACTTAAAATTTCTTTTTTTTGTAAGTCAGGAGAAAGACCTTGCAAAGGTTTCACTGAGTTTTCTACCCAGTCTGCCAAAGAGCGATTGTTTTCTTTGGTCTGTTTTTCTTGAGGAAGTAGCAATGAGACAGCTTCTGCTGTATCTCCTACTGCAGCATACGACTCTTCTGCCAGCCAAAGAGGTAAAGAAGCCACTTCACTGCACCACTGCAAAAGTACTTTGCCACTAATGGATCTTTTTAGTTTCTTACCTGACAAGAAAAAAAGCGCCCAAGCTCCATCTTCTTTGCTGCAAGTGGCAAAATATGCTTTTAGGTGGTCTACTTTTTGATTAGTTGACTGTATTTGATCGATTTTTTCAAAAAGAGTAGCAAACTGCTGCATTATTCCTCGCTCTCCTCTAAATACTCTAATCCTTTTAGTTCACGGGCGTCGAGTTGGTGCTTTTCACGCAAAAAATGAGCAAGTGTAGTACAGTTGCCATGCGTTGTTAAGATAATTTTTGCCTCTGTTTCTAAGATCGTTTTAATTAATCCTTGCCAGTCTGCATGGTCGGATAAGATAAAACCGCGATCCAAAGCTTTTCTTCTGCGCGTGCCTCTAACGGCCATCCAACCAGATGCAAAAGCGGTGCGAAAGGAGGGGAAGCGTTTTACCCATGCAGTTCCTAAAGCAGAAGGGGGAGCTAAGATAAGTTCTTGGGAAAAGCAAGTTCCTTTAGGCATCTCGGCTACCGCTTTAAAGTTAGTCATCGCAATGCCCCGCTCTTGATAGAGTTGACATAAAGAGAGCATAGCGCCATGTAAATAGACGGTGGTCTCTTTTTTAACTTGAGAAAGCAAGGAAAGTAGCCTTTGGGCTTTTCCTAAAGAATAGCAAAAAAGCAGCGAAGGGTGGCCATTTGCCGCATTACTTTCCCACCAATGAAGAATTTGGTTGGCCACTTGCAAGCTGTCTGGCCATTGATAAATGGGAAGCGCAAAAGTTGATTCTGTTACAAAAATATCGCACTTAATAGGTTCAAATGGTTGGCAAGTGGGATCGGCTACCCTTTTATAATCGCCAGAAACTACTGTAATACAGTCAGTTTCGATGCGTACTTGCGAAGAGCCTAAGATGTGTCCGGCAGGATGAAGAGAAACCCAAGTCTGGTTTAGACGAATTTTTTCTCCATATTTGACAATTCTAGCTGGAATTTCTTTACGCATCCGGCGTTTAATAATGGCAATGGTCTCTTCTGTACCAATATAGAGCTTATGGCCAAAAGAGGCGTGGTCTCCATGGGCATGGGTAACAATGCAAATATCAGCAGGCTTCATTGCATCAATAAAAAACTGGCCTGGCGGACAAAATAAGTCTTGATGGATCACTTGCAGGGGAATTTCCATAATGACCTAATGATTTTAAATTGGTTAAGAGAGACGTAAAAAGAATAGTCAATTCTATGATGAGAGAGCAAGAGGTTTTTTATTGGGATTTAAGAGGGGCTTGGCAAGCTTTACCTCTTAAATCCTTAAAGGGAAAACAAAAATTTTTTAATGATTTTACTTTACTTTGTCAATGTTATTGGATTTTTGCTCTTGCATTAGCTGTTTACCAGCCTCTAGATGAGAAAAATCGCTGAACCATTTTTCTTTTAAAAGATGATGATTGTCTTCTGCAAAAGTCAATCTACCATAAAGCTCCCGATTATCAAGATATTGTGGAATATGGTTTTTGCGAGCAACATCGCTAAAAATCACATATTCATACCTGCCACTATTATCATCATAAGAAATTTTATCTAATACCTCATTTCTTATTAGGTAAGTGCAATGAACTACAGGCAGCTCAATTAATCCCTTAATCTCTTGGCGATAAATTTGATGATAAAGAGCAGTTTCTTTTAAATAACCTTTTTCATCTACTTCTGAATGATAATTAGAGTAAAACTTATTGTCATCTAGCTTTAAGAAGGGAGCAACGATGGGAAGCTGCACATTAAAAATTTTTGTAAGTGTGTCTGGCTGAATAAAATTGTCACAATCCACTACAAAATAGTGTGAACCCTGTTCTTTGGCCCATTGGATAGAGTCTTGTCTAATTTTGCCAAGGACTTTAAAGCGCAACTGGTTCCACTCATGTTGTTTATAATTTTGTACGGGCTGCTCTACATCTTTGTCGTTAAAATAGATCTTAGGATAGAGGTTTTTTACTTTCTCCACCCATTTTTTTAAGACTTTTCCAGTTTGATCATTGTTATTATTTGTGCGGATATAAAGGTAGGTTTGGTCTTTAGGCCAAGTTTGACTTTCTAAACACTGCAGATATAGATCTAAAGAGTGCGCTTTATCTTTAGCTAAAATAGCAATGGTAATCATCTCTTTTTTGCACTGCTCGATTTCTTTACCATGCAGACAAGAAAATGCCAATGCACAAAGTAAGAAAGTTAACTGGGTGATCACCTTCATTTTTTTAACCTCAAAAGTAAATTGTTAAAATCGCTATACTATTTTGAATATTTTTAAATTTAAAAATAGCAATGAAAAAAATCAAGATGAATCAAAATTAAAAATAAAGTTTTTTAGAAAAGAATAAAGGGGAAAAGAGTTAAGGTAGGGAAATAGAAAAAGCTAAAAAAGTAGTTTTTTTTACTGCTTTTTTAGCTTTTTTTACACTTTTATTAAAAATTACTCTTTACGTGCAAAGCGCTTACGCTCATTTTCTGTCAAAAACTTTTTGCGCATGCGAATAGAAGCGGGGGTTACTTCAATTAGCTCATCTTCTTGAATATAGTCAATCGCTTGTTCTAAGGTGAAGCGACGGGCAGGAATTAAGACAATATTTTCATCCGATCCAGAGGCTCTTACGTTAGTAAGTTGCTTACCTTTAATCACATTGACCACAAGGTCATTATCACGGCTATTTTCTCCTACTATCATTCCTTCATAAACATCATCTGTAGGAGTTACAAATAACACTCCTCTATCTTGTAGGTTAAAAATAGCATATCCACTTGATTTGCCATCTGCATTGGAAATCAATACGCCTCTTACGCGGCCAGGAATTTGGCCTTTCCAAGGAGCAAAATTTTCAAACACGGAGGTTAAAATTCCCAGGCCGCGCGTAACGGTTAAAAATTCATTGCGGTAACCCATTAGGCCGCGCATAGGAATTAAAAAATCTATAGCAGTAATGCCATGTTCGTCAGTATCTAACAGTTGAAGCTCGCCTCGTCTTCTAGAGAGTTCTTCAATGACAATACCCGAATAGTCACTTGGAACTTCGATATGGACTCGCTCGATTGGCTCGTGCTTTACTCCATCTATCTCTTTAATAATTACGCGAGGTTTAGAGAGGCTAAATTCATATCCTTCTCTGCGCATTGCTTCGATTAGTACTGCCAAATGCAGCTCTCCGCGTCCAGAAACGGTAATATAATCGAGTTCTGGGAAGTCTTCAATTTTTAAAGAGATATTTGCTTTTTTTTCTTTCTCTAGGCGAGCGCGAATTTTATTCATCGTGACATGTTTACCGCTACGACCCACAAATGGGCTATTGTTGACGCTTAAGTCAATAGAAACGGTTGGTTCATCGAGTTTGATGCGAGGGAGAACTGTAATTTTAGTAGGGTCGCATAAAGTATCTCCAATCATTACTTGAGGCATACCAGAGATAATGACAATATCTCCTGCGCCAGCTTCTTCCATCTCTACTTTTTCTAGTCCAAGATGACCTTCGATTTTAGTGATGGCACAGCGATTTTCCGCCCCTGTTTCATCGACATGAATGATCTGTTGCCCTTTTTTAACGGTTCCATTAAGGATGCGTCCACATGCTTGCCTTCCTACATAATCATCATACATGACGGTAGCTACATGCATTAAGAAAGGATTTTCAAAGTGTCCTGCCGGCGAAGTAACAGCTTTAATAATAAGATCAAAAAGAGGTCGCATATCGACGCGAGGATCGTCGAGATTTTGCATTGCAAAGCCAGAAAGGCCAGAGGCATAGCAATAGCGAAAATCTAGCTGCGCATCTGTGGCGCCTAGCTCGGCAAAAAGATCAAATGTTTCATCTAAGACCCGGTCAGGAGCGACGTGAGGGCGGTCGATTTTATTCATTACCACAATCGGCCTTAACCCCATTTTTAATGATTTTGACAAGACAAAACGGGTTTGAGGCATAGGCCCTTCTTGCGCATCTACCAAAAGAAGTACAGAATCTACCATGCCAAGTACTCGCTCTACTTCACCGGAAAAATCAGCGTGGCCCGGGGTATCGATAATATTGATTTTGTAATCATCGATATAAATGGAAGTATGTTTAGAAAAGATGGTAATGCCGCGCTCTTGCTCTTGGTCATAAGAGTCCATCACTCGTTCGCGTACTTGCTGGTTTTCGCGAAATACATGGGACTGTTTTAGTAAAGCATCCATCAAAGTGGTTTTGCCATGGTCAATATGAGCAATGATTGCAATATTGCGAATTTTTTCTGGTAAATACATAGTTTTGTCTTAAAATTAAAGTTTTAATGTTTGCAGATAATTTTAATTACAGTGCGATTAATTATCAAGGTTAACCTCTTTAAGTTCTTTTAAGTAGACGGTTTTCACTTGAGAAACTACTGCTATCTTGCTATTCTCGCCTAAGATCAAAGGGTTTGAAAGTGACTTAAGTCAATTTTATTGAAAAAGGTGATAGGCGATATGGGCCGTTATATGTCTGATCATGAGGAAGAAAAAGAGGTAAGGGGAGTAGATGAATTAGTCGTAGCAAGTAGGTCTGCCTCCCATACTAGCCAGTTAGATGATCTTCTCAATGAAAAACTCGAACAAGCCTTAGATAAACCCTCTATTCAACTGATTCTTCATGAAATTACTAAAATTGCCATGGAGTACGATCCGGTCGATCTTGCACACGCAGCGATTCGTCTGCCTCGTTCTGCTCGGGCAATTATCTATGAGAATCTTCCTGACTTACATGCTAAAATTATCTTTATCACCAATACTGGTAGTAGCACGCGGGCCGCAATTTTTTCCCAAATTGACGATCAAGAAATTCGCACTTTACTAGATAAAATGCCGCCGCACGAAGCGGTTTGGATCTTAGATGACATGTCTCATAGGCGAGTAAAAAAGGTTCTGGGCTTGATGGAACCTACTCGAGCTGCTCGTATTCACGAACTTTACGAACATGGTTCTAACAGCGCTGGTCGCTTAATGACAGATGAGTTCTTTTCTTTTTCTCTCAATGTAACGGTAGGGGAAGTAGCTAGCGTCATTCGCGATAATCCAGGTATTGACTTAACCAGGCGTATTTTTGTTTTGAGCGATAGCGGAGAGTTAGTAGGATTTGTACCTGCTAGAAATTTAATTGTGAATCCTTTTCATGTGTCAGTTCGCCAGGTAATGAAACCCATTTTGCATAAAATTCATGTGGACGCCTCAAGAGATGAAGCGGTAGATTTAGTAGAGCGTTATAAAATTCCTGCTTTACCGGTAATAGATGAGCAGGAGCGTTTAGTGGGAGTGATTACTTATGAAAAAGTAGTAGAGGCTTTAGAAGAGATTGCCGACGAAACCATTGCAAGCTTTGCTGGAACCACTGAAGATATTAGCGAGCACCAGCCTACTTTACAAAGGTTTTTAGGCCGGGCGCCGTGGCTGATTGTGACTCTTTGCGCAGGTTTTGTTACAGCTACTGTTCTTTCCCATTTTAAAGATCGCCACTGGTTTAATTTTGTAGCGCTTTTTGTCCCTTTAATTGCCGGAATGTCGGGAAATGTGGGCATTCAGTGCAGTACTGTTTTAGTCCGCGGTATGTCAACAGGAGAGCTTTCGCAAGGCGCGCGTAAAGCCGCTATGCTAAGTGAACTTTGCATTGGACTATTAATTGGACTAGTTTTTGGCTGCATCTGTGGAAGTTTTGTCTACGTTCTAAACCGCTTCGACATTCACTCCATGGGCTCAGAGCCCTTGATGCTAGGTGCAATTGTTAGCTGCGGCCTGTTTGGAGCTTGTATGGTAGCAACTTTGCTAGGAACTTTTTCTCCCTTTTTTTTAGCGCGTTTTCGAGTAGACCCAGCCATTGCCTCCGGGCCAATTGTCACGGCATTTAATGATGTCTCTTCTACCTTGATGTATATTTTAGTAGCAAAAACAATTAGCTCATTTTTTAACTATACTTAAAAAGAAAGCCGCTTAAGAGCTGTTATTCAGCTAGCTTTTGCGCTTGCTTTAAATAAGCAATAAAAGCCTTTTTTACCTCTGTTTGATTTTTTAAATTTCCAGACGATAAATTGTCTAAGTAACGCCTGCGATGCTGATCGAATGGTTTTAATAGACTTTCCTGCAAATGATCGCATAGCCGCTTTGTCTCTATTTGACGAATTTTTCCTCTAAGGCGCTCGATCTCAGCGCTACTTGTCTCTACTTTTTCTAATTCTGTAATGAAAAGAGGATACAAAGAGGTGATTTCTAAAGTAGCTTTATTTTGTAGCCTTTTTTTTACTGTCAAAGGCCCTAAACAAAAAATAGTAAAAGATAAGATAGCAAAAAGAGGGAGAAATGGCGCGCCAAAAAGAGGCGCCGTCACTAAAAATGTTGAAAATGCGCCCATAGAAGCTGCTGTTAAAATTACTCCATCTTTAAGATCTAATGGCTCAATATAACGGCTGTGGAGCGCGCGCGTCGCCTCTGCTTTCTTTAGCGATTTCCATCCGCTTTTTATCTGGCTTTGCGTCCAGTTTTTTGCTGCAAGCGTGCGGTTTTTTACTTGGCTGGCTGCT
>CATLPS010000046.1 GCA_950054535.1 uncultured Chlamydiae bacterium | reverse complement strand
GCAGGTTCTTTGACTTTTTTTCCATCCTCATCCTCCATATTCACATGAATAATAAGATCTTGGGACTGGCCTAAAGAAGCTTCAAACCACAGCGCTGTTTTTTCGTTATTAGGACTAAAAAGGTATTGCATTTGCTTACTACCTTTATCAAAAGTCAAATAGACCTTTTCATTCAAAAAGGCTGAGGTTGTCTGTTTAGCAGGGCCAGTAAGAGAAAAATGGAGTTGAGCATTTTCTACTTGCGCATCTGGTCTGCCGTTTTTTCCTAGATAAATGAGATGTGTTTTTAAGTCGGGAAGTTGCAAAGTAGGTACAGAGCTAGTTAAATGTAGGAAATCTCCATCTATTTTTTCATATTTATCTAAGGAAAATTGAAAAGAATTTTTAGGGAGAGAATTAGATTTATCTTGGGGAGAAGCTAAAAAAATTTCCTTTGATTTGCTAGTTTTAAAGTAAAAAAGAGCGCTTGCTGTCAGTAAAACAGATATGCACATAAATAAGTTTATCCAGCCGATCCAACGATGATGCATATCTTTCACAAAGAACTAAAATTAAGGTATTTACTAATAGACCAAAAAATACAATATCATTTTTTAAAAATAAATTCAAGAGCTATGGCTAGTGAAAGAGCTATCCTTGTGCTCTTTAATTGAAAGCTTAAATTAAAATAGAAGCTTTACTGTTTATAGCTCTCTTTATCGTTATTCCCTAGACTTTGTTAAAAGCATATTTTATACCTCGTAGTTAAAAAAATGAGAATAATTAAGTTGAAATAAGGTAAAAGTAGCAAAAAGAAAAGAAGTTGTGCTAGGCTTTTGCCAATTTGATTTCTTTGTTAAAAAGGGGATCGTTTACAATTTAAAACAATTAAAGAATTTGCTTAAAGCAAATTGATTTTTGCAGCAAAAATGAATAAATCTTTTAAAGATATATGGAGGCGCTATGAATCCTGATGACCCCAGCTTTCAAAATAATCAAGACGAACTTCTCAAACAACAAAAAATGATGCCACCTACTCATGACTCTTCGTTTCAAGAAAAAGAGGAAGAGATAACTAAAAAAGAGTATGAAAAAAGAGACGAAGAACTAAAAATTCACTCAGAGATAAGATTTGAAAAAAGTAACGGTATGCAAGATGCTCTACAATACATGAAACAGAATAAAGAGTCTTGGGTTACTTATCTTTTTTTAACAGGAGGGCTTTTAACCTTAGTCATAGGCCATCTTTTTTTAGGAAGCATTATTATTGGCCTCACTGCAGGCTATCATTTTTCCTACGAAATTGTCTTTTATTTAAGAAATTTAAATCACCTATTTGAAGGCCATGAACACTTGCGTTTTTTGGTTTTAACGGCAGTAATTTTAGCTCTTTTTTTCTCTATTCCAGGCATATTCTTAGGAGCAGTTGTTGCAGCTGTGTTTAAACATGTTATTTATGACAAGAGTGAATAATGTCTATTAACTTTTGATAAACTTCGTCCACTGTAATTTGTTTCATGCAGCGAAAATCAATGGGACACTCACGTCTATAACAAGGAGAGCAAGCTACCTGTTTATGAATGATTTCTCCAGTTAAATAAGGACCTGTAGCAATAGCGCTAGTCGAGCCAAATAAAGCTAATAGAGGAGTGCAAAGGGCTGCTGCCATGTGCATCGGACCGCTATCATTCGTTAAAAACAGATCACAAGCGTCTATAAAAGCCATTAACTCTCTTAATGTGGTTTTTGTGGCTAAATTAACGACTCGGTCAGATGGAAGGTTTTTACAAATTTCATCTACTACAGGGGCTCCGCCTTGATCCCCAAAATAAAGAAGTTTGATTTTAGAATCTTTAAGCAACTTTAACGATAACTCTTTAAAGCGCTCTGGTAACCAGCATTTAGCCGATCCATAAGCTGCACCAGGGTTGATTCCTATTAGAATGTCATTTTTAGCCACCGCATAAGCGCGCAATTGCTTTTGCGCCTTAAGTTTTTCTTCCTCCGTTAAGTAAAGAGTAGGACAGGTAGGAGAAATGGAGGCGCCAAATGCGGTCAATATTTTCTTATAAGTAATCACCAAATGCTGCTGATTTTTTTGAGTAGGAAATGCTACTGGTAAAGTAAGTAAAGGGGCGCGAAGAGGAGCTGCGTAGCCAACGCGATTTTTAATTTTAGCTTGATAAAAAAGCCATGCAGAGGAAAAAGAATTTGTTAACAACAAACCCAGGTCATAGCGTTCTTTTCTTAAATTTTTTATAAGATCTTGCTGGAAAGAAAAAAAACTTTTTGCTTTGGAAAATTTGATTACTCGGTCAACAGAAGGGTCATGAGCAAGAATATCGCCTATAGCTCCTTGACATAAAGCCGTTACAGTTGCTTTAGGCCAGTGCTTTTTGATATCTGCTAAAATAGGAGTTGCCATAATACAATCTCCTAGCCAGTTTGGCATACGCACGATAATTTTTTGCGGGAAAAAGTCTAAAAGAGGGGCTTTAGGAAAAATCATACAAAATTTAATTGTGGTTAAAAATTAATGTGTAGCCGCGTTAAAAATAGGTTAATGTTTTAGACAAAAGAAAAGTTATTAATAATAGGCTGAAAATCTTAATGTTTGTTATAGTTGCTTAATATTATCGACCAAAGTAAATTTCTTGCAATGGACTGTCAAAAGATCAAAATAAAAGTTTTTAAATTTTTGCTGCTTAATTTCTCAAAATTTTTTGCATTTGCATAAAAAAAGTCTTATAAAACTAGACATCGTTAATTTCATAAAGAATTAAATAAATGAATTCATCTTCCGAAAAAAAATTGACTGAGTCAGAGCAAATTCTTTATCTTAAAAGACTTTTAGCTACTTTAAAAGTCACTTTTGAAGAAAAATTACAGAGCTTAAATCAAAAGCTTAAAGAATCCCAAATAAAGGGGCAAGAGATGGCTCAACAGCTTGCCCTTGCTGAAGAGCGCGCTACTTTTGTTAGTGAAAACCATCTTATTGAAGTCCAAAGTTTAAAAGAACAACTCATTATTTTAAGAGACCGGGTAAAAGGAGAAAAACAAAGCGAGCAAAATCATCTTTTTGAAGAAGATAACAGCTCTTTACCCGCAGCGAAAACTTCTTCTACCTCTCAAGAGCTCATAAAAAAAGAGCAGCAGATTATTGAGCTGCAAAAAACTTTAGAGCAAGAAAGAGTAGAGCACAAAAAGCAATTAAGTGCTTTAAACGAGCAGCTTTCTTCCTATAGGTCTAAAGAGGATCAGCAAGAGCTTATCTCTTCTCACACCTCTGCTTATCAACTACGCCAAGAGCTTGACTTAATTAAAAAAACCTTAAAAGAAAATGCCCAAGAAACTACAGCCTTTGAAACGCGTTATGCAGCTCTTTTTGATGAAAGAATGCACTTGGAATATAAGCTAAATAGTTTAATAGAAAAACAAAGTCAACAAAAGCAGCTGGAAGAAGAGCTACGCCAGGAAATAGGTGAAAAAGTTTGTTTAGAGCAGGACCTAATAGAAAAACTACAGCAAGTGATGCAAAGTTTGGAGAAAAAAACGGAGCAGTGTAAAGACTTTGATCAAGAAGTCAAACAGTTAAAAAAAGAAAATGCTATTTTTCTATCTTTGCAAGAAAAATATGAACAATTAAAAAGTGAGTATTTACAAAGCCAGCAAGAGCTCGACGAAACTTTAGAGCTTTATTCTCGTACAGAAAAGCAATTGACAATTGAAAAAGAGATTAACTCTGTCCAAATAAAAGAGCTGCAAGAAAAGCAAGAAAAATTGCAAAACTTGATGCAAGAAAGAGAAGATCTTTTAATAGAGATGGAAAGTCTTCACCTATTAAAAGAAGAGGCGGAAGCAAACTTACAAATAGCGCAACAGCATTTAGCAAAGAAAGTAAAAGAAGTGACAGTGCTAGAAGAACAACTAGAACAACAAAGTTTGAGTCTAGAAGACTATGCACAAATGAATGCGCATCATGAAGCTGAAATTTTCACTTTAAAAGCAAATATAGAAGAACTACAAAAGCGAGAAGAAAAACTGCAACAGCAGCTGCATGAATCATTAAAAAATACAGAACTACAAGTAGCTAAGTGGGAAACAAAATATTTTGAAATGTATGATAAGTGGCAGATTAGCGAAAACCAAGTTCTAGAGTTAAAAAAGCTGAAAGAAAAACACCTGCAAATGCAAAAACTACTTTCCAACTTAGGGAACTATATGGGATCTCCCTCAAAAATTTCTGCAGAAGCAATCCAAGAGGTAGTAGAGCAAAGCAAAACAGAACTAGAAGAGCACTCTTTTTTAGACCTTTCCATTAAAGAAGCAAACTTAGAAAAGTTAAAGATAGTAAACCCAGAAGATCCTTTACAAGAGACTTCTTCTGACTAATCATGCAAAATTTAATGAAGAAAAAAATTTTTTTAGGAATTGATCCGGGAACAAAAATATCTGGTTATGGCGTAATAGAGGTAAATGATAAAGGCTATAAAGCAATCGATTTTGGATCTATCCGTCCTCCTGCTCGCTACAAGCTCTCCGATCGCTACTTAATTATTTTTGAAGGAATTCTGCAACTAATCGCTTCTCATACACCCGACGCTTTAGCAATAGAAACGCAGTATGTAAAAGATAATGTACAAAGCGCGATGAAACTTGGCATGGCCCGAGGAATTGTAATTGTTGCTGCTAAAAAAAGCGGTATACCTGTTTTTGAGTACTCGCCCACTCAAGCAAAAAAAGCTGTAGTAGGAAAGGGGAGCGCTAGTAAATATCAAGTAGGCGGCATGATTCAGCTTTTGCTTAAACTCTCGTCTCGCCCAAGCTCAGAAGATGCTACAGATGCCCTTGCGCTAGCTATTTGCCATGCCCAAGCTGCTAGCAGTGTTATTAATAAAAACGAAATATAGTCTAAAAAGGCTTTTGTATGTTGGCACACCTCAACGGGATTTTAACTACTATATCTACTACGCAAGTCGTTATAGATGTAAAAGGCGTGGGCTATCTTCTTTTTATTCCGCATAGTTTAATAGAGCAGCTTCCTTCTATTGGCGAATCTGTCCTATTTTATACCACTTTTGTAGTAAGAGAGTTTTCTCATTCTCTATATGGATTTTTAAATGAGCAGGAAAGAGATATTTTTGAAGTTTTGATGAATATTTCAGGAGTGGGCCCTAAGCTTGCTTTAAGTTTAATTGGTCATCTGCCATTTGATCTCATGCAACAAGCTGTTTTAAT
Organism: uncultured Chlamydiae bacterium; assembly: GCA_950054535.1. Classification (GTDB taxonomy): domain Bacteria; phylum Chlamydiota; class Chlamydiia; order Chlamydiales; family Parachlamydiaceae; genus CATLPS01. Next base: position 9,035 of record CATLPS010000046.1, on the reverse strand, counting down.
GCAAGATATTCGCGCTTTATGCAATGTACCAGGAGTGGGCAAAAAAACTGCAGAGAGGCTAATTGTGGAACTTAAAGATAAGCTTGCTACTTTTTCTCAGATTGAAATGCAACATGTAGCGGTAATCAATAAAAAAGAGGTAGACCCAAATCAAGAATTAATTAAAGATGCAACTTTAGCTTTGATTAACCTTGGTTATACCCAATTTGCAGCTTATAAAGCTGTTAAACAAAGTTTAAAAGAGTTAAATGAAGAATATGACTTATCAAAACTAATTACGGTTTCGTTAAAACATATTTAAAATAGATAAAATTGCTTTTTTTTAATAGTGAGTTTACCAAAGATAAATAATGGCTCTTTATTGTTTAAGATCAATGCATCGGTTACCTATTTCTCTTGAGGCTGCTTGGGAATTTTTTTCTTCTCCCCATAACCTCAAAACTCTAACGCCAGGTTACTTAAAATTTGAGATTCTTAGTCTCTCGCGCGACTCTCTTTACCCTGGTCAAATCATCGAGTATCGCATGCGCCCTGTGGCCTCAATTCCTATTAAATGGGTTACAGAAATTACTCAAGTTAAAGACAAAGAATATTTTATTGATGAACAGCGCTTTGGCCCTTATCAATTTTGGCACCATGAGCATCATTTTACACCGATTGTAGGCGGCGTAGAAATGATAGATATTGTCTATTATAAAATGCCATTGGGGCCCATTGGTCAGCTGATAAACTACTTTAAAGTGGAAAATGATTTGCAAAAAATTTTTACTTTTCGTAGCTCGCAGCTAAACTCTCTTTTTGGCACCTATACGCAGTAACTTGCTTTAAAGATTTTAAGTTTGCTCTGTTTTTAGTCGCTGTTTTGACAGATTTAAGTTGCGCAGGTATGGAATAAAACCTGCACTGTAGCCAATAATATTTACTATATCAAAAATTTTGATAAAGTAGCAAAGCGCGCAAAGAGAACCTATCACACTTAAAATCCAAAATTGCTGATTCAAAGCCGTGGTCATATTTTTTTCCGCTCGCCACCAATGCAGCCAAAAACGGCTAGCAAATAGAAAAGTTCCAATAAAACCCAGCAAGCTCCATCCCAATGCAACAGAGTAGGTTTTTTGCTGGAGGAAGTGAGGAACACGCATCCATTCTATTTTGCCTAAAGTTACATAACTAGTAGCAATAAAAAGAGAGGAGATAAAAACAACGATGAAAAATAATAAAAAAATAACTGTTTTTAAGGAGGGTAGACACTTTTTTGGCCATTTAGTTAATTGCCAATTACGCCAATAAAGAACTAAGTTGCAAGTTTGAATCAAACAAATTGGATATTGCAGTTGAATAAGCGAATGAAGAGTAAGAAGAAAACTTCCCATTAAAGAGATCATCCAAAAAGAGAGAGAAAAATGGCTTAATCCTTTTTTTTCACTTAAAATCCATTGCGACAAAAAACGGGCGGTGAAGAGTAAATTAGCTAAAAAACCAATGGGATAAAGATAAGCACGCCACTCTTCTATCATTTTTTCACCTGTGCTACTTTAGCAGCCCAGTGACAAATAGGGCAAAGATGAGGTTGATGCCCACGCGCTGGGCAGTAACTACGCGCAAAATAGATCATTTGTAAATGAAGACGATTCCAATCTTTTTTAGCAAAAATTTTTTTTAAATCTTTTTCTGTTTGCTCGACATTTTTGCCGCTACTCAGTTGCCATCTTTTAGCGCAGCGATGAATATGAGTATCGATGGGAAAAGCAGCTTGATGAAAAGCCTGAGACATGACGACCGAAGCTGTTTTATGGCCAACTCCAGGAAGAGCCTCTAATTCTTCAAAACTTTTTGGTACCTCTCCTTGGTGTCTTTCATTGAGAAGATGAGAAAGGTGCCAGATAGCAGCCGCTTTTTTATTAGCCAGTCCGCAAGAAAGAATCACCTCTTTAATCTGTTCTAACGAAAGCTTGACCATCTCTTGAGGGGTTTTAGCCATTGAAAAGAGGCGAGGCGTTACTAAGTTAACCCGCGCGTCGGTGCAATGCGCCGATAGCAAAACAGCAATAAGTAGAGTATAACTGCTTTCATGAATTAAAGGAATGGCAGGGTTTGGATAGAAACTATCGAGAATATGTTTGATCTTTTTGCTTCTTTCTTTTTTATTCATTTTCCAATGCAAAATTTAGAAAAAATTGCCGATAAAATATCTTCAGAAATGTTTTTGCCAATAATTTTACCAAGCTCACTTAAACTAAGCCGCATTTCTATTGTTAAAAACTCTGGAGATACCGAAGTGTGAAGACCATCTATCACGCGTTTTACCGCCTCTGTCGCGCAAAGCAGGGATTCTTTATGTCGTACATTAGTCACCACTACCTCCTCCTTGCAAGGAGCCCCTTTTTTCCATACTACTTGATCAATCATTTTTAATAGGTGCTCAAAGCCTTGTCTATCTCTGGCAGAAACGTGTGTAACAAAGGGAAAGTCTAGCTGACAACTGGCAGCGTGGGGAAGATCAATCTTATTCCATACTACTATTGTTTTATCTTTAGGAACTTCTTTTAATAAAAGCTCATCTTCTGCCGTTAGCGCTCTACTGGCATCGAGCAAAAGAAGAGTGACATCTGCTTGCTGCATTGTTTGGCGAGAACGGCGGATTCCCTCTTTTTCAATTCTCTCTTCTGTTTGACGTATGCCTGCGGTATCGCTTAGCTTAAAATGAAGACCATTTAGACGCATAAAATCGTCAAGTACATCTCGTGTGGTTCCTGCAATTTCTGAAACAATGGCGCGCTCTTTATTGAGTAAAGCATTCATTAAAGAAGATTTACCAACATTTGGGCAACCAGCTAAGCAAATAGAGAGACCCTCATGTAAAATTTTGCCATCGTGAAATGTTTCGCTAAGAGCTTGCATTTCATCGCTAATTTGCTTTAGCTGCTCTACAATTTCTTCCATCGAAGCAAATTCTAATCCTTCTTCGGGAAAATCAACCCAAGCTTCTAAGATTGCTGTCAGCTCGGTTAAACGCAGCTGGTAATTTTCTATTCTTTGCGATAGCGCTCCTTCTAGCTGCTGGCTTGCCGCATCCACAGCGCGTTCATTTTTAGCGCAAATAAGCTCTTGCACAGCCTCTGCTTGAGCTAGGTCAATTTTTCCATTAATAAATGCTTTAAAAGTAAATTCTCCCGGCATCGCAGCTCTGGCGCCCGCTTTTAAAGTTGTTTCTAGTACTCGCCTAGTAATTAAGCTACCGCCATGACAGTGAATTTCTACTGTATCTTCTCCGGTATAAGAGCGTTGCCCTAACATCACTAGCAATAAAGCGTGATCGACAATCTCTTTTTTATCATTTAGAATCTGTCCATAATGAGCGGTATGGGTTTGATAATGAAACACCTTACCAGAAAAAATTTTTGCAGCAACTGCTAACGCTTCTTTTCCAGAAATGCGAATAATTGCAACGCCGCCTTCTCCAGGCGGTGTGGCAATAGCAGCAATTGTTTCTCCAGGAATATAGGGCTGATGGGTAAAATTCACAACGCAACTCTTTTAAAATAAGGAGAATTTATCATACACCAAAAGGATCATTTACTGCATGACTTTGCTTTTTCTAAAACTTAAAAGTAGAAAAATAAAAACGATATCAATGGAACAAGTGGCTTAAAAAAAAAGAAAAAAATCTATAAAATAGTTTATCCGTTTTTTCAAAAATTCATTTACAAATTTTTTATTGCTGTTTTTAGCTTGCTCCAGTTTTTCTATTATTAATTCTATTAAATCAAAAAAAAATATTAATTAATATAATAAAATATTATTATTAATAGTAATAAATTAAAATTTTTTTAAGGTGATTAGAGATCAATGGGGAATTTAGATTGTTTTCATATTAAAAAAACATCGACTGTAGAAACCTACTGTAAATTAAATAATAACAATATTTTTTTAAGTTCGGGCTCAAAAAAGAGTAGATTGCAATTCTCTTTGCACTCTAATGAGTGTATAAAGCGCACAGCAGATGTATATGTAGAAGTGATAAGTAATAATTTTTTCGGTTTCATTAAGTCTTTCTTTCTTTCAAAAATGAATCGTAAATTTGTTAAATATACTTACAAAAACAATATAATTTATATTAATGTAAATAGCTTATCAAAGCGGCTAGGAATAGATAAAAAAGAAATTTATGATCATGCAAAAAACGAAGAATCATTAGCATCTCTCATTCAAAAAAAATATCAAGAATATGTTGCAATAGAACAAAAAGTAGATACTTTTTTTAAAGAAATAATAAAACATGGATATGTAGAAGTAGGAGACAAAATAAAAACAACGGATGGAAAATACCTATCAAAAAAGATGCTTTATAAAATAATAGGTGTTGCAGCTGTTTGCTTTACAGGAGAAAAAAACGAAATTATCTATCCTTTAAAAAATAAAGATATTCTTTTATTAAAAAAACAAGGCAATAAAAAATGGCCGCTACTAATACTACTTACTCCCCATATTTTAGGCAAAGGCACTTTTGGCAAAGTGCAAGTTGTTTATGAACTCTGTAAAGGCCGTGTATCGATTGCAAAAATAGCTTATAAAAAAAATTCCATCTTAAATACAAGAAATGAAAATAAAATTTTAAATGTGATCAACCGTACAAAGAACTACTTAGGAATTCAAAAACACCCTATTTTTTATTTGATTTTAAGGTGAAAAAGCAAACTTATTGTGGTTATGTAGCGCCAAAATATGAATGTAGCCTCACTCAAGTACTTCCGAAATTAGCCAAAAAAGATAGAATAGAATGTGCAAGGCAGCTTTTAACTGGCTTATGTCGGTTAGAAAAAAAACAAGTTTGTCATGGTGATATCAAATTGGACAATTGTTTGTTTAAAAGAAATAGTGATGGTTCTATAGAATGTGTGATCGCTGATTTTGGAGGTTCCAGGAGTATGTCGAAAAGAGCTAAATGGCCAAGGTGCACTACCATTAAATATAACTGCTTTGAAGATAAAAGCGCATTTTCATCTCTAAATAAAAAGCTTAGCGTTGAAAAAAATGAAAACAAAAAAGAGAAAATTGCCAAAAATCTAAAAGAATTAGTTTTAAAAAGAGATGTCTATGCAATGAGCTTTATACTTCAAAATCTTTTAAGGTTTTCTTCCAAAGAGAAGTCGGTAGAAATAATACTTTTTATAAGCAAAATGAAACAATCTTTCCTAAAAAAAGATAAAATGCATTTTTTTTAAAAAGGTGAAACTTAATAAAATTTTTTAGGAAATTTTTGTTATTTCTCTCTTTTTTTTGCTTTTGCTTTCGTTAACGACTATTTTTGTCTCTTCCTTTGCACCATGATTTCTGTCCTAATGCATAAAATTCTTAATGCAACTCTTTTAAAATAAGAAGAAGTTGTCATACACTAAAAGGATTATTTACCACATAGTTTTGCTTTTTAAGCTTAAAAAATAGATGAATATTGACTATATTGACCGAAAAAGTGGCCAAAAAAAAAGAGAAAAAGTCTATAAAAACAGCTTGCTCATTTTTTTATATGGCGATCACTGGTTCTCTCGCTGGTTTGGTAGCCGCTTTCTACCTTTGATTGCTAAACTGCCTTTTTTTTCTAAAATTTACGGCTATCTGCAAACTCTTTCCTTTAGCCGTAAGAAAATCATTCCTTTTATCAAAGAGTTTGAAGTAGATGCGAGTGAATTTTTGCTTCCCCTACCTTTTTTTTCCTCTTTTAATGATTTTTTTATACGTCAATTAAAAAAAGAGGCCCGTCCTATCGACCCAGACCCTTCTACAGCGATCATTCCAGCCGATGGCCGTTATTACTTTTATCAAGAAATTCACCTCTCGCAAGGTTTTGTTATCAAGGATAAAAAATTTGATTTGGCAGCCTTATTACAAAGTGAATCCCTGGCTGCGGCCTACCGCGAAGGAAGCATGCTGATTGCACGACTTTGTCCTTCTGATTACCATCGTTTTCATTTTCCTTGCGATGGCCAGCCCACTTCTTCTGAGCTTATTAATGGTTGGCTCTATTCCGTCAATCCAGTAGCCATTAAAAAAAATCTCGATATTTTTACGCAAAATAAGCGCACTCTTTGTACAATCCAAAGTCCCTTATTTGGACCCGTCTTGTACTTAGAAGTGGGAGCTACCTGTGTTGGATCCATTCAGCAAACCTATCCAGTAGACCAAAATTGCCTTAAAGGCATGGAAAAAGGATACTTTGAGTTTGGAGGCTCTTGCCTTATTCTACTTTTCGTCAAAGGCTCTATTCAATTTGATGCCGATCTCATTCAAGCTACCAAAGCGGGCTTAGAAATTCGCTGTTTAATGGGGCAGTCGATGGGAAAAGCCCAAAAAACCAGTGATTAAAAATTAGCTAGAGTATTTAAAAACAAAAAAGTTATAAGCGAGGATTGAAGTTTACTAAGTAACTTTCCTTTTTTACCTATGCTCGATAATTACACCCGCTCTTTTTATCAAACAGGACTGCTAGATCCTATTTTACGATGGCCGCTATGGCGATCCATTTCTCCTAACGTCATCACTTTGTTTGGATGTTTAGTAGGAATAGCAATTTATCCCCTGCTTGCTTTTCACTACTCTTGGCTAGCAATAGTTGCGCTTTTATTAACCGGTTTTATCGATACCTTAGATGGGTCTTTAGCTCGTTTTTATCGTAGAGAATCTCCTCAAGGTGCAGCGCTTGATCTTTTTTGCGATCGAGTGGTAGAAATTGCTATTTTAATAGGCCTATATAGTTATGATTTGGAAAATAGAGCTTTGCCTATAATTTTTATGTTGGCAAGCGTTCTTCTCTGTATTACCTCATTTTTAACTGTCGGTATTTTTTCTAAGAATGAAAGTGAGAAGAGCTTTTATTATAGCCCAGGAATAATGGAAAGGGCTGAAGCTTTTGGATTTTTTCTTTTAATGATTCTTTGGCCTGCGCTCTTTTCTTTTTTAGCTTGGCTATTTTCTGCACTGGTCTTAGCCACGGCAGTGGTGCGTCTGTGGCAGTTTTTTAATTATTCAAGGCTGGTATTTGTGAAAGTAAAAACAGAAAAGAGATGAACTTTAAAGAAAATAAATCTGAGCTAACTAAAAAAAAATAGCTCAGATTGATTGATCATTTATTTTATTTTTTTGTTTTTATATAAGCGAAGTATTCTTCTAGCCCTTCATTAGAGGGTTTAAAGGTTTTAGCACCTTGATTCCAATTAGCCGGGCAAACTTCTCCATGCTGCTCAAAATAAAGAAGTGCATCTAGCATGCGCAGCGCTTCTGTGACTGACCTGCCAAGAGGTAAGTCATTAACAACTTGGTGTCTTACGATTCCTGATTTATCAATTAAAAAAAGACCGCGATAAGCAATTCCTTCTTGCTGGCAAAGTACATCGTATTCTGTAGAAATAGTTTTATTAAGATCAGAAATTAAAGGATAGTCTATCCCTTCAATGCCACCTTTATCTTTTGGAGTATTAAGCCAAGCAAGATGGGAATAGGCGCTATCCACAGAGCAGCCAATCACTTGAGCCTGTCTTTTTTCAAACTCTTCTAAACATTCTTGAAAAGCGTGTAGCTCAGTGGGACAGACAAAAGTGAAGTCAAGAGGATAGAAAAAAAGAACTACATTTTGACCGCGATATTGAGCTAACGAAAAATCATTGACAATTTGGCCATTTACCACAGCTTTTGCTTGAAAGCAAGGGGCTGGTTTACCAACTAAAACTCCCATTTTTTCTCCTTATATGTAAAATGATCGATCCTAATGAATAATAATTATTTTTTAAGTGAGTCAAAAAAACTAAAATTAACCAAAGTGAGATTGTGCGTTAGCTAACCAACTTTCATTTTCAATAGTAGTAGAAGGCCCGTGGCCAGTAAAAACTTGTGTATGGGGAGGCAGCTTGGATAACTTAGTAAGGGAAGACCACATTAAATCAGGTCTACTAGTCGGAAAAGAGAGATTACCTATTGAGCCTTGAAAAAGAGTATCTCCTGAAAATAAGATGCGTTGCCTCTTTTCATAAAAACAGATAGATCCTGCGCTATGGCCTGGCGTAAAAATAACTTGAAAGTTTAATGAACCTAGTTTCAAGGAGGTAGTCTCATCCAGAAAAAGATCAGGAGTAATGGCTGGAAATTGAAAAGGGCAAGGTAGGCCATCAGATCCTGGTTCTTCGAGATTTCTTTTATCTAAGTGGTGTACTGCTACATCAATACCATAATGATCTTTGATTTTTGAAACATCTGCAATATGGTCCCAGTGAGAATGAGTGAGTAAAAGCGCTTGAAACTTGATTTCATCTTCTATTTGATAACGATGAATGAGTTCAAAAGAGCCAGGAGGAGCATCAATAATAAATGCTTCACGCGTAGAAGAAGAGACAATGATATAACTATTTGTCTCGAGTGGACCTGAGGTAAATTTTTTAATAAACATTGCACCGGAGAGGATTCGAACCACTAACCGCCCGGTTCGTAGCCGGGTACTCTATCCAATTGAGCTACCGGTGCATAATGAAAGATAAAGACTAGCTATTTATTGATTTTTTATCAAGATTTTTTATATTTTAATTCTTAAATTTCACGTAATAACTCCAAAATGGAGAAGTTTTGAAAACGCATAGTTTAAGTTTTGTCTCTACTCTTTTTTTGTTTATCTTACTGTCCGCACAAAACTTTTTATTTGCGCAGGTAAAAACTGGCCTTGATCTACTTTTTTCACCAGCCTATCAATCTCTTTTAAAAGGGCAAAAAATAGGTCTTTTAACTAACCATACTGCTATTGACTCTCATCATCAAGCTGCGCTGCAACTTTTCAAAAAAGAGGCTGTGCGCTGTGAGTTTGAGCTAAAAGCCCTTTTTGCACCTGAGCACGGTCTAGATGGCTCTTACTATGCTGCAGAAAAAATAAAGAATTCTATAGACAATGATAAAATTCCAGTTTTTAGCCTGCATGGAGCGACCAGGAGACCCACCGCTCAAATGCTCGACGGCCTTACTTTAATTGTCTATGATATTCAAGATATTGGCTCGCG
>CATLPS010000045.1 GCA_950054535.1 uncultured Chlamydiae bacterium | reverse complement strand
TGGATGCCGGCATTGCGCAGGTACAAGCGCTTTTAGATGCAGGTGTTCCTGCAGCAAGAATTGTGCTGCATGGTATCTCTTTAGGCGGTAGCGTAGGTAGCAATGTAGCAGCGCACTTCTTTAAAAAAGGGGTTCACTTGGGCGGAATGTACGCCTCGCGCACTTTTGCTTCTACTACTAGAGTAGGCGAAGACTTTTTTAATCGCGCTTTGAGTGAAAATATTTTTTCACGCATCATCTCTTCGGTCTGTTTGCCTTTTATCAAAATAGGGACATGGGGATCTGGCTGGGATTTAGATACGGGTAAAGCTTTCTTTAGCCTTCCTAAGCGCATGCGGCAATATGCGGTTGTGATTAGCTCTAAGAAACTGAAAAAAGCTTATCGCGAAAGCAAAAAAGAGAGCTTGGTTACTAAATTCTTCCATTTCATTTTAGGCAAGCAGACTAACCCAATGGATGATGCCATTTTACGAACAGGGCTGCATGATTCATGGGAGAGAAGGTTAGAGTCTCTTTGGATTAAATGCGGCTTTTACGGTCTTAAAGAAAGACGTCTACATGCAAAAGAAAAGTTAGCCAGAAAAATGGTAGCAGTTGACCTAAATACAAAGGAGCTTTTACCGGAAATAGATGCCCATGCTAAAGCTAACTATGGCAGTAACTATAACGAAGAATGGCACAACCATAAAAGAGAAAGAGCGGTTGGAATGGTGCATCGCACAGCGGATGGTACCATTGAGATGAACATAGAAGCGGGAAAGGTATTTCGCGAAGCAGTGATTAAAATGGCAAGTCGACCTCTACCATCTGCTTAAGATCTCCCTAAAACAAGTAGGTTAAAGGTTTTTCCAACTTTTAACCTACTTTTTTTTTATCTTGTAAATGTAGAGTTTTTTCTTTGGTTTTATTTGCGCTTTTTCTTAATTTAAGAAAAGGGATGAAAACAAAAAAGGAGAAAAGCAATGACAAAAAAAGAGAAGCAAAACCTAGACGATCTCGCTCCTTTAAATTTTGATGAAAGCGCAGAAAAAGTGACCGACCATTTAAAAAGTCCGGCAATGACCCGCGAAGAGATGCGCGGAGATAACGAAGCAGAACAATACTATGAACAAGAAGAGGCTTTGAGCCCTGAAGAGGTAAAGCTGCGTAAAAAAGAAGACGAGCTAGCTTAAAAGCTTTAGGCTAGTAAAAAAATAGCCTTTACTTCCTTTTTTAAAGAAAACAAAAAATTTTACTTTACAAGCTAAATCAAAAAATTGATGATGGCTTTCACTCAATTTTTAATCAGCGATATTTTTCTATATCTTTTAAGCTGTTTTTTTAAGGGAGACTATTTTTGAAAGCCTCAATCTTATCTCTGCACACAGCTCTTCCCCCTTTTGCGTTGACGCAAGAAGAAATTGCTGCAGCTCTTATCGAAATGGTAGCAGCCGATGATCAGAGGGCCGAGACGATTCAAGCGATGCATCGTGCTTCTGCCATCAAGCAGCGTTACTCAGTGCTGGATGACTTTAAAAAAAAACGGCAGGAATGGAAATTTTGGGGCAAAGAATTTCCCAAAAATTTACCTGGTATGGCCAAGCGCAATCAATGTTATGAAAAAGAGGCACCTAAATTAGCGATTGCCGCTGCTAAAGGAGCGATAGAGGAGTGGGGAGGCAACTTAGAACAAATTACGCATGTCATTGCCATCTCTTGTACAGGTTTAGTTGCTCCGGGAATTGAGTTTTCTTTAGTTCGTCATTTTGGGCTTAGCGCTTTTACGCAAAGATTGGCAATTAATTTTATGGGCTGCTTTGGAGCCTTTAAAGGACTTGCCTTAGCGCGCTCTTTAGCGTTAGAAAATCAGCAACATCGTATTTTAGTTGTTTGTGTAGAGCTCTGCTCTCTACATTTTCAAATCGATCCTACACCAGATAACTTAGTTGCGAATGCTCTTTTCGCCGATGGAGCGGCCGCAGTGATTGTAGGAGCAGAGCCTAACCCTTCAGAACATGTACTTTGGGAAATTCATCGTCAAAGCTCTTATTTGCTGGAAAATAGCGCTGATAAGATGAAATGGGAGGCAGGGGACTTTGGATTTAATTTAAAGCTTTCGCATACTGTTCCGGTTTTAATTAAAAAACAGATAAAAAGTTATATCGACTCTTTGCTGACAGCTGACTACCAAAACTTAAGCTATGACTGGGCAATTCACCCTGGCGGAAAATCGGTCATTCAAGCGGTAGAAAAAGCTTTGCAGCTAGCTAGCTCAGCTACAGCGGCGTCTTGGAAAACGCTTCGCGAATATGGAAACATGTCTAGCGCAACCTTTTTGTTTGTATTGCAAGAGCTGCGCAAACAACAAAAAAGCCGCTCATGGACAGCAGGTTTAGCTTTTGGACCCGGGCTATCGGTAGAGGGAATTGTCATGAAAAGAGGAAAAACAAAATGACCTCAAAACGCTCCTATCAGCCAGAGCTAATTGATTTAGGACCAAAGTTTTATACGCAGGAAGAGTATTGCGATTGTCTGCATCAACTCGCTCGCATTGGACGTCTACTCGGCGGCGACCAAGCTACTTTCAAGCAGTTTAGCTCCATTCCAGACATACAGTCCATTTTAGATGTGGGCTGTGGTGGTGGCCAATTTACCTTAAAAATGGCCCAAAAATTTCCTGAAGCCCAAGTGACGGGAATTGACATTTGCTCTCAAGCCATTGAATTTGCACTCAATAGAAAAGCAGAAGCAAAGTTAGAAAATGTTTTTTTTGAGCAGCCCTTAACTAAAGAGCTAAATTACCCCGACCGCTTTTTTGATGTAGTAACAGCCACTTTAGTCTGTCATCATATGGACGATGTAAACTTAATTGAGTTTTTAAAAAAAAGCTGCCAAATTGCCGCTAAAAAAGTTGTTATCAACGATCTTCATCGCCACTGGCTGGCCTATCAAGGTTTTTCTTTCCTAGCAAAGCCCCTTTTTTCCAATCGATTGATTTTTCATGATGGTCGTCTTTCCATTAAGAAAGGGTTTAAAAAAGCAGACTGGATTAGTTATTTACAAGCGGCCAATATTCCTTTGCATCTTTGCTCTATTAAATGGCACTGGGCCTTTAGATGGACGGTCTCCATCGATACCCATTTGATGCAGAGGTAAGCTTTGAAAAAAGAGTTTGTGGTGATAGGCGGCGGAGTTGCAGGCCTTTGTGCTGCTTTGCGTTTAGCAGAGCTAGGAAAAAAACCACTTTTGATCGAAGGAGGTAAAATTCCTTCTCAAAAAATTTGTGGAGAGTTTTTTTCTTCTGAATCTTGGCCTCTTTTGCGGCGCTTAATGGTAGAGCCGGCCTCTATTTCTAAAGTGAATCTTCATAGCGTAAAGCAAACAGCTTCTTTGCACCTTTCTTCGCCGGCAGCTGCGATTTCGCATAAAACTTTTGATGTCACGCTTGCTAATTTGGTGCAAAGTTTTGCAGGAGAGATAAAAAGCGAAACCTACGTCGAAAAATTGCAGCCAAAAACTTCAGAAAAGCAAAATCATCTCATTTACCTAAAAAATGGGGAAGTAATCGAAGCTAAAACGCTTTTGATTGCAACGGGCCGCCTACCGGGATTGCTAAAAAAGTCGCCCTCTACTCCTTATCTAGGCTTTAAGGCCCATTTTAAGGAGCTGCCTGTGGATCCTTGCTTGACTATCTATCTTTTACCAAAGGCTTATTTGGGGATTGTACCAATTGAAAAAGGCTTTTTTAATGTGGCTGGTTTAGCAAAAATAGATACAAGCGATCCTAAAGCTTCTATTGAAAAAATCATTCAATCTCATCCTGATTTGCAAAAAATTTTAGACCAAACGCGCTGCTGTTTTTCCGAATGGCTCTATACAAAAGTTCCCGAATTTGGTTTTAAAGAAACTCCTAATTGGCTAGATGCCTATTTTATTGGAGACGCTGCTTTGACGATTCCGCCAGCTTCAGGAAGTGGCCTATCGCTGGCGATTACTAGCGGCAAGCTAGCGGCTGAATATAGCTTAAAGGAACTTTGCCAGGAGTTTAAACAAATGTGGAAAAAAAGAGGGCAAAAACAGCTTTTTTGGGCTAAAGTTTTACATCACATGATGTTAAATCCTTTTCATTCCTCCTTTTTAAAGTTCATTAATTTTTGTCCATTAGCAGGGCAGCAGCTCTATCGACTTACGCGTCAAACTTTTACTTCTTCAAAAATTTAATAAAGTAAAAAAGTTTACTTTTATACAGCTGTAAAGAAAAAAATAGCCAACTAATTTTTATCAAAAATTACTTTAAATCATTTTTAATTTTTCAATCATTTATGATAGATGGAATCATTCAAAATTCTCTTAAAGAGGAAACTTGCTAGCCAAAAATAAAAAGGGTAAATAGTGCAAAAAAATATTTTAATCGTTTTTCTTTTTCTTTTTTTTCATCACAGAGTAATTGGTCAAAAACTATCCGATTTGAGTTTAGAAGAAAAAATTGGCCAGCTACTGATTGTACAATTTTGTGGGGAAAAAGTTACTCAAGAGGCTAAACAATTGATTGAAGAGGTAAAAGTAGGGGGTTTTATCTACTATAACTGGTCAAATGGACTGAGTTCACCTAAGCAGGTAGCTACCTTAAGTCAAGAGCTGCAACAATTAGCAAAAATCCCTCTTTTCATTGCCGTTGATCAAGAGGGAGGTATTGTCTGTCGGTTAAAAGAGGGGTTTACCGACTTTCCTGGTAACTATGCGCTGGGAAAAACAAAGGAGCCTCTTTTTGCTTACTTAGCTGCTTTAAGCATGGCAAAAGAGATGAAAGCGGTAGGGATTAACCTAAACTTTGCTCCCGTTATTGATGTAAATAGTCAACCTAAAAATCCCGTCATTCATCTACGTGCTTTTAGTAGCGATACAAATGAGGTGATAGCTTTTGGAGAGAAGGCATTAAAGGGATTTTCAGAAAGAGGAATTTTAACAACAATTAAACATTTTCCTGGCCATGGGGATGTTACAGTCGATTCCCATCACGACCTTCCTTTATTAAATAAAAGTTTAACAGAGCTCAAACAACTAGAGCTAAAGCCTTTTCAAGCGCTTTGTAAGCAAAGCGATTTGGTAATGACAGCTCATTTGCTCGTACCGGCACTAGATCCTGACTGGTGCACAACTTTGTCTAAAAAATCGTTAGATTATTTAAAAGAAGAGTTAGGTTTTACCGGCGTGATTATTTCTGATTCGTTAGTAATGAAAGGAGTTTTAAAAAAATGTAAAAGCGTGGAAAAAGCAGCTGCTTATGCTTTAAATGCAGGCTGCGATCTTCTTTTACTGGGAGGAAGAGAACTTAATGCCAAAAACGAGAGCTCTGAACTTAAACTAGAAGAGATTGAGCGCGTGCATACCTATTTGGTAAATGCAGTCAAAAAGGGCGAAGTTGCAGAAGCACGAGTGAATGAAGCTGTTACCAAGGTCCTTGCTTTAAAAAAACGCATCGTTCCATTATTATCTGCAGATAATTTGACAGACTCTCTTAATAGTGTAGCGCACCAACTGCTTGCTAAAGAGATCGCTAAAAAAGCTTTAAAAATAGTGGAAAACTCTCCAGAACAGCTTTTTCCTTTGGCTCAAAAAAAAGCGCTTATTTTAGCGCCCTCTTTTTTTTCTTCTTTGATTAAAAAAGCAGGATTTCTCAAGATAAGTCGGAAGGTAGAGACCTGTTTTTTTAATGATTTTATTAGCGATATGCAAATCCTACAAGTTCTTGATCAAGCATCTAAAGCTGATTACACTATTTTATTTTTGCAAAGCCAGCTAAAAAATTCCGTGGAAATTTCCATAGCAAAAAAACTTATTGCGCAAAAGTCTCCTTTCATTCTAGTGGCCACAGACGAAACTTTTGATCTATTAAATTTAAATGCAGATCTTATAGTACAAACCTATAGCCGTAGCCAATTTTCTTTTGATGTTTTGAAAGACTATTTAGAAAAGCGTGGAAATAATTAAAAAACAGACATTTTTTGAGAAATAAATCTATAGCTGCTATGGTCGGGATGAAGTACCAAAAACAGCTAACAATAGAAATAAAAGGTAAAGATCTATGCCAACTATTCTATTTATTTTTGCGATGTTTTTTTCTTTGACAATCGTAAAATTTCCTTTAACAGCTATTTCTCTACAAGAAAAAATCAATCAAGAGAATCAGTGGCTTTACGAGCAAAAAGAGCAACAGTGGCAAAAAGAGCAGATGTTGAGCCAAGAAAAAAATAGAGAGCTTCAAAGAAGAAAAATAGAAAATCGACGGTTACAAAATAAAAGAGAAGAAGAGCGCATCGAAAATAATCGACTAGAGGATTTGCGCGAAGAACAAAGACGGCAAAGGCAAAAAATAGAAAGAGCTCGCCAAGAAGAACAAGAGTACCAAAGAAAGCAAGAACAAAGAAGATGGGAGCAAAGACATAATTACTGAAGCTGCTATTTTTTTTTATAGCAGCTTCTAAAAAATATAAAGTCAAAGCTTTTTTTAAGGCCTTAAGCTTTATGTAATTAAACTCTATTTAAAACGCGCTCCAACATGACATATAAAGCGGCTTTTTGCGACTCGCTAAGTTCTTCTGAAGAAAATAGGCTAAATAACTGAGTAAAAACGCTTTCTAAATCAGTTTCGGAACTTAAAGTTAAAGAAGGTGTCAAAGCTTTTGTCTGGATAGATTCAATGAATTCAAAATCCTCTTTTGTTACCCTACTTTCATCAAAGTGACCTTGATAATTTGCTAGTTCGCTTTGAAAGCGTGATTTTATTTTTTCTGCAAAATGCTGGGCGGAAGAAGAGCTTTCTAAATCGCCATATTTATAAAACCCTTTAATCTCAATATCGTCTGAATAACGATTCCAATATTCTCTATCGACTTGAAAAGCAGCAACAGTCATTAATAGATGGGGATGGATACATTGTACAGAAATTTTATCCAAATCTGTTATCTCAATTTTCCAATCGCTTTTTAATCTCCAAAAAGGCCTAGAAATAGTGGCGATAATATGATTATCAATAGGATCATTAATTGTAAACTTTGTACCCCAAAAATTCATCACAGCCTCTCCAAGAATTTGATAGGCAGGAGAGATAATAGTAAATGTAGGAAAAAGCCAGCTCTCTTCTTCTTTGACTACTCCTAAAGGAACTTGATTAAAGTCTTTAATATCAAAAATAGTAGCGCGATTAAAAAATCTCATTTTAGCTACAGCAAGCATCTCTCCTTGAGGATCAAGTAAGTGATACTCAGGGGTCCAACTAAAAAATTTTCGATGTACTGTGCCGAGGTATTCCTGATCTGTGCGAATATCAAAGGTTAAACAGAAAGAAAGCCAACGTTCAGTAACGGTAAGCTCGGTGGGAAAGGTTTGATAGGCTGCTAAGGGAGAGGCTAAAGAAAGAGTAGTAAGTAAAAAAGCGATAAATTTTTTATACACGAGAGAATCTCCAATTTGTTTAAATTAATTGATAAAAACTTTAAAAGTAAAAAATGAGTAATCAAATAAAACTAGAGTCAATTTACCTGTTTAAATAAAAATAAGTCAAAAAGAATAGTAATAATTTATTTTCAAGATTTTATTAAAGATTCTTAAAGGCTTTGAGCATTAGTACATCATAGACTTCAGGCTTCACACGAATTTTAAATTTTTAGAATGAAGTTTTTGTATAAAAAACTAATAAAAAAAGGGTTTTCCTAATTAAATGATTGAAGCCGCTTTTAATGCCTATTTACTTACAAAATTCGTGTTTTTAAAAATTTTTAGGAATGAAAAAAAAGAAGCGTTACGATTAAAAATAAAAAACTTTTATTTTTGGACTTTTTTTAGGGGAGTCTTTAGCTTTTTATTTAAAAAAATCTTGCTTTTAAGAAGACTCAAAAATTTTGCCAAAAATCTTTTCCATACGTGTCATTTTCATCTGTTTGGTAGGGTTGCCATTGGCAACTTCATGAAGGTTTTCAATAGCAATAAAAGCATTTGGGTCTTCACTTAAAATGACTTCTTTAAGTTCAGCTAGTTGTAATCTTTCTGCAATGACATAAAGAATTTCTCTTTCATCACCTGAAAAGCCGCCTCTACCATACATAATCGTTAAGCCAAGGCCTAATTTATGCACGATAGCATCAGCAATAGCTTTTGATTTAGCGGAGATAATTAATACCGATTTTGTTTCGTCTAAACCGACAATAACGGCGTCCATTACTTTGATTACCACCATATAGGCAATAAGGGAGAGTAAAGGAGGATGCCAGTCTTGAAAAACAAAGCCTGCCGCAGTAAAAACAAAAATATTACAGACTAATACCACTTGGCCTACAGTTAAACCAATGCGCTGATTAAGAATAATGCCTAAAATTTCTGTACCATCGAGGCAGCCTCCTTCGCGAATAATCAATCCAATGCCAATGCCTAATATAGCGCCACCTATTACGACAACTTCTAAGTTATCGCCATGAAACTCAGTAGAAATGACCGAAGGGATCATGATCATGAAGGCAGAAAAAACAAAAGTTGCTACCAACATGTGGATGACAAATGACTTTCCTATTAGGCGGTAGGCTAAAATAATAAAAGGAATATTAAAAAGAATATTTAGATAGGGAATGATCGATTTTCCAAATGCTGCGCCAAAAATCATCGCAATTCCTACAATTCCTCCGTCAAAAAGGTCATTGGGAATAAAGAAAATTTCTAGAGCAAACGCCGCTAAAAATGCACCAAAGATCATCCAAAAATAGGAGATCATTTGCGATACAACCGATTTTTTGGGAGATGTGGAAAGGTGCATAAGAACGCTCAATAAGAGTGAAAGAAATTTGCTTTTATGGAAAAATTGGGTCGAAAAAAGAATAGGTCAAACTATCGAGATATAAAAGCTATCTTTAAAAGATAACGCGGGAGACGGGACTCGAACCCGCAACTTCTGACATGACAAGCCAGTGCTCTAACCAATTGAACTACTCCCGCAGTTTCACTACAATGTATGGGCGCAAAAGGACTCGAACCTATGACCACCTGTGTGTAAGACAGGAGCTCTACCAACTGAGCTATACGCCCTCTTTGCGAAACAAGACTAGACTATATATTTTTGCTTTTTTTAACACAAGCCTATTTTTAACAAAAGTTGATTTTTTTCTTAAAACCTTTAGAAAAGCTATTGTGAGAGGTTTTCTAAAGTGAAAATGAAGAGAAAAAGGGCTTTTTAAAAAAGAGCAGTAAAGCTCTTTGATTGTCGTTTTTTTGCTCTAAATAAAATAACAGTTAAGAAGTGGTAATTAGTTTAGGGCGCGAAAAAGGAATGGTCTGCCAACAGGCCGCTATTCCTATAGCAATAAGATAAAGAGCAGGAGCGCCTATCCAACCTGTTTGATCATAAAACCACAGGCTGATGGAAGCACTAGTGCTTCCAATTAACTGAGAACCGACTGCACTACCAAAAGAGAGAATGAGGTAGCGATGTTCTTTGGGAATATTTTCTAATGCCCAAGCGTAATAAGGGGCTGCAAAAGCAATTCCAGGTACGACTAAACCTAAGCGAATCAGTGCAATTAAAGGCTTAGATGCTCCGGAAAAAAGCAGGAAAAGCGGCAGGGCGCTTAAGGTAGAAAATAGCGCTCCGTAAAACATGACTTGGCCCTTTCCAACTTTGCTTGCTAAATAGCCAAAACAAGGCAAAAGAAGCATATCTACTAAAAGAAGAGCTGTATTGATTTGAATGACCTGTTGTTTGGAAAAATTAGTAACTAAAGGAATATAGCCATTCATTAAAGTAAAGCCAAAGGCATAAGTAGTATAAGAGAAGCCAGAAACAAGCACAATTTTTAAAAATGAGCTGCGATGTGCAATAAGCGTAGTGATCCAGTTGTGTCTTATAGAGGGCTTTAAAGAGTTAGCTGGAAGCTTAAAATTATCTATGAAACGCAAATAAACGCCAATGATTGCAGTCAATCCTCCTATCCAATAGAGATAGCGCCATGAATCTAGTAGCCGATCCTTGCTGCTTAAGAAAGTAACTAACGTGGAGGCAAATAAAATTCCTGCTAAAGAAGAGCTATCATACAAGCTACTTAAAAAACCTTTTTTATTCGTTTCGGTTCGTTCTAAAACGTAAATAGCACCTCCTGAAGTTTCGCCTGCAGCGCAAAAATTTTGGATCATTTTTCCTAAAGCAAATAGTAAAGAAGGGGCAATGATCCATTTTTGGCCAAGTGGAATAAACCCCATGGCCATCGAAGTGAAAGCCATTGCAAAAAGAGAGTAAAAAAGAGCTAAATTACACCCATATTTATCTCCCATCCATCCAAAAAATAGCGCTCCTAAAGGGCGAGATAAAATGCCTAGTGCCATGATTGCATATGTCCAGATAAGCGCTTTAGAAGCGCTTTCATTTGGATATAAAAGAGGGGCAATAAATGGAGCAATTAGCCCAAATAGTGCATTGTCGTAGTGCTCTAAAAAATTGCCTATAAAACCTAAGAAGCGTCGATCTTTTCGAGATTCGTACATAAAATCCTTATACAAAAGGGGAATTGAGATTACAAAAATAAAAATATAAAGGTTTTTTTAAAAAATATTACACCTTTATTAAAAGCAAATAAAATTTTAACTTAAATATTAAAAAAACTACAAAAAAATTAGGTGTTATAAGTGAATTTTTTTGTTTTTTTTAAAAACTTAAAAAAAGTTTAGCCTTGCCAAAAAGCACTGTAGATGCATTAAAATTGGAAGTGAATTTTAAAAATAAAAAAAAGAAAAATTGATGCTTCGCTACAAATGGTTTTTATTTTTTTTTCCTGCTGTGCTTTTTTTTCTCCTCTTTTTTTTTGTTAGATCTAGCCACTCCGACTCTTTGCTTAGTTACCGGCAAGAGGGCCGGGAGATAACGCAAAAACTGATTTATCAGTTGCGTCAGACAAAAGATTACCAACAACTCATTGCCGGTAAAAATGAGCTAAAGCAAAAGTTTAACCAACTTGCAAAAATGATGATTGCTGCTCACGCGCTTTATCTTCAAAAAGGAGAATTAAGCAGTTATCTATTTATTTCTGAAGAAGAGCATATTTTAAGTGAACAGCTAAAGGCAGAGCTCGATCGTCTGTATCAGATAGAGGGCTGTAGACAGATGTTAGAAAGCTGTGAAGAAGAGGCTCTGCAGTCTTTAGCTTTTCACCATACAAAAAACGCAGGTCTGCAAACAGAGTAATTGGCGAAAACTACTTGCTTTCCTCCTTTTTTTTCAGTTAGGCTAATGGTTTTTATTCATTCATTTTAAAGGAAACTATGCAACTATCCTCTTCTTTCAAACGTCCTCTCATTATTATTTTACTCGGCGCACCAGGTTCTGGTAAAGGTACCCAAGCGCAGCGCCTTGCTAAGGCTTATGGTCTTGCGCATATCTCTACTGGCGATATTTTTAGAGAGCAGATCAAAAATGGTACTAGCATTGGCCAAAAAGTACAGGCAATCATTCAAGCGGGGCAGCTCGTTTCCGATGAGCTTGTATTAGAGATGGTAAAAGAAAGAACTGATCGTAGCGATTGTGCAGAAGGATTTATTTTAGATGGATTTCCTCGTACTGCCGTGCAAGCGCAAAGTTTTGCTAAGCAAATCACAGAGCAAGCTTTAGTACTCGTTCTTTGTTTAGAAGTGAGCGATGAAGTCATTATTGATAGAGCTGCTCATCGAGTGGTTTGTAAAGATTGCCAAAGAGTCTATAGCCAAAATGCGTTAAAAACTACTGGCAAATGCGATGAATGTTTAGGAGAGGTGAAAAAACGACCAGATGACGCTCCTGAGGTGGTGGAAGAAAGACTAAAAATTTATCACGAACAGACACAGCCATTAATTCAATTTTATGACCAGCAAAGTCTTTTGACCTCTTTTGAAGGGAACCAGTCAAAAGATAAGCTTTTTGAAGAGATGAAAAAATATATCGATCAACAAGTGAAACTTTTTTCCTCTTCCATTGACTAAAAAGAGAAGTTGAATGAGGCAGCTTATTTACTTTTTTAAAAAGAGCTAGGTTTTTTTTGCGCAATATTTACTAGATCATTATAGTCAAATTTTTAACAAAAGAGGTCTATTTTGGCAAAGGTAGCAATCAAACGCATAGCGATTACAGGAGCAGCTGGTCAAATTGCTTATCAGCTTTTGTTTAGAATTGCAAGTGGCGAACTCTTTGGCAAAGAGCAGCCCATAGCTTTACACCTTTTAGAGCTTCCTTCTGCTTTAGGTGCTTTAGAAGGGGTAAAAATGGAGCTAATGGACTGCGCTTTTCCCTTGCTGCACTCCGTAAAAATAAGCGCAGATCCTTACATAGCTTTTCAAGAAATCGATTATGCTCTATTGATCGGCTCTAAGCCTCGTAGTAAGGGCATGGAGCGTAAAGATCTACTACATGACAATGCCGCTATCTTTGCAGAGCAGGGTAAAGCGTTAAATAGCTCAGCAAAGCCTTCAGCAAAAGTATTTGTTGTAGGCAACCCTTGCAATACAAATTGCTTGATAGCGCTGCACCATGCGCCAAAGTTAGATCCTAACCATTTTTATGCGATGACCCGCCTGGATCAAAATCGCGCAGTTTTCTTTTTAGCGCAAGAAGCGCAAAAAAGCGTAGGCGAAGTGACAAATCTAGCTATTTGGGGAAATCACTCTGCAACTTTGGTTCCAGATTTTTATCATGCACAAATTTCTGACCAGCCACTTTGCCAAGTCATTACCGATCATCACTGGTTAAAAACGGAGTTCCTTGATCTAGTGAGGCAGCGAGGAGCGGCAATCATCCAAGCCAGGGGAAAATCTTCGGCAGCTTCGGCGGCACAAGCGCTTATTGCTACCATTCAAGATATAGAACAAGAGACTGCGAATCAAAGGTGGTATTCTGTAGGCAGACTATCCGATGGCAACCCCTATCAAATAGCCAAAGGGCTGATTTTTTCTTTTCCCACTCGTACAACTGCAAAAAAAGTAGAGACTGTTTCTGGACTAGAGCTAGATTTATTCTTGCGAGAAAAAATAGAGCAAAGTGAACAAGAATTGCTAGAGGAAAGAGAGTTAATTAAATATTTGCTTCAACGTTAAAGAGGTGACCATTGAGCGAAATTTTATTTACTGTAACGGAAGAGAATTTAGAAACAGGGATGCGCGGCTATCCGGTAGGTTATTGTACAACTTCTACAGTAGATCCTTATAAAGGACTTTTCTATGCAGGTCTTGCTGTTTCTGAAATGAGTAATTGGCAGCCAGAAGAGGTAATCTATCTTATTTTTTATGGTAAAAAAGCAGAGGAAAAAGAGCTGCAAAACTTTAAAAAAGAGTTGATTCAGCGCTCTTTTTGTTCCCCTAAATTAATTTCCCAAATTGAAAATTTTCCCAAAGAGAGCCATCCAATGAAGCTGCTTTCGGCAGCTTTGCTCTTTGCTGGCACCTTTGAAGGTAAGGATGACTACCTAGAAGATAGTTTGAACTTAATTGCAAAAATCCCTCAAATTGTAGCAACTTTAATTAATTGCCATGCAGGATGGGGCAAAACAAATCCATCTAAACCAGAAATGGGTTATATGGAAAATTTTGCTCAAATGCTAAATGTGCCCGGCGTTTCCTCAGAAAAATTGATAGAGGTATTTAAATTTTTCAATATTCTTCATTATGATCATGGGGGAGGTAACTTATCAGCATTTGTAGGAAAAGCGGTCGCTTCTGGTTTAGAAGACCTATATGGCTCAATGTCGGCGGCTATGTCTGCTTTGGCGGGACCGCGGCATGGTAAAGCAAATCAAGATTGTTTAACTTTTGTGCAAGAGTTGAACAGTGATTTAGGTGAGTCAATTACTACTGACAAAGTGGAGCAACTCATTCGAGATAAATTAAGTAAAAGAGAGTTGATTTATGGCTTTGGTCACGCTGTTCTTAGAGTAGAGGATGCTAGAGCTACGCTTCTTTATGAATTTGCGCAAAAGCATTATGCTGACCACGAATTGGTAAAGCTAGCTTTGATGTTAAGAGAAGCTGGCTCTAAAGTGCTTAAAGAAAATCCAAAAGTTGCCGATCCTTATCCCAACGTAGATGCAATTTCAGGAATTTTACTTACGGCAGCCGGATTTTCTTATCCGCAATACTACACAGTATTATTTGGCATGGCCCGTATTGTAGGAATTTCTCGTCAAATTGTTTATGAGAGAAAAGAAGCTCGTGAAAGCAAAGGAACGCCCATTATAAGGCCAAAATATTTATATAAAAACTTATCCAGTTAAATAAGTTTTTATGATTGATGATTGAAAATTTTAATCTTAATAGGTTAACAGCTTTTGTTTTTTTAGAATGCATTACTAAAGTAATTTTAAAAATATAATATGCGGTTATGGGGGTTAACTTGTGAAAAAGGCAACGGT
>CATLPS010000044.1 GCA_950054535.1 uncultured Chlamydiae bacterium | reverse complement strand
AAGAGGTTGAGGTAGAAAACCCGGTCATCATGCTGGATGAAATTGATAAGCTGGGTCAATCTTTCCAGGGTGACCCCGCCTCGGCGCTGCTGGAAGTGCTTGACCCCGAGCAGAACGTTGACTTCCTCGACCACTATCTCGACGTGCGGATGGATCTTTCCAAGGTGCTCTTCGTGTGCACCGCTAACACGCTGGATAGCATCCCCGGGCCGTTGCTCGACCGTATGGAGCAGATTCGCCTGTCGGGCTATATCGCTGAAGAGAAGCTGCAGATCGCCAAGCATCACCTCTGGCCCAAGCTGCTTAAGCGCGACAACTTGTCGAAGAAGCGCATTAACCTGAGCGATGCGGCGCTGAAGCAGGTGATTGACGGCTATGCCCGTGAAGCAGGCGTACGTCAGTTAGAAAAACAGCTGCACCGCATTGTGCGCAAAGCCGCGGTGAAACTGCTGGAAGAAGATGTTGAAACCGTCAAGGTCTCGGTCAAGAACCTGGAAGAGTTCCTGGGCGCACCGCTTTTCCGTAAAGAGAAAGTCCTGAAAGGCGAAGGAGTCGTCACAGGGCTTGCCTGGACATCCATGGGCGGTGCCACGCTGCCCATTGAGGCAGGCAAGGTGCATTCGCTAGATCGCGGCTTCAAGCTAACCGGCAAGCTGGGCGATGTGATGAAAGAGTCGGCAGAAATTGCCTGGACTTACCTGCACAGCGCGCTTCATAAATATGCCCAAGGATTTACTTTTTTTGAAAAATCGCAAGTTCATGTCCACATTCCCGAAGGTGCCACGCCCAAAGATGGTCCTTCTGCTGGTGTCACTATGGTAACTTCCCTTCTTTCTTTACTGATTAATAGTCCAGTTTTAGCTAACTTAGGGATGACAGGCGAACTTACATTAACCGGAAAAGTTTTGCCGATTGGAGGAGTAAAAGAAAAACTCATCGCGGCCAGGCGCTCCGGCTTAAAGGTTGTCATCTTACCAGAAGACAATCGCCGCGACTACGAAGAATTGCCAGATCATATTAAAAAAGGGCTCACCATTCATTTTGTCAGCCACTATGATGAAGTTTTTAAAATTGCTTTTTGTTAAGGTGCAAAACAGCTAAAAAATGTAACTCTTTTCTTTGGGTAAAAATTAATGACGACGATTTGCCAACAAAAATGGGCCACTACTTTTAAAAAAAAGTTAATTTTACCCGAAGAATTAGCATTAAAGGTGAGTCAACTCAAAAAAGAGGGAAAAGCAATCGTTACATTAAATGGCTCTTTTGACCTTTTGCATGCTGGCCATTTGCAGATGATCTACGAAGCTTCTTTGCAAGGAGATCTTTTAATTGTGGCCTTAAATAGTGACTGCTCGATTCAAGCTTATAAAAGTCCTTTGAGGCCAATCATCACACTAGAACATCGGCTACAGATGATGGCAGCTTTAGAGTTTGTACATTTTGTTACCTGGTTTAAAGAAACTACTCCTTGCAAAATCTTAGAAGTGATTCAGCCTGCGGTTCATGTCAATGGAGCGGAATATGGCCAAAATTGCGTAGAGGCTGGTATAGTTAAAAAAGGAGGAGGACGCCTCCATCTTGTGCAACTGCTACCTAGCCTTTCCACTTCGGCAATTATCAAGAAAATTCAAGAGCAAGCGAGAAATTAATATGCGTTTCATTGGCACCATTTCACACTTAAGCGAGCCGCGTGAAGAGGCGCTACTTTTTTCTAGATTTTTAACTCAGCAAAACATTGCGCATGTTTTAGAAGAGCGCGTTTGTCAAGATTGGCAAAGCGATGACTATGGCAAGATAGAGACGCTGGTTTGGATAGAAGAAGAGGAAAAAGTAGCCGAGGCAAAGCAGTGGCTGGACCAATTTTTAAACCGCTCTTCTAATGAAGACTTTAAGGTAGAGCCTATTGTCCCCATTAGCTCTTCCTTGGAAAGCAACAAAGAACAGCCCACTCAAAGCATATCTTGGGGCAAGCAAAGCATGGGCTGGCTGACGCAGACTTTTATTTTAATTTGCGTATTGCTGATGGCTTTATCTATCAAGTTAACGCCCGGTAAAGACCTTACCTCTAACCAAACTGGAAAGACAATTTTCATCTCTCCGGTCAATCAGCTACTTTTGTACGACTACCCTTTGGCCTATGAGCTCATTCATGACTACTTTGATGTAAGTGAAAATAAAGTTGATCAAGCAGAAAAAAATTTTGAGGAAAAAAATTTAATAAAAAAGCTTCAGGAAACTACTCTTTGGACAGGAGTTTTTTCCCTATGGGGAAAAAGCCAAGAAAAGCTTCCCTATCAGCTAGCGACTACGCCTCAGTTTGAAAAAATTAAAAAAGGCGAGCTTTGGAGGCTTTTTACCCCGGCTCTTTTACATGCCGATTTACTGCATCTATTTTTTAATATGTTATGGATTATTGTTTTAGGCAAGCAGATCGAACAACGTTTAACGCCTGTTAGATATATTGCGCTACTGCTTATTTTTGCCCTTTTTTCTAATACTTTACAATACTTAGCTACCGGGCCTAACTTTATGGGGGCGTCTGGTATTTTATGTGGCATGTTGACTTTTATCTGGGAAAGAAAAAAAATAGCCCCTTGGGAAGGATATGAACTGAGCCAGTCCACTTATCTTTTTATGATGATTTTCATTGTCGCTATTGCTGTTTTACAGCTTTTTGCTTTTTTTGTAGGATATGCACTTGACCTTTCCTTTTCTTTAGGAATTGCAAATACTGCCCACCTAAGTGGCGCGCTTTTGGGCTACCTTGTTGGTAAAATAAACTTTTTTAGTTGGAGAAAAAGTTAAAGTGAGCGTTAGAGAACTAGTGATTTTAGGCTGCTCAAGCCAGCAACCTACTCGCTTTAGAAACCACGGTGCTTATTTGCTGCGCTGGAATAATGAGGGCATGTTATTTGATCCAGGAGAAGGGACGCAGCGCCAATTGATCTTTGCTAATGTAGCCCCTCCCTGCATCACACGCATTTTTATTTCCCATTTTCATGGCGATCACTGTTTGGGACTAGGCTCTATGTTGATGCGGCTTAACTTAGATAAAGTGACTCATCCTATTCACTGCTACTACCCTGCTAGCGGCAAAAAATATTTTGATAGATTGCGCTACTCTACCATTTATCATGAGAGAATCAATGTAGTAGAGCACCCAGTCTCTTTGGCTGGCCTAGTAGAAGATGATGGAAAGTTTAGAATTGAAGCTACATTTTTAGAGCATGGAGTAGAAAATATTGGTTGGCGCATTTCTGAAGCCGACAGTAGAAAATTTGATAAAGAAAAGCTTAGCTCTTATGGCTTGAAAGGCACCATGATCAAAAAATTAGAACAAGAGGGCTTTTTTTTATTAAATCAGCAAAAAATCACCTTAGATGATGTGAGCCAGATAAGAAAAGGAGATTGCTTTGCAGTTGTCTTAGATACCCTTTTTTGTCAAAATGGAATCGATATTGCCAAAGACGCCAATCTTTTGCTCTGCGAAAGTACCTATTTAGAAGAACATGCCCATCTTGCCTTGCAGTATAAACATATGACGGCCAAACAGGCAGCCACCTTGGCTAAAAAAGCCGGCGTAGAAAAGCTTATTTTGACTCACTTTTCAGGCCGTTATCCCACTTTAAAAAAGTTTGAACAAGAGGCAAGAGAAATTTTTTCTCCATCCTATACAGCAGATGATTTATTGGTTTTTCCTTTTCCCAAAACGCGGGCTATTGCTTCGTAAAATAATAATGAATAAGACTTAGTAATAAGATTTAATAATAAGAGTTAACAAGGAATTTTTTTTGGCTTCTTCTCCTTTACCGCAAGAGTCGATGATTGGTGAACTTACTATTCGCTATCTTGACTATTTACGTATTATCAAGAATAGTTCGGTTCATACCATTAGAAATTATGGAATTGATTTACGTTTCTTTGAGACCTATTTTAAAGAAGAAAAACTAGAAATAGCGTTAGAGGAGATCAGCCGTAAAACAATTAGGGGCTACCTAGCATGGCTTCATGCCCAAACTTTAAATAAAAAAACAGTAGCCAGGCGTCTCTCTTCTCTGCGAAGTTTTTTCAAATATTTACAAAGGCAAAAACTGATTTCTCATAATCCTGTCGAAGAGATCGATAATCCTAAACTAGATAAAAGCCTGCCTCTTTCCATCTCTTATGAGCAAATCCAGCAGTTTTTTAACCAACCAGATATCGAAACTTATCTAGGCTATCGCGATCGCACCATGATGGAGCTTTTTTATAGCTCCGGGCTTAGGCTTAGCGAACTTGCAGGCCTAGATCGCCAAGATTGTGATTTAGCTAATCTTACGGTTAAATTGCGCGGAAAAGGTAAAAAAGAGCGCATTGTTCCCATTACCAAAAATGCTGCTGCATGGATTGAGTCTTATCTTCATCACCCAGAAAGACATTTAAAAACAGAGGTACATGCTCCTCAAATAGATGAGCAAGCTATTTTTTTAAATAAACATGGCTACCGCTTAACTACCAGGTCCATTGATCGTCTATTTGATCAGCATCTGACTCAAAGTGGCCTTGCAGGCAAAATTACCCCCCATACCTTGCGCCATAGCATTGCCACCCATTGGCTAGAAAATGGTATGGATCTAAAAACAATTCAGCTTCTTTTAGGACATAGCTCTCCTACTACTACTACAATTTATACTCAAGTATCGACTAAGCTAAAGAAAAAAGTTTATGACCAGGCGCATCCTCGCGCTTAAAAATGCTTTTTGCAATAGCTTTTGTTTTTCCCTGAGTTTTTGCTGGCTCTTTTTTTGATAAGGCTTCTGCTTATTTGTAATCTATTGTCTGCAATCACGCGTTCTTAGATGGCAATAAGAGAACAGGAGCTGCTACGGCTTTAATATTTCTCCATCAAAATGGATGTGATATTAAATATGACAAAAAAGAGTTCGAGGAAATGGTTTGTAGAGTTGCGCAAAGCCAAATATCTAAAGAAGAAATTGGTAAATTTTTACGAAAATAATATTAAAATTGTGGTGATTAAGTCCGTCAAAACATTTCTTAAACCATTAATCTTTAAATCAAGATATAAAGTTGCCTTGCCTCTTCCATCTTTCTCTTAAAATAAATTTTGAATTGTAATACGATCTAAACTTAAACCTCATTTCTATTCTTTCTAAATCTTGCTAACTAGATCTTCCTAATAAGTTTTTCCACTTCCTTTTATACCTTTTAAAAATGCGCTAATTTTTTAAAGTTTAAGTTGTTTTTAAGTGCATTTTATGACTATTGCTTTAAGCAAGCAAGTAGAACACCTCTAGATAAAATTTATAGGAGATAGAGGATGCAAATAACAGCAAAGCTAGAGTTTGACCACT
This sequence comes from uncultured Chlamydiae bacterium, assembly GCA_950054535.1. Taxonomy (GTDB): domain Bacteria; phylum Chlamydiota; class Chlamydiia; order Chlamydiales; family Parachlamydiaceae; genus CATLPS01. The sequence continues at coordinate 9,240 of CATLPS010000044.1, read as the reverse complement.
TTATAGAAGAAAAACAAAGTATCGTGGGAAGAAAAAGCGGTTCTTCTATTATCTCTTCTAAATCTGCTATTCATCGCACTAAGGATCCATTAATTAAAAAAATTTCTTCTATTTCTCATTTACAATTCAATCAAGCAGTAGATCTTGATTATCAAGACCCATTGCTGCAAACGCTTGACCAAAGATTTAACGGCCTTTGCGACTTGATCTGTAACAAAATTCTTTTAAAAGATCTTTTGGGAAAAGCAGAACCGGGAGAAAAAGGAGCTATTTTTTTTAAAAAAAAGTTACAAGCTACTAAATTAGATAAGCTCGCAAAAAGTCATATTTTAATGGTTTATTCCAAGTTAGAATTACTGGTCGCTTTTCTCTTTCATATTTTTCCAGACAACCTTTTTTCTATTACAGAGCAGTGGCGCTTAGTCCACCAAGTTGCGCTGAACTCACCGCTTTTTGCCAAAGGTTTGAGTCGCATCCAAGTGGGAGAAACCGTAAAGGTACAAATTTTTAAAAGAACTTGGCGCTCTTTTCATGGCCATTCCTTATTAATTAAAAAAATAGATCCGCATTCCTTTATTTTTTTTGACCCTAACCAAGGAGAGTTAAGAGGCCTAAATGAAAGCCAGCTAAAAAGAAAAATCAATTTTCAGCTCAAACAAGAACCTGGTAGTAAAATTCTTTTTATTAAAGCAAAACCCTATTTGCAAAGAATTGAAAAGAGATACCGACAAAAAACAAACTAAACTTTAATAAAAACACAAATATTTTCTTGTTTTTAACAAGCCGATTAAACTATTATTTTTACTATATCATTTAAATTATAGTTGTTAATTGCTTTATTTTTTTAGTTGTTAGTTATCAGCTACTTCCAAATCGGATCTTTTAAAGTTTTGTCTTTATGTCTCATATTGAAATTAAAAATCTTTGCAAATTTTTTGAAAAAAAGAAAGTTCTTCAAGATTTAAACCTAACGCTTTTAAAAAACACCATTTATGGGATTGTCGGTCCAAGCGGCGCCGGCAAATCTACTTTACTGCGCTGTTTAACCGGCCTTGAGACTCCTTGCTCAGGCAGCATCCTCTTTGATAAAGAGAGGCACAGCTCTTTTCAATTAGCAGCTTTACGAAAAAATATGGGAGTCGTTTTTCAACATTTTGAACTTTTTTCTTCTCGCAGTGTATTTGATAATATTGCCTACCCTTTAGAAATTCGCCAGGTTCCTCTGCACCAAAGGCAAGAGCGGGTGCATGAACTTCTAAATTTGGTAAAGTTAAAAGAAAAAGCGCACTGTTTTCCGTGCCACCTTAGTGGAGGAGAAAAGCAAAGAGTTGGCATTGCAAGGGCACTTGCTCATAAGCCCAGCCTGCTATTGTGCGACGAGCCCACCTCTGCCTTAGACTTTAAAACTGCTAACGAAATTTTAGCACTTTTAAAAGAGTTAAATGAAACACTGGGTCTGACTGTTCTGATGATTACGCACCAAATAGAGGCGGTCAAACAAATTTGCCACCGGGTAGGCGTATTGGCAGAGGGAAAAATAGTAGAAGAAGGAGAGGTAAAAGAACTTTTTTTACGTCCTAAACTAAAATTAACCAGGCAGCTTTTTCAACTTCACTCCATAGAAATACCTACAGAGTTGCTTGCTTTAAATAATGGCTGCAAAAAGCTAGTTCAGTTGAGCTTTGAAGGAGAACAAGCAAAAAGAGCAGTGATTAGCGATCTTATCAAAACATTTGATGTGGAGATCAATATCTTAGAAGGAAAAATTGAAAAGCTTCAACAGATGATCGTGGGATCGCTGCTTATCGAGCTGTCAGGAGCACAAGCGCAAGTAGAGAAAGCTCTTTGCTATCTACGCAGTCATCATCTTTTATATCGAGAAATTTTATGATAAATAGTCAGCTTTTACTTGCTTGGCAAATGATTCCTGTAGAGTTTTTTCATACTCTTTACATGGTCATCGCTTCTACTCTATTTGCTCTTATTATTGGCCTACCTTTGGGCATCATTTTAACATTAACCGCCAAAGGACACCTCAAAGAGCAGCCTACTATTCATCGTTTGCTTAGCTTATTAGTGAATACCACCAGATCGGTGCCTTTTGCCATCTTAATGATTTTGCTAATTCCTTTGACCCGCTTATTAATAGGGACAAGTTTAGGGACTACAGCCTCTATCGTTCCTCTTACCATTGCAGCGATTCCTTTTGCCGCCCGCTTAATCGAGTCGGCTTTAAAAGAGGTAAATAGCGGCCTTATTGAAGCTGCCCTTATTATGGGATCTAGCCCATGGCAAATTGTTTATAAAGTAATGTTACCCGAGGCGCTGCCTGCTTTGATTTTAGGAGTCACTACTTTGATGATCAATTTGATCGGTTATAGCGCCATGGCAGGTACGATGGGCGGAGGAGGGCTTGGAAAAGTTGCCATTCAATATGGCTATCAACGCTTTAACCCCATCTTAATGGCCATTACCGTGATTTTATTGATTTTCTTAGTGCAATTGATTCAGGCCGTAGGTAGCTGGTACTTTAATAAAATAATCAAACAACGTAGCAAAGGGACCTTTTCATGAATAAATTGTTTTCTCTTCTCCTTACCATTTTTTTAAGTTTTTTGCTAATCAGCTGCGAAAAAAAAAATGAAAACAAATTAAAAATTGCCGCCTCTTCTACCCCACATGCCGAAATTTTAGAACAGATAGCCCCTTTACTCCAAAAAAAAGGGGTAGAAATGGAAATATTAGTAGTCGATGATTTCCATGCTCCTAACCGCCTTTTACAAGAGGGGGAAGTAGACGCTAATTACTTTCAGCACCTACCTTTTCTACAGGCACAGTCGCAAGAGTTTGGTTATGAACTCGAGCCGCTTGTCAGTTCTCATATCGAGCCAATGGGACTTTATTCTACCAAAGTCAAACAGCTTGCCGACTTAAAAAAAGGCGCTGTTATTGCAGTTCCTACTGATCCTACCAATCAAGCCAGGGCACTTCTTTTGCTAGAAAAAGAGAAAATGATCTCTTTAAACCATCAAGGCATTAATGTAGGTTTAAACGATATTAAAGAAAGTGCTTATCAATTTGTCGAAGTAGACCCCCCTTTAGCTGCTCGCCTATTAGATGATGTTGATCTATCGGCTATTACCGCTAATTTTGCTTTGCAAGCCTCTCTTTCTCCCCTTCAAGATGCCTTGGCCCTTGAATCGGAAAAGTCATTATTTACAAATTTGATCGTTGTGAGAAAAGGCTGTGCTAAAGAACCTAAACTACAACAATTAAAAGAAGCTCTTAGGGACGCTAGCACTAAAAAGTGGATGGAAGAAAAATATCAAGGGGCGATTTTACCAGTGTTTTAACTGTTTAAGAAGGAATTGGCTATTAAATAAAGTCTCATGTTAGTTTAGTAACAAAAAAAATAGGCGAAATGATGATTACTTTAAATAAAATTTCAAAAAGTTTTGGCAGTAAAGTCTTATTTGATGATGTCACTATTACTTTCAATGCAGGCAACCGCTACGGTTTGACCGGTCCAAATGGAGCTGGTAAAACGACGCTTTTAAAAATTATTATGGGCATTGAAGAACCAACTTCTGGTTCGGTTACCCTGCCCGATAAGGTAGGGATCTTAAGGCAAAATATTGAAGATTACCATCATGAAAAAGTGCTAGATGTCGTCATCATGGGCAACCATCGCTTATGGCAAGCTTTAAAGAGAAGAGACGCTCTTTACGAGGTAGAGATCACCGATGAAGTAGGGATGGAGCTAGGTGATTTAGAAGGGGTGATAGCGGAAGAAAATGGGTACGCCGCCGATGCCGACGCTGAGCTAATTTTAGCTGGGATGGGAATTCCTACTCACTATTTTGACCAGACCATGCATGCCGTTCCTACCGATATTCAGTTCCGAGTCCTCCTTTGCCAAGCGCTATTTGGCGAGCCTCAGGCGCTTTTGCTCGACGAACCTACTAACCACTTAGACTTAGAGTCCATTGGATGGTTAGAGACTTTTTTACATACCTATAAAGGCACCTTAATTGTCATCAGCCATGACCGCCACTTTCTTAACTCGGTGACTACTCATATTGCCGATATTGATTATGATACCATCATCATCTATCCTGGCAACTACGACGATATGTTTGTGGCCAAAACCTCTGTAAGAGAGCGCGAAGAAGCCGATACACGTTCTAAAGAAAAAAAAATTGCTCAGCTCAAAGAGTTTGTTGCGCGCTTTGGCGCCGGAACGCGCGCCAGCCAAGTGCAGTCTAGGCTGCGCGAAATTGGCAGGTTGCAGCCACAAGAGCTAAAAAAGTCCAATATTCAACGTCCCTACATTCGCTTTATTCCTGCGGAAAAACCACCAGGTAAAATTGTTTTAAAAGCCGAAGAGATCGACAAAAGCTATGACACTTTGCAAGTAATTAAAAATTTTTCTTTAGAGGTGGTACGCGGCGATAAAATTGGTGTGATTGGTAATAATGGCCGCGGAAAAACAACGCTTTTAAAATTACTTGCTGGCGTCCTTAGCCCCGACAAAGGAAGTGTGGAACTTGGGCATCAGGCGATGATCTCTTACTTTCCCCAAAACCATGCCGATATTGTTGAAAAAGTGGCCGGAGTTACCGCTTTTGACTGGTTAAAAGAGCGAAGGCCAGCTATTTACGACCAAGAAATTCGTAGCGCAATGGGGAAACTATTATTTGGCGGAGACGATGCTTTTAAAATGGTCTCCGCTTTATCTGGAGGGGAAACGGCGCGCTTGATTTTAGCTGGTATGCTGCTTTGTGAACATAATGTATTGATCTTAGATGAGCCCAATGGCCACCTTGACTTAGAAGCTGTCTCTGCGCTAGCTTGGGGACTTTCGGAGTACAAAGAAACAGTCATCGTAGCAAGTCACGATAGAGATCTCATTTCCAATGTGGCTACTAAACTGATTGCTTTTGAAGAAGATGGCATCCACCTTTTTCAAGGCGGCTTAGATGAATACCTAGCGCAAAAAAATTAAGTTTTTTTAGACTTTAAAAACTTTAATCTTTTTAAAATAGGCTCCTTATTCTAACGAAAGCTGTTAGCCAACGAATAGAGCTAACAGCTCAAAACCATGGGTGATTAAAAAATTTTAAATCATCTATTTGAACTCACAATTCTAATATCTTTTTCTTTTCTTATTATTTTCTTTTTCTTTTCTTTTTCTTTTCTTTTTCGTTTCTTTTTATCATAAATCCATTTCTAGATATTAAAAATAACATCTTAGAAAATCCTATAAGTAAACTATTAATAATAATCATCATTGCTTATCAAAAAGAAACTAGATATTATATATCTATATAAACTATTTAATTTATTTATTAATAAGGTGACAATGAATATTTCTTCTCTAAATGCTTTAAGCAGTTCAGAAATTTGTTTTAACAAAAGCGATCGTAATCGCAAACGTCCAAATTATATTTTGGCAGTACGAGAAAATGGTAAAGAAAGAAAAATCGTCCAAGTTTATTGTAAGGAGCTCACTTGTTGGAATTTTCTTTTAAAGTTTTTGGGGCTAGGCCCTCTGGCTAAACTAGATTTACACCTTGCCGAGGTAAGCAAAGAGCTAAATAAAAACTGGCAAGTGATTCAAAAAGAGCTGGTTCATTCCTTTTCTTTAAGTGAGAATTTACAAAAAATAGAGAGCCACCGAAACATTTTGAACAATATCGCGCGAGTTTTTCAAAAATGCCAGCAGAGCAAAAAAGGAACGGTTCCCTCCAACTGGCCAAGCGATATTGATTTTTATACTTGTTTAATAAACTGTAGCAAAGAAGAACTTTATAAAAAGATAGAAGTATTTCAGTCTATAATAAATCATCAGCTTTTTAGTAAAATAGAAGAGCAGCCTCTTGATTTGATGCAATTTTCACGGCAGGAAAAGTACTATACAGATTCTGAGCTGTTCCCTAAAATTTTAGAGCAATTTTTAGAGCTGCCCGATCTATTTTTTGCAGATCCTGCCTGGATAAAAGAGTTTTTAATAAATGCAGATCTAATGCAGCTCTTAAAAGACAAACCTGAGCTACTGCCCTCTTTTAAAAATCTGCCCTCCGCTCTTTTAACTCCAGAGATGATCAAGCAGCTTCCGGCCATGACAAAAGTATTTGCAGGTAGTTATTCAAGAAAATCAACAGTAGAAAATTATTGCCAATCTTTAAGTGCTGAAGAAGCGGCTGCCTTTAAATTAAAGGTGGGGATAGTACAAGAAAAATTTGATAGCCAAGAAGTAGTAGACTTTCGCTTTCTCTTTACTCTTATCGCAGCTCCTAAAAAGCATTTTGCTGACATCAGAGCTTTTTTTGCTCCGCTAATACAAAAGCTAGAAAAAGAGGAAAAAAAGACAAGCGGTTATGCTACTTTGATTTCACTGATTATAGAAAAACCTTTGGAGGAGCAGCTAAGCTGGGCAAAAGCGTTTGTTACAAGTATAGGTGATAGGCCTGAAATTAAATTCGATCTATATATTATGAAAGTGAGAGACTTTTCTTTGCAAGAGTTTGAAGGACTTGTAAAACCTTTTGAAGGAAAACCCTGTTTTAATACTATTTTTAATAAAAATTTTAGTGGATTTGAATCGGGTAGCTACCCATTCGAAGCTGTTGTCATGCTGACAAAAATGGATCCCTGTTTTGATCAAAATATTGTTTTTAATAGTATCTCAACAAAATGGAATCACGTCAATCGCCTAAATTTGCAGGAAAAACAACTTTTTATAGAGAATTGTCAAAACATTGTTCAGCTTAGTCAAGAGATAAAAACTATTTTTCCTCAGATGAAGGATCATCATTACGATCTTATCTTGGAAAGGCTTATTAAAGTTAAGTCCAAAAAACCAGCAGAAGAGCTCAAAAGAGCACAGCAGTGGTTGAAATGGTCGAATGAGCTATTTGGAGAAGAGGCATGGAAGCTTTTTAGCAATGAATTTTTATCTTTTACATGGGAAGCAGAGACAGTAAACGCAACTCTAGAACTTAGCTCTTTGCTATTTAATGGGACAGAAGAAATTTTTCAGGATCTGCAACAATGTTTTGCAGGTTTCATGGATAAATCTTTAGTCGAAAGACAGCAAGATATGGCGCCCTTTCTCGATCTTTATCGCATTGCCTATATCATGAGAAGAGAGACCTTACAAGTAGATGAAAAAAGAGCCAAAACAAAGCTAGCTACTTTTGGTAAGATTTTAGCAGAGGTACGTTCTTATAGAGTTCTTAAAAAAGGTTCCTTCGCCTTTGATAGCGAGGCTTTTCTGGGAGTAGTTGGTAAAACACCTTCTTTAGAGCACTTACAAGAAATTTTATCGGGAAACAATCAAGAATATAACCTTTTGATCCAAAAGTGGCAGGCCATAGAAGAAGAGCTATCAGAAAACCCAGATCATTGTAGAAGGCCAAAATCTGCCCGTAGCGCCAATTTGTAACTCTTTATACATAAGGTAATAATGAATATATCTTCTTTAAATGCTTTGAGTAATAACAATATCTGTTTTGACAAGTGGGATCGTAGTAACAGCTTTGTTGCCCAATGTATGCGTAAATTTAGCGGCAAGAATATTCCCATAAATTATATTTTAGCGGTTAAAGAACAAGAACTTATTACAGTTTCTTGTAAGGAACTCACTTGTTGGAACTTTCTTTTAAAATTTTTAGGGCTTGGTCCTTTAGCTAAAATGGACTTACACCTTGCAGAGGTGAGTAAACTCCTCAATAAAAACTGGCAAGTAATTCAAGCAGAAATTGCGACCTCTGCTTCTTTAAGTGAGGACCTTGCAAAAACGAAGCAACGTCAAACTATTTTAAAGAATATTGAGCAAGTTTTTCAAAAATGCCAACAGAGCAAAAAAGGAATAGTTCCCTCTAACTGGCAAAGCGATATAGAAAAAAAGCGCAAGGAGCTAAAGCCAACGGATGACCTATTTAATCAGCTAGAAAGATTATGTAAGGGAATTTGTGAAAACCTAAATAGTACTTTAATTGAGCAAATTCCTAAAAAGGTTGCGCTACTAAATAATCAGTCTCTATTTCAGTTATTAGACCGTGTTTCAGATAGTCTATGGTATGATTATCATCATCATCAAAATGAATTTATCCTTAAGTATGGTAGCAATGATTTTCAAAAAGTAGCCGCTGAGAAGATCAATCGCTTGCTTGAAATTTTATTTTCTGATGACTTGCTTTTACTTGCTCTTCTAAAAGAGAAAAAGCAAGCCAGCCATAATATTGGCTATTGTGCTGATCTGATAAGGCTTAATAGCAAAAAAGATCTTTTTGAAAAACTACAAGCCTACCAATCTGTGATTCATCATGAACTTTTTAAGCGCATTGGAGATTTTCAACTTAAGTTACAGCGCTTTTTATTCTTAGAAAAATACTATACAAATTCTACATTATTAGATCAGTTTTTAGATCTGCCCGATCTATTTTTTGCAGATCCTTCCTGGATAAAAGAGTTTTTAATGGAGAAAGATCTAGTTTCATTCAATGAAGCACTAATAAAACTCTTAAAAGACAAACCTGAGCTCCTGCCCTCTCTTAAAAATCTGCCCTCTTCTCTTTTAACTCCCGAAATGATCAAGCAGCTTCCAGCTATGGCAAAAGCGTTTGTAAACAGTTGGGGTTCAAGAAAAGCAATAGTAAAACATTATTGCAAAACTTTAAGTGCTGAAGAAGCGGCTGCTTTTAAACTAAAGGTAGGGATAGTGCAAGATAATTTTGAGTACCAAGGAGTAGAAAACTTTCGTTTTCTCTTTACTCTTATCGCAGCTCCTAAAGAGCATTTTGATGACATTAGAGCTCTTTTTGCTCCGCTAATACAAGAGCTAGAAAAAGAGGGAAAAGAGATAGGCGACTATGCTACTTTGATTTCACTGATTATAGAAAAACCTTTAAAGGAGCAGCGAAGCTGGGCAGAAGCGTTTATTACAAGTATAGCTGACAAGCCTGAAATTAGACTCGATAAACATATTGAGCAAGTGAGAAAATTTTCTTTGCAAGAGTTTGAAGAACTTGTAAAGTTTTTTGAAGAAAAAGCTTGTTTTAATACTATTTTCAGCAAGTCTTTTGGTCTATTTCAATTTGGTCAGAAGTTCCCATTTGAAGCTCTTGCCATTCTGGAAAAAATCGACCCCTCTTTTGATCTAGATATTGTTTTTTGTAACATCTTAATAAGATGGAATTTAGCTGATTTTAAAAATTTGCAGGAAAAACAATGCTT
>CATLPS010000043.1 GCA_950054535.1 uncultured Chlamydiae bacterium | reverse complement strand
CTAGAAATTGTAAAAAAATATATAGATCAACAAAAGACGCCTAGCTAGCCACCTTCTATCCCCCACCTGAAGGAAGGGAATTTACGGTTCGTTGGTTAAAATGCCAGTCTCTACTATTTATTTGGCAAGTATCGAATGCTTTTTTAGAAAGGAAGAAAAGCGCTGCAGTTTGATTTTTTTTTAGCTGCAGCACTTTTTAATGAAAAAAAACTAGTAAGACTTAGCAAAGATAGCGTCAATGGTTGCTGGCCTACCAGTTAAAATACAGGTTCCTTCTGTATTGCTTTGCTCAAGAGGCAAACAACGAATAGAGATTTTTAGATCTGCTAACAGCTTTTCTGTCTCTGTATCACCGCACCATTTAGCTAAAACAAATCCCCCATGAGCTTCGGGTTTTTTTTCATTTTTAGGAGTGAAAAAATCTTTTAACTCTGAAAAAGTTTTAAGGTGTGTATAGAGATGCGCATCGCGATAAGCAAGAGCCTGGCTATAGTAGTTATCTTGAATTTCTTGTAGTAAAGAAGCTGCTTGTTTAACAAAGTCGTCTACCTTCATCACTTTTTTTTCTTTCACCGGGGCATCTCTTCTGGCTACAGCTAAAAGCTGCTCCTGCACTTCTTTAGGACCGATTTCCAGGCGAATAGGCACCCCTTTTTTTACCCACTCCCATACTTTTTCTCCCCCTCTTTTTTCTCGTTTATCAACAAAAACAGTAATAGGCTGATCGTAAAACAGCTCTTTTTTTAAAGCTGTAGCAACCTGATCGGCAAAGTTTAAAATAGCCTCTTTTAGCTCTGGTTTGGGAATAATTGCGATAATTACAATCTGTTTAGGAGCTACGCGCGGCGGCACTCGCAAGCCATCGTCGTCGCCATGGCACATAATCATACTACCAATTAAACGAGTTGTCATTCCCCAAGAGGTAGTATGAGCATACTCAAGCTCACCTGCCGGGTTACTAAACTTAATGTTAAACGCTTTGGCAAAGTTTTGACCAAGATCATGCGAGGTACAGGTTTGTAGCGCTTTGCGATCTTGCATCATCGCTTCTAATGTAAAAGTTTGTTTTGCACCAGGAAAGCGTTCAGCTGGAGATTTTTCTCCTATAATCACAGGAATTGCCAGTAGCTCTTTTACTACATAATGATACACTTGTAACATTTTCAATGTCTCTTCTAACGCTTCTTGCGCACTAGCATGAGCGGTGTGGCCCTCTTGCCATAAAAACTCTGTGGTTCTTAAAAAAATGCGAGGACGCATCTCCCAACGTACTACATTGGCCCATTGATTAATAAGCAAGGGTAAGTCACGATAAGAAGAGATCCAACGCGAAAAAGCGTCTCCAATAATTGCTTCTGAAGTAGGTCTCACTACTAATGGCTCTTCTAATGGAGCTGCCGGAACTAAGCGTCCTTGCTTTTCTTCTAGGCGATGATGGGTAATGACGGCGCACTCTTTAGCAAAACCACTGACATGAGCCGCTTCCCGTTCAAAAAAACTCAAAGGAATAAAAAGAGGAAAGTAGACATTTTCGTGACCAGTCTCTTTAATGCAGTGGTCTAATTGTTTTTGAATATTTTCCCAAATTCCATAGCCTGTAGGCTTTACTACCATACAGCCCCTCACGGGCGAATTTTCAGCTAAATCTGCAGCTTTGATTACTTGTTGATACCATTCAGAAAAATCTTCTTCTCTTAGCGGAGAAATAGCGCGTTTTTCTTTTGTCATTTTTTAAAACACCTTTTTTTACATAAATTGATTCACTTTTTTTCTATAAAAAAGGAGTGAAAGCAGAAAAAACTTAAAGTTTAAAAGTGAAAAAGTGAAAACATTTTAAAGTTTTTTACCTTGATAGCTAATTATCTTCCGAAACTTTCATATTATGATAAACAGCGTCGACATCTTCTAATTCTTCTAGCCATTCCATGAGCGCAAAATTATCTTTTACTGCCTCTGCGCTACACTCCACCTCTACTTTCGGCACCATTTCTAACGTTGCTTCCTCGCATTTAAAACCTTTTTGAGTAAGCTGCTCTTTGATGAAATAAAGATCAGTGGGATCGGTAGTTAAAATAAAACTCTCTTCTAACTCTTCAAAATCTTCTATCCCAGCTTCTGTTGCCGCTAAAAAAAGCGTCTCTTCTTTCGCTTGGTCTTTAGAAATTTGGATAATTCCCTTACGATCAAAATTAAAAGTTACCGCGCCTGGTGTAGCAATTGTTCCGCCGCGCTTATTTGTAGCAATTCGCATTTCTGAGGAAATTCGGTTTTTATTATCTGTCATCACATCGATGACTAATCCTACTCCTTCATGACCATATAGTTCATAAGTAAGCTCATAAAAATCTGCTTGATCCGCTTGAGAAGCTTTGCTGATGTTGCGGTCGATAATTTCGTTGGGCATGTTGGCATCACGCGCTTTTTGCAAAGCTAAACGTAACCGAGGATTGCTTTTAGGGTCTGCTCCCCCTACTTTGACTGCGCTAATTATCTCTTTGGCAATGCGAGAAAAGATTTTGCCTTTTTTAGCATCTGCTCTTGCTTTACGATGTTTAGTATTTGCCCACTTGCTATGTCCTGCCATACCTTTCCTTAAATTGCTGAAGAGAGAGAAAAAATATTGTTTTGATTTTGCCGCATCCAGCTTTGCGCCTGCTCAAACTCTTTAAATTCTTTCTCTTTTGTTTTAAACTCTTTACTATGAATCTGCTTAACTCCACGCTCATCTACGTAAGTTGGACAAACATAATGCAGCATTTCATGATATACAACGTAGCGAACAAAATAAATAGGAAAGTAGGGTTGATCTAAGAGGCGGTTGATTTTTATCAGCTTGAGAGGGTCATAATAAAGGCCAAAAGTGATGCGAGAGCGATTAGCTCGTTTCTTATTGCCAAACCATGTAATAGAAAGTTTTAACTTTTTTTCAAAATATTCTTCGTTTAATTGATCGTAAATAGACTGAAGATGGTACTCTTTCCCCTTCACTTGCAACTTCTTAAGGTCTAACTGATGGGAGTAGTCAAATGTTTGCAAACTTTTTTCGATATAAGCCTTAACATCGGGCGTTAAGTTCTTTTTTTCCTGTTTTAAGTAGCCGGTCAAATCTTGCATTACTTTTAAAGGAGCCTTTAAAAACATCCGATGTAAAGAGACTCTTGTGCAGTCTGCTTCCCATTTTACGCTTAACATCGTAGAACGATTATCATTAATTTTTAGATGAAGTTTTTTACCTATGCGATCTTCTAAACTCTCTTTTAAAATAAATAACTGTTTTTTCTCTTTTTCCATAACCTCTTAAAGAAATTTTTCCATTAGCACCCGCGCTTGTAGCTCCTTTCCTTCTTTGGCCCATGCCTCTTGTCTACCAAATTCTTTAAACCCAAAACGACGATAAAACCTCATTGCCGGGTTAGAAGCATATACTTGTAGATGAAGCACCTCTATGGCAAATTTTTCTTTGGCCAAATGGATCAAACAGCTAAGTAAATAGCTGCCTACGCGCTGACTGCGATATTTTTTATCCACAATAATTCCAAACTCGCACTGGTGAGAAAGTTTACCATAAGGCTGTAAATAAAGGGTAGCAATTCCACAAGGCTTGTTCTCTTTTAAAATAGTAATGCTACACTGATAACGACAAAAAGAGAGCCAGCGAATAACGGCATCACTGAGCTCTAATTCGCCATCAATGGGAAAGCCATTTCCTCCATCTTGATCGCCCAGCCACTCTCTTAATGCATAAGCATCGCTTGGCTCTGTATAACGAATAGTTAAATCTGCAATTGATTGTGTTGGAAGTACCATTAACCAAACTCCTTTAAATAAGCATTGATAAAATCATCTAAATCTCCATCCATTACTTTTTGAATCTCTCCTGATTCAAATTTTGTACGAGTATCTTTGACTAAAGTATAAGGTTGAAAAACATAGTTACGAATTTGACTTCCCCATGCAATTTCTCTTTTTTCTTCCCCTAAAGAAGAGAGCGCTTTTTCTCTTTCTAACGCTTCTTGTTCATAGAGCTTAGAGCGCAGCATCTTTAAACATGCCTCGCGGTTCTGTATTTGGCTGCGTTGACTTTGGCAAGAGACTACAATCCCAGAGGGCAGGTGGGTAATACGTACAGCAGAATCCGTTTTGTTTACATGCTGACCACCGGCGCCCGAAGCCCTATAGGTATCAATTCTGAGCTCTTCACTCTTGATCTCAATAGTAATGTCTTCTGTCACTTCCGGAGTGACATCAACTGAGGCAAAGCTGGTATGTCTCTTAGCGTTGCTATCAAAAGGAGAAATACGCACTAGTCTGTGTACCCCTTTTTCTGCTTTTGCATATCCATAAGCAGCATATCCTTCTATTCTAAGCGTTGTGCTTTTTAATCCAACTACATCTCCTTCTACAAAATCGACAGACTCTACTTTCCATCCTCTTTTTGCCGCCCATCTTTGATACATGCGGCTCAGCATTTGCGCCCAATCACAAGCTTCTGTTCCTCCCGCTCCAGAATTAATCGTTAAATAACAGTTTTTATTATCAAGCTCTCCAGAAAGCATGTGGCGCACTTCCAGCGCAGAAAGTTCTTTTTCTACCTTTTCTAAACCGCAGGTAAGTTCTTCAATTAACTCTATTATATTTTCGGCATAAGCCTCAGGCAGCAGGGAAGAGATCTCTGCAAATTGTTTTTTAAGGCTTTGGTAGGGATTTGTCCAACTACGCAGTTTTTGACATTCATCTATAAGAGATTGCACTTCATTAGCGTTAGACCAAAACTCACCGGCCTCCATTAACATTTCTATTTCTTTCACACGGGCTTCTTTAGAAGCGATGTCAAAGATACCTCAGCATATGAGTAAATCTCTCTTGCAAATTTTTTATTTTGAGTTCTGTCTCATTATTCATGCCTGATCTCCTGTTAATTGCTTTTAAAATTGGCCTTAAAAAGGCTATGCGTTAGAGTAGAAAAAGTCAAATGAAACCCTTGGTTAACATTTTTATGCCTAAAATTTTAATGGAGGTAAAGAGAAACTCTGCTTTTTCTTTTGCGACTTTCCATTGTTTTTTTAAGGATAGGCCATTTATACTGCTTTTCAGTAAATACTCTTTATTGAAAAATTAGCAAGTGGTATCTCCCTTGACTTTTGGCGCTTAAGTCCAGTATATAAACAGTGAAAAATCAAACGAGCTACTATGACAAAAGTAACTGATAAACAAATAAAAATTGCCCCTTCTATCTTAGCTGGAGATTTTGGACGTCTAGCCGAGGAGGCAAAAAGGTTAGAAAATGCAGGTGCCGATAGCATTCATATCGATATTATGGATGGCGCGTTTGTGCCTAATTTAACTTTTGGACCAAGAGCGGTAGAAGCAATTAACCGCTCTACTGACCTTTATTTAGATTTGCACTTAATGATTTATAATCCTTATGACTATATCGAGCGCTTTGTTGCTGCCGGAGCAGATAGTATTACCATTCATTTTGAAGCAACCGAAGAAGTAGAGGCAACTTTAAATTATATTCGTAAATGCAATATTCGCGCAGCTTTAGCTTTTAATCCAAAGACCTCTCTTTCTATGATTCCTAAGTACTTGGACAAGTGCGATATGATTTTACTGATGACCGTTCAGCCAGGATTTGGAGGACAGTCATTGATGCCCGAGGTACTAGAAAAAGTAAAGTTTACTAGAGACCTTTGCAACCAATTAGGAATTGCAGAAAAAGGGCTTTCTGCTAATAGCTCCTCTCTGCCTTTTGATATTCAAGTGGATGGAGGCATAAATTTAAACAACGTGGGCCAATGCATTGCTGCAGGTGCGAATGTCATTGTTGCTGGCACCTCTCTTTTTGCAGCCAGTGATTTAAGCCAGGCGATTAAAAAAATGCGAAACTCTTGAGCGCTGACTTACATTTTAAGTAGTGACTTTTAGCACACCATACAAGTAGGAAAAAATGACAACAAGTAATCAACTTAACCCTGGAATGATCATTTCCATTAATAATAGCCTATATAAGGTAGAGTCGAGCGTTAAAGTGGCTGCTCCCAAAGGGGCGCCTTTTATTAAAACAAAACTAAAAGATTTAACCACTAACGAATTAATAGAAAAAAGTTTTAAGTTAGGCCAAGCAATTAAAGACGTCTCTTTAGTAGAAAAACGGCTTGAATTCTTATATCCAGAAGGGGAAACTTTTTTATTTTTAGATATTGTTAATTTAGATCAAATCAATATCCCATCGCAAATTATTGGGGATAAAGTAAATTACTTAAAAGAGGGAGTGGAAATTAAAGCTTCTTTGTATGGAGAAATTGTATTTGCGGTAGAGATGCCTCAATTTCTAGAGTTAATGGTAGCTAAAACAATGAACGACGAAGAAAAAGTTTTACTTAGCGAATCAAAGGTCATTGTGCTTGAAACAGGAGCAACGGTAGAAGTTCCTCCTTTTATAGAAGTAGGAGATATTATCAAAGTAGATACAAGAACAGATGAGTACATCCAGCGAGTCTAGTTTTATTTATATAATAGGAGCCAAGTGATGAATAAAAGAAAACTTACTTATTTTTTCTCTTCCATGATCTTTTTCTCTTCTTTGACTCCTTTAATTTCTCAGCCTTTTGGCTACCCTTATGATCCTTATTCCGATGATCTACCCCCTCTTTCTTCCCCTTACGTAAAGCCGCAAGAGATGGAGCCCAGCCCAGGTTTTCCCCAAAGAACTTCTCTGCCACCTAGCGCAAAATATCTCAACCAACCAAGGCATCTTTTATCTGAGCCTCTAAGTCAAAAATCATCTAGCACCTTTGGTCAAAGAGAAGAGGATTTTGATCAGGAAAAAATAGCAGAAATTCTCGATTTTTGGTTTGGTCCTCTAAGATCTGCCTCCAGTTTCCCTATTAATAAGGTCGCTTTATGGGAGGGAGACAAACAACTTAATGATCAATTAAAAAAACGGTTTTTTCAAGATTATCAAAAAGGGGCTCAAGGAGAATACTTAAGCTGGAGAAAAACTCCAAAAGGGCTCTTAGCTCTTCTTTTACTTTTAGATATTTTTCCTCGCCATTTTTTTCCAGGCGATGCTAAGATGTTTGCCACTGACAAAATAGCATTAGCATTAGCGCAAGAGGGTATACAAAATGGCCAAGATCTGGAGCTTTTTCCAGTAGAAAGGTTATTTTTTTACATGCCTTTTCAACATTCAGAAGATGTAAAAATGCAGCTACTCTCTGTAAAACTTTATCAAGAGCTTGCCAAGCAATCTCCCGAGGAAATTAGGCCATTGATTCATGAGTTTTTTGTTTTAGCTGTGAAACATCAAGAAACCATTGAAAACTTTGGACGTTTTCCTCATCGCAACCTACCTTTAAAAAGAGAGTCAACCATCAAAGAGAATCAATATTTACAAAAACAATCAGCATTACGCTATTAACATTTAACTTAAAAACCTTTGTTTTATGCAAAAAGCGATCGATTCAACTCTCTCTTTAGAGCTATTTTAAGTTTATTTCTAAATTTTTCGCTTTTCACTATAGAAACCCTTGCTATAGCCTAAAAGACGTAGAGAAGGTAAAAAACTATTCAACTTATTTAAAAAGGAACAACTGGTGGAACTAAAGCAGATAAAAGAGTTAATGACAGTTATGAGCCGGACGGGTACGAAAAAACTAAAAATTAAAGAAGGTGATTTTGAGCTTACCCTAGAGCGGCCAGATAATAGCTCCTCAAACAGTGAATCGTCTGAAACTAGCCATTTTAATAATGAACGCTACTTTAATCACATGTATAACCGAGCGGATCAAACTCTACTACGCAGCTCCGAGCACTCTTTACAGCGCATGCCAAATGCCATTGCCTATGACCAGCCAAAACAAGATGAGCAAAGCTTATTTATTACCTCGCCCATGGTAGGTACATTTTATGCCGCTCCTTCCCCCTCTGACCCTCCTTTTATCAAAGTCGGAGACCGAGTAGAAAAAGAAACTGTAGTGTGTATTATTGAGGCAATGAAGGTGATGAACGAGGTAAAAGCTAACCAAAGCGGTGTGATTGCAGAAATTTTATTTGAAGCAGGTCAACCTGTTGAGTTTGGAGCAAAACTTTTTAAAGTTGTCGAGCCAAGCTAATATGAAAAAAGTTTTAATTGCCAATCGCGGCGAAATTGCGGTCCGTATTATTCGCGCCTGCCACGATCTAGGATTGCAAACAGTTGCAGTCTATTCTCAAGCAGATGCCGAAGCTTTGCATGTTCTTCATGCCGATGAAGCGATTTGTATTGGAGAAGCTCCTTCTCATCAATCTTATCTCAAGATCCCTGCTATTTTATCTGCTTGTGAAATTACGGGCGCCGATGCTGTCCATCCAGGATATGGCTTTTTAAGTGAAAACAGTAGCTTTGCCTCTATTTGCGAAAGCTGCGGCCTTAATTTCATTGGTCCCTCCTCGCAAGCAATTGCTCTGTTAGGTGATAAAGCAAAAGCAAAAGCAACTGCAAAAGCAGCTGGCTGCCCTGTTATCCCTGGTTCAGATGGAGTAGTAGAGGACTTGGAAACCGCTATAGAAGTTGCCGAACAACTTAAGTTTCCTATTTTTATTAAAGCTGTAGCCGGTGGAGGTGGTAAAGGAATTCGCATTGCCCAAAACCGGCATGAGTTTGCTAAACAGTTTACTGCTGCTCGTGCAGAGGCAGAAGCTAACTTTGGTAATAGCGAAGTTTACTTAGAAAAGATGATTCTTAATCCAAGGCACATTGAAGTTCAAGTGCTAGGGGATAAGTATGGACACTATGTCCATTTAGGAGAACGCGACTGTACCACGCAGCGCCGGCGGCAAAAATTGATTGAAGAAGCTCCTAGCCCTGTATTGACTGCAAAAATGCGGCAAAAAATTGGAGCGGCGGCCGTAAACGTAGTAAAAGCTGCCGGTTATTATTCAGCCGGAACAATTGAATTTTTACTCGATCGTGAACACAACTTCTATTTTATGGAGGTAAATACAAGAATTCAAGTAGAACATACCGTTTCTGAGGAGCTTACCGGAATTGATTTAGTGACGGAGCAGCTCAAAATTGCTCGTGGGGACAAACTAGGTTATACGCAAAAAAACATCTCTTTTAAAGGGCATGTCATTCAATATCGCATTAACGCAGAAAACCCAGCGCAAAACTTTTCTCCTTCTCCTGGAAAATTAGAGTATTATTTACCTCCTGGAGGGCCTCATGTAAGGGTAGATAGCGCCTGTTATTCAGGTTATAGTATACCACCTAATTACGACTCTATGATTGCAAAACTCATTGTAAAAGGAAAAGATCGAAATGAAGCAATTGCAATTGGAAAAAGAGCGCTTAGAGAGTTTCACGTAGGAGGTGTCTATACGACTATTCCTTTTCACCTTTATATGATGAAAGACCCTCGTTTTTTAGATGCTAATTTTGATCTTACCTACATCGATGGATTGATTGCGGAAGGATGCCAGTTTATTTTAGATTAGATTTTTTAAGTCAAAAAAAGCCACTGTATCTTTTTAATTGAGAAGGGAAATAGTGGCTTTTTTCAATAATTAATTGATTCTTTATTTAGCCTTAATTGAGTTATGGGATAAGTCTGTCCCATGTTGCAACTAAAAAAGCTAATGTAATTGACAGGCTTTCGCTCCTCTCTTCACTTGCTAGTAAAGTTAAGAGCAGTTAGCATAGATCCATTAGATAAAACTTTAAAACTGCTAAAAACTCATTTGAAATCTTTTTTACACCTTAGGAGAAATAACTAATGAACTTTTTCTTTAGCAATAAGATAAAAAAAAGCTTAATTGCTTTTACTGCTTTTACAAGCCTATTCATCTCTTCTGCAAAAGCAGATCAAATAGATGTACAAGAGCTAATTAAAACAGAAGAAAGCAATAGCTCTGCTCCAAAGCTTTTAGAGGACTCTTCCCCTATTTGTAGAGTAACTGAGAATGACGCTCAATACTTAAGTCGCATTCAAAAGCTTGCTTATACTCTCCCTATGACTTTGATCAATAATGGAGAGGCAATTAAATTGATTGATGAGTCCATCTGGTCCATTTATCCATCACAATGCCGCTCTGTGCAAAAGTGGTTGCAAGAAGATGTGATCTTTATTAAGCCTAACATCGCTTGGTTTTCTAAAGACGAATACCCTTTTGTACTTTATAACTATCGCACTCAAGAAGCAATAAAAGCTGCATTTCACAGCATGCCAGCACATTTTCAAAGGTATAGACAAAAAATTGTGAAAAAAGTTTCTAATCATGCAGAGGGCATCTATTTTGTGCAGCTGGATGATGAAGATGCCACTGTATGGCAAATAAACCCTAATGATGCAAATTTTGATTATTGGGAAGAAGGCGATTCTATTATAGTAGGTGTCAATAACTATTGGAGAGTAAATAATTATCCACAAATTCTTATCAACGCTAGCATAGTAGGCGCTCCTTACTGCGAAGCGCTATTTAAAGGATATGGGATTTAATCTTTACCGTTTATAAAAAACTTTTTTAGCTAATATTTAATTAATAAAACAAAATTTATATAAGGAAAATTTATGCATCCTTTACAAGTACCTGGGCGCGGCGACCCTTATCGCTATTATCCTGCCAATCCTAATGCCAGTTCTGATCGCAGAGGAGCTGCGCAAAGAGCTGCTCTAAATGGCGCTTCTTCTGTACGTTATCCAGAGCCAAGAGAAGTACCCCTTGCTAGCCGCGTATCAAGACAAAGAGCAATGATTCCTACTTGTTTGATTAAATTATCAGGAGTTGCACCTTTACCGCGGGTAAATTTTGCAGCAAGTTTAACTGGCATCGATCGGCAATATGGAATTGTTCAAACAAAAACCGATGATAATCAGCGTAGACGCTGGGAAGTGCAAAACTTAAGCGATTTAGCAACTTTTAACGAAGGTGATACTGTTCAAATCGAATTATTCAATTCAGAGTCACGTCTTTATCGCATGTCAAAAATCGCTGATGCTCAAGTAGGAATTATCTACCGTCCTGCTAATGCGGTAAGAAGCGATAGCCGCCCTAATCCCAGGGATATCGTTTATCGCCCTGCCAATTAAAATTATCAGCTATAAAAAGTTATTTGATAAACTTTAGCTAAAAAAGATAGATTTCTAAATCTATCTTTTTTAGCTTTTCCATTTTTACTCATTAGTTTTCTTAATGATTTTCTCAAACAATGATGAATGCTTGATTAATGCTTTCAAATAAATTCTGGTTTCTCCATCTCCTGAAATATGTATACACTGTTTTGCGAGGTGGAAATTCTTGTGGTAGATAACGCCATTTCAAGCACATAAAAAATGGCGTTCAAAATCTCTTTTTTTTCATACCTAAGAGGGCGTCCACCTTTGGAGTAATCAACTTCAAAGTACTTTACAATTGCATTTCATTTTGTTTCAACTAGATCGCTCGGATAAATTTTTCACAAAATAACTCTAAAATTTTTACTTAAGTTTTATCAAATTATAGGTTTCAAGACACTCTCTATATACCTATCTAGAAAAAACAAAAATTCTTCTTAGAGAGATGAATAACTGCTAATAACAGGAAAAATGGCCAGAAAAATATTTGAAAACAAGTTTGATAAAGAACAAACTTGTTTAGAAAACTTAATGAAGTCTCAAACATCTTTGCGATTAAAATTAGTCATAAGTTGTCATTATGTCTTTCATGCAGACAAAGATACCTGAGCCGATTTTATTGGCTTAGTATATTCTTCTTGTCTAAGTTCTGACTGATAAAACTTATGTACGGCAATAATACGCTTGGTCATGCGCGGATGAGAAGATAAGATTGTCTGAAGAAAAGCAAAAAAGTTAGGAACACTACGCTCTTGATCTAAAAAAGCGTGTAGTGATGTCTGTGTAATTAATCGATTGCTACCTGAGGCAATAGTAATTAAAGCTGCTGTAGTGCTTGCTTCATTACCAACAATTTTAGCGGCGATGCGGTCAGCAGTTAATTCACAAGAACGTTGATAGGCTGAACCTAAAAAAGGAATAAACATTGCCGGTTTTATTAATAAACTGATCCAAAAATTAACATGTCCAGCGGCATGGTGAGCCAATTCATGAGCAACAATTGTACGTAGCTTATCTTGGTTACGATCGCACCATAGTAAATCTACCAGGCTACTATAAAGAAGCACATATTTAGAGGAGAGAAACTTTATTGCAAGAGCGTTAATGGTTCCATTGGAATTCATCACAAATACTTCTGGAATTTTTTTAAGCCCAAGCTGTCGAGAAACACACTGAATAATATCATCAATTTCTTTGTATTGGTTATTATTTACGTGAACAGAATTGCCATATATTGAAGCTTGAAAAAATTTTTGGGAAATCCATAAAAATAGTGCTATAGGCAATAAGAAAAGAGCTGCTAAAAATTGTGTACCCCAAAGCAAAGCTACCCAAATTAGCATACCAAGGATCATACAAATTGAACGGTATATTGATTCTTTAGGATGGCGAAGTTTTTTGATATTCATATTATGCCCTTTAATTAGATGTTAAAAATAAAGTGTATGTAAAAGCATACACATTTTTATCAATTAGTGGTAGTGTTAAACATGTAATACTAAAAAAAGGCTTAAATGAAGACAAAAGAGATGCAATAAGCTCTACTTGAAAGAGTTTCTCTGTCTCAAAGATGTCGTATCTTTAAAGTAAGTATAACATGGCTTTTAGAGTGTCGGCAGCTATCTTTTGGAAATTACCCAATCATTTAAATGTGACGTGCAATTGTCAGTAGATCTTTTCCAAAGCAAAGCCCCTATTGCATTTGCTTTGCTTTTAGCTCTCCCATGCATTGTAAAACAGTGAGTTCTTTTTACAAAGCATCTATAAAGTCTTGGCATATCATGAGCAAAAAGTAAATATTTATATACTTTTCTAAGAAGCAGCTTTAGGACTATCAAAAAGTTCGTTAATTTAAACTTTAATTATAAATTATTTAGAAACATCAAATTATTAATAATAAAATATTTTCTTTATACAAATGTAATAAACAAACACTAATATTATTATGTATAAAAAATACATAACTAAAAAGGAGAGCACATGCCTTCAGTTCTTTCAGGTATTGGTAATTTGGATCGGTTTAATTTTATAGGAGACGTTTTAATAGGACAGCCCTCCTATAAAAAAATTTCTATTAATAGCGAAACATTAAAAAATCCATTAGTGGGACGTTTGGTTTGCTTAGCAGCAGCAGTTGCTCATGTAGCTTTGCTTCCCCTGGCTACAATAGCTTTTTTGGCAGCAGCTATTTTAACCCCTGTTCCCCTATTTCTATTAAGCAAAAAAGAAAATACTGCAGACAAAATTATAGGGGCAGCTGGTTTTGGTGTATTACTTGGTGGAGTTGGTCTTGCCCAACCTATCCTTCATACTTTTAGTGCGGGACGTGCCTTACTTGGAGTAATTAATCCCAGTATTTATTTTGATAATAAGTATTAAAATAAAGAGAACGTTTGATTAACTTTTATAAATAGTTTTAAAAAAAAGGAAAGCATGCTTAGTTGCTTTCCTTTTTTTATAAATTTAGAGGTAAGATTAAGTAGTCAAGTCGGTAGAGGTAATAGGTAGAGGGCTATTTTCATCTTTAGGCGGAATTGGCGGCGGCACTGGGCCCCCTTTAATGTGAGCTTCTTTGGCTAGTTTTAGCTTCTCTTTTTTCTTTACTTTGTCCCAATCTTTACTTAGAACAATTTCTTGTACATCTTCGCTATCTAATGTCTCAAACTCCATTAACATTTCGGTCATTAGCTCGAGTTGCTCGCGATGTTCTATGATGATTTTTTTGGCTAGCTGATACCCCTCATCTAAAATTTCCTTTACTTCAGCGTCAATTGCTTTAGCAGTTTCTTCCGAATAGTGTTTTTCGTTCATTTCAGGACCATAACTATTAGTTGGCTCTTCATAGGCTACTACGCCCAACTTATCGCTCATTCCCCATTTACAAACCATACTACGGGCAAGATAAGTGGCTTGCGCAAAATCTTGTTGCGCTCCACTGGAAACGTCGTTAATAAAAATCTCTTCTGCCACTCGTCCGCCCATAAGCACGGCTACTTGATCATGCAGCTCTTGTTTCCAATAAGTCACGCGATTTTTTTTGGGTAAAAAGAAAGTAGCTCCAAGTGAGGCTCCTCTAGGAATGATGGTCACTTTATCTACCGGATCACCATTTTTTACGACTAACCCCACCACAGCATGGCCCGACTCATGATAAGCTGTAGTACGCTTTTCTGATTCGTCCATTTCTAAGCTACGGCGCTCTTTACCATATAACACTTTATCTCTCGCTTCTACTGTTTCTAAAGTAGTGACTGCTCCGCGCCCTTTTCTAGCTGCAAGTAAAGCAGCTTCATTCAAAATATTTGCCAGATCAGCACCAGAGCAGCCCGGGGTGCTACGTGCAATTGCCATAAGATCAATAGAAGGATCCATTTTCACTTTACGCGCATGCACTTTTAAAATGTCAAAGCGACCTTTGATATCGGGAAGATTAATGGTCACCCTTCTATCAAACCGGCCAGGCCTTAACAAGGCTTTATCTAACACATCAGGGCGGTTAGTTGCGGCCATTAAAATCACCCCTTCTGTAGTGTCAAAACCGTCCATTTCTACTAAAAGCTGATTGAGTGTCTGTTCGCGTTCGTCATGACAACCGCCAATTCCCGATCCCGA
>CATLPS010000042.1 GCA_950054535.1 uncultured Chlamydiae bacterium | reverse complement strand
TCAGCTTCCTGTGCCTATGGATACTCTTGTTTTGGAAAATGAAAGTAGCGGACAGCAAAGTGAAGAACACGCCAGCTCCGCGCAAGTACAGACAGTAGCGGAAGGGTGGGCTCTTTTAAGAAAATGTGTTCATATTGCACAAAGATTAACTGGGGCAAACTATTATGGCAAAGAGGGAGTGCGTTTTCGCGAGTTTTCCTCTTCTCATTTTACAATTGATCAAAGGCGCCTTTTTGATAGCTTAAAACATCAAAAAGGAGCGCTTATTTTAGTCTATTCGCAAAAGGAAGAGAAGCTGCTTTTTGCAAATAGTCAAACGCGTATTTTATTCGACTGCAG
This sequence comes from uncultured Chlamydiae bacterium, assembly GCA_950054535.1. Taxonomy (GTDB): domain Bacteria; phylum Chlamydiota; class Chlamydiia; order Chlamydiales; family Parachlamydiaceae; genus CATLPS01. Next base: position 14,483 of record CATLPS010000042.1, on the reverse strand, counting down.
CGCTGAAAAGTTCCTTCAAGAATTTGCCTCTTTTTTCCCCGAGGGCTTAAGTGAATGGAAAAAAGCACTTTCTTTACTTAGCTACTCTTCTGAGTCGCAAAGCCGTCTCCTGGCTAAAAATAAAACAGGCTCTGAGATCGCTTTAAATGCTCATTTTGCAGTGATTCCCACCGGTCTTTTTCGTAACTATGTCATTTGTCTTCTTTATCCAGTCTAGATCTTAGCGGCAAGATTTTTCTAGTATGTAGTGGAAAAGAGCGCGATAAGGCCGAATGAAAAGTGCATGTAAAAAACGCTTGATGATAACAAACACTTTTTGCTTGTTTTTAGACCGTAAGTGGCAAATTTCAAGCGCAGTAGCTTGTTTACCATCACTAGTGTCTTTTTGTTCAAAAAGATCTCCTGCAAAATAGTGGGACCAGGTTTTTGCTCTTAACTGCAAGCTAGGCCTTTCTATGAGAGCGGAGCCAAAAAAAAGAGGCCTTGATAAATTAACGGGCAGTTTTTCCGTAGTGAAAAGTCTTTTTTTTCCACCGATCAATGCAAACTGATCATAGATCATGCCTTTTCCTTTAGCGTCCATATTACTAAAATAGTGGGTATGCTTTTGCAAAGCAATCTCAGCTGAGGATAAAAATTTTTGATTATAGCGCTGATCATGTAAAATCCAAATTACGCTCCACCCCTCTTTTTGATAGTCTTGATTACGTTGCTTAAGCTCCTGGTTAGAAATAGGAGAGCATTGAATTTCAAATACAAGTTTGTGTGCCGGCCAAGCGACATCGGCAATACGGTAAATAGCGGGAAAGGGCTGCTCTAACTTCGCTTCGTTTGCGGGCAGAAGATCGGCAATATAGCATTGTAGCTGAAGATGTATCATGCTTTTACTATTTAATTGGCAGGTGCGGCTATGACTAGAGTGATAAAAGTGCAAACGGCGATGCAGGCCGCCTCTTAACCGCACAGTACTACCGCACTCTAAACATGAATAGTTAAGATGTTTTTTAGCTAAAGTAGCATGAATCGTTTTTTTGCTTTCATCAACTGCATAAAATTGCATAAATTTCCTTTAAAAAAAAGTGGGCTTGCGAAAGTATGGATAAAAATTGCCATTTAGTATAAATTGGCCTATTTGTTAGATTAGCGCGACTTGTATGTTACTTGATTTTTACTATTAAAAAGCTAACAATTAATACCCTTACTCTTTTTGGCAGCCCATTTTGTCATTTCTTAACTAGGACAGCATGAATAAATCAAATTTCAAGAATCATTTTTCTCAACAACATCAACAAAAAATTGATGAACTCGTTGCTTTGGCAAAAGAGCAAGGCTTTGTCACTTATGAAGAGATCAATGAAATTTTGCCCATGTCTTTTGATTCGCCAGAGCAGATCGATCAAGTATTGATTTACTTAAGCGGAATGGACATTCCTATTCTCAACCAGTCTGAAGTAGAGAAGCAAAAAGAGAGAAAAAAAGAGGCGAAAGAGCTAGAAGGTCTTCCCAAAAGAGCAGAGGGAGCGCCCGACGACCCCGTTAGAATGTATCTAAAAGAGATGGGCTCTGTTCCTTTGTTAAGCCGAGAAGAAGAAGTTGAAATCTCTAAACGAATAGAAAAAGCGCAAGTGCAAATTGAGCGAATCATTATGCGTTTTCGCTATGCTACTTCTGAATCCATTTCTATTGCTAACTATCTTCTGACAACCAAAGAGCGCTTTGATAAATGCATTACCGAAAAAGAGATTACCAATAAGCAAGAGTTTTTAAATATCTTACCTAAGCTATGCCATCTTTTAAAAGAAGAGGACGAAGTATTAGCAAAGCTGTTAAGTGCTTTGAAAGAAGAAAATTTGGGCAAAAGCGAGCGGACAAACTTGCTCGAAGAGATAGAAAAATGTCGTATTCGCACCCAAGCTTATTTGAGAAGGCTTCATCTACGCCATAATATTATCGATGATTTTGTCGAAGTCATTTTGCGTTCTTATGACCGTTTTTTGTTTTTGGAAAAAGAAATTCAAGAGCTTACTCCGCGCGCCGAGCGCAATAAATTTGCTGCAGCCAAATTAGCCGCGGCAAAGCGCAAGCTAGAAAAAAAAGAGTTGGCTGCAGGCCGCTCTTTAGACGATTACAAGAAAGATGTACGGATGCTGCAACGCTGGATGGATAAAAGCCAAGAAGCCAAACGGGAAATGGTAGAATCTAACTTGCGCTTGGTGATCTCTATTGCAAAAAAATATACCAACCGCGGCCTCTCTTTCTTGGATCTCATTCAAGAAGGGAATATGGGTCTAATGAAAGCAGTCGAGAAATTTGAATATCGCCGTGGCTATAAATTTTCTACCTATGCTACTTGGTGGATTCGCCAAGCTGTGACACGCGCTATTGCCGATCAAGCCCGTACAATCCGCATTCCTGTTCATATGATTGAGACCATTAACCGCGTTTTGCGAGGCGCTAAAAAGCTGATGATGGAAACTGGCCGTGAGCCAAGTCCTGAGGAGCTAGCAAAAGAGCTGGGAATCACCTCTGAAAGAGTGAGAGAGATTTATAAAATTGCGCAGCATCCAATCTCTTTGCAAGCCGAAGTTGGCGATGGAGGAGAAAGTCAGTTTGGTGACTTTTTGGAGGATACAGGAGCAGATTCACCCGCTGAGGCTACTGGCTACTCTATTCTTAAAGATAAAATGGGAGAAGTGCTCTCTACCCTCAATGATCGCGAGCGTAAAGTTTTGATCCAGCGTTTTGGACTTTTAGATGGCAAGCCCAAAACTTTAGAAGAGGTTGGGGTAGAGTTCAATGTCACAAGGGAGCGCATTCGCCAAATTGAGGCAAAAGCACTGCGTAAAATGCGACATCCAATTCGCTCTAAACAGCTCAAAGCGTTTTTAGATCTGCTTGGAACAGAGTAGCTTTTACTTGTAAAATGCTACTTGTTATCCTTAAATATTGACTAAATAAAAAGAACTTACCTTATGTCTTATTTGCCGGATTCTACACTCAGTCCGCAGCAAATTCTCAAGCTATTAGAAGCAGATGGCTTATTAGCGCGTCTAGTAAAAGGCTTTGAATCTCGCCCGCAGCAGCGGCAAATGACAGCGAACGTCATTGAAGCGTACAATGAAAACTCAATTGCATTGATCGAAGCGGGCACGGGGACGGGTAAAAGCCTTGCCTATCTCATTCCAGCCCTTATTTGGGCGGCGAAATTTAAAGAACGCACCATTATCTCTACTAATACAATCAATCTACAAGAGCAGTTGATTCATAAAGACATTCCTAAACTTTTAGCCGTTTTAAACTTAGATTTAAAAGCTGCTTTAGTGAAAGGAATGAGTAACTACCTTTGTTTGCGCAAATTAAGTGATGTTCAGTTAGAAACAAGGCTCTATCCTTCTGCCGAGTCTGAAGAGATTGAAAAAATTAGCGTTTGGAGCCAACGGACAACGGACGGATCGCGCACCAGTCTTCCTTTTTTACCCACTTTTAATACCTGGGAAAAAGTAGGCGCAGAAAGCGAAGCGTGTTCGCACGGGCAATGTCCTTATTACCAGCAATGCTTTTTTTTTAAAGCCAGGCGCCAGGCGCAAGAAGCGCAAATTTTAGTGGCTAACCATCATATGCTTTTAACTGATCTAGCCATGCGCGCAGATTCAGATAATTATGAGGAAATGTGTTTGATTCCAGTCTACAAACGAGTGATTTTAGACGAAGCTCACCATTTGGAGGAACTTGCTACAGAGCACTTTGCCGATCGACTTCATCGCTTAGAGTTAAATCGCATTTTAGGGCGTTTGGCCTCTGATAAACAAGGAGCTCACAAAGGAAAATTACCTCTTTTAAAAGAAAAAATTCAAACTTGCACAGGACGCCTTCCTGCCCAAGAGCTAGCCTTCCTCTTAACGCAGCTCTCTATCGATCTACCAGCAGTGCGGCATCGGTTAATAGAAGAGACAAATCAGGCTTTTGATGCTTTTGTGCAATTTATCGTAGAGATCAAACAGCCCAAAGAGCTACGAGGAGCAGAGGAGAGCTCAGAAAATAAGCTTCGCTTATTGCAAATGCACTACGATCACCCTTATTGGCAGCAGACAGTGGAGCCAAAAGTAGCGCAACTAATAGAAACTTTAAGGCACTATCGCCATCAACTATTGAGCTTAGAAATGCAGATGAAGTCGATAGAAGAGGAGCGCTTTCAAGAGATAACAAAAAGTATTCGGACAGACATTCAAGGACTAGCAGTTAGGTTAGAAGCTGCGACGGCGCTTCTGCATCAGTTTACTACTAAAAAAATGGAGCAGACACAGGTTAGATGGCTTGAAAGCCAGCCCTTAAAAACACTTAACAATGTGCATTTAGTCGATGCCAATTTAAATGTTTCACAAGTACTAGCGGATTACCTATTTAGCAAGTTCCCAACCATTGTTCTTTGTAGCGCAACCTTAACGACAAATAAGCGCTTTGATTTTGTGCGCAAACGCCTTGGATTAACGTCTCAGTTATTGCCGCAGCGAAAAGTGCAGGAAAATATTTATGAATCACCCTTTAATTATCGCGAGCAAGTGCTGTTAGCTCTGCCTATCGATATGCCAGCTCCCGTCCATCCCCATTTTAACCACGCTGCTTACGAAATGATTTGGCAAGCAATTTGCGCTAGTCAAGGCCAAGCCTTTGTACTTTTTACCTCCTATTTTATGCTGCACAGATGTGCGCAACTTTTAGAAGAGAGAATGCGTAGCCATCGCTATACTTTGCTTAAACAAGGAGACGATCATCGGCAAATACTTTTAGATAAGTTTAAAGAAGCAAAAAGGGCGGTGCTGTTTGGCACAGACTCTTTTTGGGAAGGAGTCGATGTAGCCGGAGATGCTCTTAGATGCGTGATCATCGTTAAGCTTCCTTTTAAAGTACCGAGCGAGCCGATTGTGCAAGCCAGAACAGAAGCGATTTTAAAAAGTGGCGCAGATCCTTTTTTAGATTACTCTGTTCCCAATGCCGTGGTGAAGTTCAAGCAGGGTTTTGGACGTCTGGTGCGCAATCAATGGGATCGAGGCTGCATTATTTGCCTCGATACCAGATTAGTGACCAAAAATTATGGAGAGTTTTTTTTAAATAGTTTACCTAAATGCAAAAAAGCTTTTGTAAAATCAGAGCAGCTCTGGCCGCAAATGAAAGAGTTCTATAGACAAACTTATCATTTTGTTAAAAAAAGTTCTCTTTCTTAAAAATTTATTAAAAAAGCTCCATCTCTTCATACTGCTTCATTTGATCACGCCAATAAGTAGCATCTTCAAAGCGCAGCTCTTTTGCTGCTTTCTTCATCTCTTTTTCCGCCTCTTTTACCTTTTGGCGAATTTCATCTAAAGAGAGATATTGCTCAGAAGTTTCAGCTGCTTTTAAAGCAGAGGCAAAGTGATTAGCAGGATAAGCCATTAACTCCTCTTCCTCTTCTTCTACCAGGGGAGCTAGCTCTCGTTTCACGGTATGAGGGATAATACCATGAGCAAGATTGTAGGCTTCTTGATTAGCGCGTCTGGTTTGCGTGATTTCTACAGTTCTTTCAATGGATTTTGTCCGTTGATCGGCGTACATAATCACGCGTCCTTGCTCATTTCTCGCGGCGCGTCCGCAGATCTGGATAAGAGAGGTCTCACTACGCAAAAACCCTTCTTTATCGGCATCTAAAACAGCCACAAGCGAAACTTCGGGAATATCTAACCCTTCTCTTAAAAGGTTAATTCCTACTAGCACATCAAACTCGCCGCGACGCAAGTCGAGAATGATTTGCATACGCTCTACCGTATCGATGTCAGAGTGCAAATACTTGGCTTTTACGCCTAAATCATTGAGATAATTCGTAAGTTCTTCTGCCATTCTTTTAGTGAGCGTAGTGACTAACACCCTTCCTTTCTTGCTTACATGTTCGCGAATTTCTGCGAGGCAATCATCTACTTGTCCTGAAGCTGGGCGCACTTCGATCAAAGGATCTAATAGTCCCGTAGGACGAATGACCTGTTCGATGATTTCGCCGCCTGACTGCTCTATTTCCCAGCTTCCCGGTGTAGCCGAAACATAGATCACTTGGTGAATACGTTGCTGAATCTCTTCAAACTTTAAAGGACGGTTATCATAAGCGGAGGGCAAGCGAAAACCAAAATCGACTAAGGCTCCTTTTCTTCCCTTATCGCCATTATACATAGCATGCATTTGCGGAATTGTCTGGTGCGATTCATCCACAAATAAGAGATAATCTTCTGGAAAATAGTCAATGAGGCAAGGAGGGGGATCTCCTGGGTTTCTAAAGCTAAAGTGCCGCGAGTAATTTTCAATGCCTTTACAGGTTCCTACCTCTTTGATCATCTCTAGGTCGTAGCGAGTTCGCTGTTGGATGCGCTCATGTTCCAAGTACTTTCGTTGCTCTTCATAAAATTTTTTACGCTCATCTAGTTCGCTGCGGATTGTTTCGATCGCTTTATAGCGCACCTCTTGGGGAGTAACGTGGTGAGATCCAGGATAGATCGTGATAGAGGGAAGTCTTTTACGCACTTTTCCCGTTAAAGGGTCAATTTCACTGATCTGCTCCACCTCATCTCCAAAAAACTCAATACGTACGGCAAGATCTTCTTCATAGGCAGGAAAGATATCTAGCACATCTCCGCGCACTCTAAAGGTAGTACGGGCAAAGTCCATATCATTGCGCTTGTATTGCATAGAAACAAGATGCAGCAACACATCATCACGCGCATGTGTTTCGCCTACTGTTAGTGTCATATTCATTCCACGATAGTATTCAGGCGAACCGATTCCATAAATGCAGGAGATAGAGGCTACAATGATCACATCGGGCCTTTCTAAAAGCGAGCGCGTAGCGCTTAGTCGCATTTTGTCAATTTTATCGTTAATTGCCATATCTTTTTCAATGAAAGTATCGGTACGGGCAATATAGGCTTCTGGTTGGTAGTAGTCATAATAAGAGACAAAGTACTCGACGGCATTTGTAGGGAAAAAAGTTTTAAACTCTTGGTAGAGCTGGGCAGCAAGCGTTTTATTATGCGCAAGAATCAACGTAGGCTTTTGCACTTTTGCAATGACATTTGCCATAGTAAAAGTTTTACCCGATCCAGTAATGCCGAGCAATACCTGAGATCTTTTGCCATCTAAAACGTTTGTTACTAGGTGGTCGATAGCTTCGGGCTGGTCGCCTTTGGGCTCGTAGCTAGTGCAAAGTTCAAATAGTTGATGCTTCATCTACCCTTCCTGTAATTTTTTTCTTTCGCGAGCAATCCGGCAAATTTTATTCCACGCTCCATTTAGACCAATAGCGCTCCGCATCTCTTTAACAGTGGCCTCTGCTACTTCGCGCATTTTTTCGGTGCCTTCATAAAGGATCTCTTCTACTTTTCCTTTATCAGCCTGCAGATGTTGCCGTTTTTCTCTGATGGGGCTCAAAAACTGATTGATTGCGAAGCTGAGCTTTTGTTTGACCTCCACATCACCTACTTTTCCTTCTTGATAGCGCTGTTTCAGCTCTTTTACCTCTTCTTTTTGTGGGTTGAAAATATCATGGTAGAGAAAAACGGGGTTGCCTTCTACTGTCCCTGGTTGGTCGGCGCGGATACGGTTAGGATCGGTGTACATGCTACGCACCTTCTTTTCGACTGTTTTTTCATCATCGCACAGGAAAATAGTGTTGTTAGCAGACTTGCTCATCTTACCCTTGTTGTCGGTGCCCACTAACGTAGGAGTTTGGCTTAAAATGGGCTCTGGTAGGGGAAAAAGCTCGCCATAATAGTGGTTGAAGCGCCTAGCAATATCTCTTGCTAGTTCAATATGCGCTTCGTTATCTTTTCCTACCGGAACAAAATGGGCGCGGGGCATTAAGATATCGGCTGTTTGTAAAACAGGGTAGCCAATGAGGCCAAAGGGAATGCTCTCTGCATCTAAATGCGCGTTTTTTGCCATCTCTTTTAAGCTGGGCAGGCCTGTCAATCGGTTAAGCGAGATCAACATTTCAAAAATGAGATTCATTTCGTAGACAGCCGGGATTGCGGACTGTAAAAATAAAACGCATTTTTTGGGATCAATTCCGCAAGCCAAATAGTCTAAAACCATCTGATGAGTAAACTCTCTTAGCTTATAAATATCGGATTTTTGCGGCTTAGTAGTCAGTGTATGCAAGTCGGCAATAATAAAATAGCATTCAAATTTTTCTTGCATTACTAAGCGGTTTTGAATGGAGCCGACAAAGTGACCAAGATGCAAAAGTCCTGTAGGACGATCTCCTGTTAATACGCGTTTTTTTTCATTCGACATAGGATAACTCTTCAATTGTTAATAGATGGTTATGATAGTAGTTTCTTTACTAAAGCAGTTGAGTAATAGCAACTGCAATAATGGCGCAGGAGAAAAACAGTGCGACTAAAAGAGCAGGTCTGCCACCTGGCACCATAAAGTTTCCTTGGCGTTTTTGCCTATAGCGTCCTTGCCAAACCATTAAAATGGGCAATAGCCCTAATAAAGTGACCACTCCAAAAGCGCCAGCATAATCTAAAGCATTTAAAAAAGCGCGCGGATCAATAAAAGAAAAAGCAAGGGGCGGCGCAAAAGTGAGCAGGTAAAGTAGCAGCTTCCCTTGAGAGTCTTTTTTGATTTTAAAACCATCGGCCAAAAAATCTCTTAAGCTGAGCGAAACTCCTAAAAAAGAGGTGGTAATTGCTGCAAGAGAAAAAAGCGCTGCTATTTTGGCAATTTTTGGTGTTTTAAGATAAAGACTTATTAAAGTAGCGCCATCTATTCCTTGATCTAGACCGGCTTTTAGACCATTTACTCCATTAAGCGGAACGATCCCAATAGCAAATGCCTCCCATATGATATAAATCAATAATGGCAAAAGGCTTCCTATAAAAATAGCCCTACGAATTTTAAGCGTATCGCGTTTGAGATAGTCGACTAAGGTAGGAATGATAATATGAAAGCCAAAGGAGGTAGAGATCACAGAAACTGTACTGAAGGTTGCCCTCCAATTTGTTTGTTGTAATAAATCAGGATCGATTTGCGGTGCTAAAAAAATAAGTAATAGAAGAAAAGCAAGAAGAAGAGCGCCCATTAAAAAACGATTGGCATAATCGACAAAAGAGGCACCGCGATAGACAAAATAGCTAAAGATAAGCAAAAGAGGCAAAGGGCCTATCCAAATAGGCAGCTGATAACCAGTAGCCTGTTTGATAATCTCAATAAAAATAGGGCCGCTGCCCGCTAAATAAGCAGTCGTTAAGCTATAGAGAAGAAAAAGATAGATTACCCAGCTAATAATTTGACCAGTAAAGCCCAAAGTTTTTTTGGCCATGGTTAGTAAATTGGTCTGCTCTTTCATCCATAGATTGACCTCTAGCAAAAGAAAAGCAGTAAAAGTCATATAGAGCCAAAAAAAAAGGAAAAGAGATAAAGAAGGGAAAAAACCAGCTGCGCCCGTTACTACCGGCAAAGCAAGCATGGCCGCTCCAATAGTGGTTCCCGAAACAAGTAATACAGCGCCCCACATACGCAAATCTTTCATAGTCAGCCTTTAAAATTATTTTTACAATTCTCTTTTGAAATGCTTTACAAACGGTTGACCAGTTGCAGACCTACCACAGAGAGAGCAAACAAAAAAATCAACCCTAAGGCAAATTTTCCGCCTGGCAAAAGTTGCGGATGGCCAAGGCGTTGATGATAGCGTCCTTTCCAAGTCATTAAGACAGGCAAGATTCCAAATAAAATCACTGCGCCAAAGCCGCCGGCATAGTTGAGCGCTACTAAAAACAGGTTGGGATAGAGAAGGGCAAAAAAGAGCGGTGGAACTAATACAAGCATGACTAGAACAACTTTTCCTTGCGCTGTTTTTTTTATCTGCAAAGCGTCAGCTAAAAAGTCTGTAAAGCTCAAAGCAACGCTAAGCAGGGAAGTAACAATGGCAAAAAAAGCAAATAGCTCAGCAAACATTGTTACCCAAGGCGCGCGCCCTGCTTGTTTTAAGGCCTCAGTAGCAATAGAACCTTGGCTAAGCGCTCCTTCAAACTGTTGCAGCGGAACTAAACCTAAAATAAGCAACTCCCATACTAAATAGATAAAAAGAGGAATAGCGCTACCGATAAGAATTGCAAAAATTACTTTTTTAGCGTCGCGATTAAGATAAGTAGTTACGCTAGGAACTAAATTGTGAAACCCAAAAGAGACAATCAAGGCCGGAATGACAAAAGTGGCTGCACTCCAGTCGCGATGTTGCAAAAGCTCTTTTTCAATATGGGGCAGGCCTACGGCTACCAATCCTAAATAAGTGATCATTAGCCCGATCATTAAAAAGCGATTGAACCAGTCAATGGCTGCTGTTCCTAGATAGATGAGCAGTCCAAAAAGCAGACAAAAAAGAAAATGGCCAATTTCTTGCGGTAAAAATGAGTACCCATAACCCTGCAAAAACTCAGAAGTCAAAGAGCCGCTGGCAGCAATATAGGCGACCATTAAAGAATAGAACAGGAAGAGGAAAAGTAGCCAGCTCACCGCTTTGCCAATAGGGCCAAGCGTTTTGCTGGCCATAGAGACAATATGGGTCTCTTTAGAGCTCCATAAGTTAATTTCTAACAAAAGGATTCCCGTTACTGCCATGTAAAGCCAGCAAATAAAAAATAGAGCTAAAGAGGGAATAAAGCCTGCTTTTGCGCTCAAAACAGGCAGGCCAAGCATGCCTGCGCCAATGCAACAACCGGCAATGAGTAAAATAGCGCCTATTAAGCGCCCCTTTTTATTGAAAGAGCTTTCCATCTTTATTCCTTTGCGCTTCAGCATAAATGAAATAGTGTAATGCAACTTTATAAAAATAGAAAGCGCAAGCTCATTTCTGAAAAAAAGTTGAGGGGCAATAATGTTCTACAACTAATTTTTTATGATCAGGAGTAGGAGAAAAAATAAGCTGCTCATGATAAATTTCTGAACATTTTTGAGCCGTCAGGTCGACTGTTTTTGTTTTTAAGTTAATTTGCAGCGTTTGATGATAGCAATCTTCTACCTTTAAAAATTCATCGACATCGCCTATCTGAATGTAAACTTGAGTAAAACTTTTGGGAATAGTTAAAGTGATTTGATAGCTACAAGAAGAGGTCAATGAGTATTTCTTTGATGCAATGGATCTACCCAAATCACTATAAAGACGAATAAAAATTTGCACTGATTTTTCTAACGGAGTTGGAAGTGAAGTAATACAAAAGCGCAGCTCATTTTTATTTGACTGATTATAAATGGCGTCGGCGGATCTTCTTATCATAGGAGAGTACATTTTACACCTCTTGTTTTCATTAGAGACTATTTTTTTTCATTTTTTACTCTATTCATAGAGTGCTTTTTTTTAATTTCGCGCCACTTACTTACCACTTGAGCGGCCAGTGGCGCAGCTTCTTTGCCGTAGCCGCCATAGCGCAAATAGACGATCACTACCAGCTCAGGCTCGCCAAATTCATCGCGAAAAAGGAGCTGACTTTTCCCATCTGCAAAGTCTGTTGGCTGGCAAGCAATGCATCCAAACCAGACATGTGTGTAAAGATTGGTGCCTTCTTGCAAGTCAAGATCGAGGCGTTCGACAGATTCAGAAGTGCTTGTTTTGCCTAATAGCTGACTTTTAAGATTTTTTAGCTCTTTAATTGCTTCTGGATACTCTTTGTAAAGTCTTTGTAGAGTGTAGATATTTTCTTGACAAGTCCTTTGTACACAAGTATGTAGCCCTTTTAATAAAAGCTTGCGAACTTGCTCTGGCATACAAAGAGTATGAGCCACTTCTGCAGGGAGCTCTTTGATGAGGCTTTTTTGCTTGGAGTCAAAGGCTGCAGTAAAGAGAGGAAAATCAATGCCTACTAAAGAGAGGCTTTCTTGATAAGGAAATTTTGGGAGTAAAGGAATCTTATTGCTTTTTGGTAAAGCGCTTTTCCCGGCCGTTAATTTGACAATTTTTGGCTTCATACGCTGGCCTCTATTTGCTATGGCTGAAAGCATGAAAGCAGTTTGTAAAGGAGTGACGATCAAAGAGTGCTGGCCAATCGCAGTGGCATAAAGACCTGTTTGGTTAAACTCTAAATCATCTGGAAGTTTGCCAGCAATTTCACCTGGTAAACCTATTCCTGTGCGTTTTCCAAAACCAAAGGCCTCTGCCGCGCGGTTGAGATCGTTGGGATTTTGGAGGTGATCTGCCGCCAATAAAGAAAAATAGGGGTTACTTGAATACTCTAAAGCACGTATTAAATCAATGCGCCCAATATTTTTATGGGCTAAACTGCGGGGAAGCCTGCCTTTTTTATAGACTTGAGGAATAGGTTTGCCCTCCTGCGTATAACCCATAAAGCGCTGGCGGTTTGCCATAAACTCTTGATCGGAAATAGTTAAGGGATTGAGCTCACTTTGTGTGTAGGGCCCATGCTCCATTTTTTTATGGCGCTGCATCAATGCTTCATAAGCCGTTACAATTTTAAAGAGCGAGCCTTGAATAGTTGATTGACGATATGCATGAGAACGGCCATACCCATAGCCATAAAGAGGATAAAAAATAGTAGCTAAATCTTTTTCTTTGGCGTTTTTGCTGTTACGAATGCCTCGGTAAGATCCAAAAAGAGGACGCGTTAAGTCATCATAAGAGCGCAAAGTATGCAAGTACTGTAAAGCGCTAGTAGCCGTTAAGCCATTCAGTGCTTTTTGCATGATACGATAAGCATTTTTCCACTCTTTGTTTTGGTGTACTCCTTTTTGTACTTGTGCGCTAAAAGGTAGAAAATAGTGATAGTAAGCAAGCAGCGCAGGGTTGATTTGCAGCTTTTGATGTACTTGCTCCGGTGCTTTTTTCCCCATCAAGAAAAGGGTGAGTAATGGCCATTGGTAGGTCTGCCAAAACTGCGCAAACTGCTGTTTTTCTTCTTGGTCGAAATAGTCCAGATAAGGTTTGGCGTAAACTTTTGCTTTTTGTTCCTCTAATCTTTTTTGTTTTAAAAAATGGGTGCCTTGCGCTGCGCGCCACTGCTTAAAATTGTTTTCATGGTAAATGGTTTGCGCCATTTGCTTCACAGCTGCTAAAAGGGTGACTAAGGCTCCTTCTAACTGACGATGTTTTTTTATAGTGATAGGGCCAACTTTTTCCATTAAATCAGTGGAAAAAAGAGTGTGACATACGCTTAAACGGCAAAGATCGACCATTAAGATTTTGTCGTAGTTGTGGCAAAGCGAAGCAAAATAAGGGGTAAAAGAGGACTTCAAAGAGGTGAGAAGCTCCGTCTCTTCAGGTGTAAAATCAAAAGAAGAAAAAGAATCAAAAGAAGAGTCTTGATGATTTTTTTCAGGGTAGAGAAAAGTAAAAATTTCTTTTAAAGAAAAGCCAGGAAAAAGGGAAGTTAGTTGATCGACTAAAGATTGAAGCTCCACTGCTTGATGTAAAGTAGTCACTTCTGCCATTGCACGTGCAATAGCGCTTTTTTCTAAGAGTACAAAGCGAAGATAGCAAGGCCAAGAAAGCCATTGCTTTTCTTCATAAAAGCCGCCGCGATGAATATTAAACCTTTCTCTTTCAAAGGGCTGTTGTAAATTCCAAACCTCTTTTAAATAACGTTCATTTTCAAACCAGCGGTTAATTCGTAGATTTTTTTCTTTTTGAATTTCTCTCCTTTGAGAAGAGATAAAGTCATTGGGATCAAACCTGGGAAAAGAGGCCAGCGCTAGTACTTCACCGCTTTTAGGCTCAATCGCTACGATCGCACCTCCTTTGATCCAGGGGGACTTTTGCGCGCGCAGGGTTTTTTTATTTTTTCCCAAGGTCGATTTTCTTACCACTCTAAGCTCTTCACTTTGCGCTAGTAGTTGTTCGGCATACTCTTGCAGCTCGCTAGAGATAGTAAGTAAAACTCTTTGTCCTTCTAAAGGCGGCCGCGATCCAGGCAGCTCCCATAAAAAATTTCCTTTTGAGTCGGAGTAGTAATTTTTTTTCCCATAAAAGCCTCTTAACTCTTCTTCGTAGAGTTTCTCAACGCCTGCTTTGCCTACATAGTCGTGAATGGTGTAGGCCTTTTCTTGTAGCTCTTTTAAACGCACGCGCGCTTGCTCCAGTGTGGTGACTTTGCCTGGAAAATCGACAATTTCCCCTGCTTCGCTTTGCTGGATTGCCGCCTCTAAACTCTTTTTTTCCAATAAGATTTTTTCATATTGCTCACGGTTAATCGCCCCCATGTAACCAATGATTTCTGCTGCGCTTTTTCTTTGAGGATAGCTTCTTTTAGGCACAATGCGCATATGTAAACCGGGCCAGTCTTTAGCCAGCATATTCAATCGATAGTACTCTTTTTCACTAATTTCTTCTTTGATCACAAAAGGAACTTGGGCATATAAAGAGGCTTTAGAGTGAATCAGATCTTCAATGCGCTCTGCATCAAGATCGAGTTGTTCTCCTAACATTTGGCTTAAGTGTTGGATGTACTCTCGCC
>CATLPS010000041.1 GCA_950054535.1 uncultured Chlamydiae bacterium | reverse complement strand
CATGGAGCTATATTCGGGACTAGCTGTACGCAAGAGCAGACATACGTTATTGATAGAAAATTATGTATTAATATTTTTTTGAGTTTAAACAACACGCTTCTTTAAAAAACGTTTCTGTCGGCCTTTTTTGTTCTATTGCCAATCCTGACTATTTTAAACAACTTTTGGTAGAGCAGGGCGCTACTATTTTGGCAGAACACTTTTTAGCAGATCATGAGGAAATTAAGGAGAAAAGCTTGTTCCACTTTGCCAAAAAATGTCTAAAAAAAGGGTGTGAATGGCTGGTTTGCACCGAAAAAGATCTAGTGAAACTCTCGGGAAGTTTAAATAAAAAACTTCCCATTGCCACTATAGAAATTGAGCTAGAAATTGTAGAGGGAGAAGAAAAGTGGCGTCTGTTTTTAGAAAATGCGCTTCAATCCATTAAATAATTTTTTAAATTTCATCAAAAATCATTTATTTAATAACGCCAGTTAATAAATTAATTTTTTATTAATCTCAGCATTAACCAATCTACATATTTAAGCTCTATAATAAGGCTTTCAACTACCTTAAGTAAGGAGTATTTATAATGAATGTTTCTGAAAAAAGAGAGTCTAGCCATCAACCTCTTGAATTTACCCCCATCTCTTCTAGTAAAAAAAGATTGGGAATTTATTTAAAAGGATCTGTGAATCCCACTTTAATGAATCGGATAAAAGCGATCGTGGCTATCTGCCTGCTTTCTCCTCTTCTTTCTAACAAACAAATTGGGGAGATGAGTTTAGAGATGAAACTAAAATATCAGCAACTTAAAGTGGTGCAAAAAAAAGAGAGCAGCATCGATATTTTTGCTCTATTAAACCAAGGTATTACTGACTTTGGCATAGAAAAAAAATTTAAGGAAGCATTTCAGTTATCTGATGAGCAGTACAAGCCATTAAAAGAAAAGTATGCCGAACTGAAAGAACTTTTCACTTCAGATGCTATCCAAAATTACCTTCAATCCTCTGCCCCTCATTTAAACTCAGAAGACTTAAAAACGCTTTTGAAGCACTTTGAACTTACTAGCCTTAAAAGTAAAAAGCCAGCTGCAAAAGCAAGAGAAAAAGGAAAAAGTAGAGATGTTACCTATCCTCGCTCTATCGACCCTAGTAATCCTCATGCAGCCTTTGGCCTTTCTAAAGAGACCTACGATCGATTTTTAGCGCTTTTTACTAGTTCAGTCAACTTATTTGGCTATGAGCGAGCAGTGCAAAATATAAAAAACAGCGTTGAATTGTATCAGCCAATCAACAATAGAGACGTAAAAAAACAACTTAGCGACCACTTTATTGAAAAAATGAAAAAAATAGCGACAGTTTCCATTGAGCTCGACGATGAGGAGGACGACCCTCTTACCTAAAAATTGCTACTTAAATAAAAGTAAAAAGCTTTTCTTTATTAAAAATAAATATTTTTTCTTTATTATATTATTAAAAAAAATTAAAGGAGATAATAAATTGAACGTTAATAATAAAAATTTTGCTTATGAACTTCCCTCTTTTGCAGAAAAAATGATGATTGAAATAGAAGAGGCTAAAGACAAGCCTTCTTTATTAAAAAAAATCAAAGCAGTCGTAAATCGATTTTTGCTTCTATTTGTATCGAACGCTAAAAAAAATAAGGCAAAAACTACTATTTCTAATAAAATTACCTCTTTGAACGGATTAAATAGATACCTAAAAGACAATAACGAAAATACACTCGATCTATTTTCAGAGCTAAAAAAAGGGATTACTTTAGATCAAATTGGCGACTATGGCCTTAAATTAAAACAATTAATAATGCTCAAAACTTATCCTGATTTAACTAAAATAGAACCGCACGAGGCTTTTGGGTTTCAAAAACGGCTATTTGATCATTTTATGATTGACTTTCACAAAAAAAAAGAGGAACTTGGCTTGTCTAGGGCTCGTCAAAATAAATTAGGCGGCCTCGAAACAATGTTTATCTGTTGTTCCATTAATAAAAAATATTTAGACCATTTTGTTTACTATATTGAAAATATTTCAGAAGAGGAAATTAACCGCTTGGCTGCGCAAGCTAAAAAAGATCAGCCAGACTCTTCTGAATCCGATGAATCTAGTGAATTCACTGAATTAACATCCGCTGAATTAACTGAATTTTTTAAAAATCTTGATAAAGAGAAAATTAACCAATTGGGTGTGCAAGCTAAAAAAGATCAGCCAGATTCTTCTGAATCTACTGAATCTGAAGGTTCTATTGGTTTTCCAGAGCAATTTCGCAATGAAGACTCAGAATCTTCTACGGACTCATAAAAGCTAAACTTTAAAAAGGAAAAGCTAAAAAGTTTTTAGCTTTCCCTTTTTAATAGCTCGCTTGAAATTTTTGTAATCGTTTTTGCTAGTTAAGTGACTGTTAATGTTTGTTCTTTTCACTTGTGGGTAAAAAACTACTTTTCATGCAAGCAAACGCTACTACTCAAAGCTTATGCCTTCAAAAAAAAACCGTTAAGACCTAAAGAGTACAAGGTACAAAAAAACTTACTTCCTTTCGTTTATTAGCAATCTGTTAAGCAACAGTTTGACTTTTCGCTTACTACACAGCCACGCTCTCTTTTTTTTCTTTTCATAGTTTTTGCTTAGCTTCTATGCGTAAGGGTGCCTCCACTATAAGTACTTTAGTCATGCTCAAGGTTTGTTTTTGCAAATGGTAAAGAGACTAAATTTATTTTATTAAAAGAGAGCATTTTAATTTTGTTTGAAATTGGCACGTTATTTGCTTATACTCTTTTGCATTCATTTTATAATTAATGGATAAATGGATAATTAATAGAGGAGATAAAGAGATGAAACGATGGATGTATTTTATTTTATTTATATTTTTATTGGCTATGGGGGCTCTTATAGGGACGAAACAAACCTCTCTTTTTCAAGAGCATGAAGTAAGGGGCGCCATTGATATTGGCTCGGGAACAACAAACTTAAAAGTAGCAAAAATCGATCCAAAAACTAATAAAATTATTTCGATTCTCTACGAAAAAACAGTTCCTGTGGGATATCAAAAACAACTTGAGCAATCTACTAACCATCGCTTTGATGATCAAGTGATGCAAGAGGGAATTGCCTCCATTAAACAGCTAAAAGAGTTAGCTGCTGACCACCACGCTAGCAAAGTAGTGGCTATTGCTACTGCTGCTTTTAGAGAGGCTGCAAATGGCAAAGAATTTGCCCAAGAGATCAAAAAACAGACTGGTGTACAGGTACGCGTTATCGATCAAGATGAAGAGGGAATTTTAGCTTTTCGCGGAGCCATTGCTTTGACTACTGTACAACCAGAGCAGGCCGTTGTTTGGGACATTGGAGGCGGTAGCATGCAATTTACTACCCTTTCGCCGGAAGGAACTTACCTAATTGAACATGGTAAACTTGCCTCTATTCCTTTTAGAAATGCGATTATCGAGCAAATTGAAAATAAAGAGCTCACTCAAGATAGCTCCCCTAATCCCATGAACGAAAGTCAAATGCAGGCAGCGCTTGAGTATGCTAGCAAAAAAGCAGAGCAGACCGCGCCATTTTTTAAAGAAAAATTGCTTCAGCCTACTACCCAAGTTTTAGCGGTAGGCAACCTTTTTAATTTGGGAATCAAACCTCTTGTAGAGAAAGATCCTATCATGACAAGCGGTAACAAAAAAAGCGGCAAAACAGTGATGCATGAATCACAATTAATAGAGGCCCTCACGCACTTAAAAGACCGCTCTGATGCACAGCTTAGTGAATTTAGCATGCCAGAGATTGCCGTTTCCAATCCGCTACTTGTAGCAGGTTATATGCAAGGTCTGCATATTCACCATGTAGAATTTGTAAGGGTAAATAACGCCGATGGTGCCTTGACCTATCCTGCCTATTGGACAAATTAGACCTTCGTTTTTATGGTAAGTTTTTTAAAGCCTCTTCTTTAAGAGGCTTTTTTTTATACTATTACTTGCAGATAACCTTTTTGAAGTTGAGGATGATTATTGATCCAAGCAAAACACTGTTTACCAAGGCGAATAGGGCTATTCACTTTTTTTTGGCCACCAATCAAAAAAGGGGTAGGGACGGTTTGATACCTTGCCCATTTTTGAATGGTTTTAAAAAGCGCTGTATTGGGAAAGTTTTCATTTTGCTCCACTTTTACCACTTCCCCTACACTCGTTTGATAAAGTTGCGGATAGGAAAACTGCAACCCCCAAAAAATGGAGCTAGGTCCAAAAGCCATGGAACGCAGCGTTTGATCAGCGCCGCAAATAAAGCGATGGTGTTGTAGTTGCACTGCCGGAATTTTAGCTTGAATCATCTGCTTTTCTTTGCCTACAAACACCTTATAAAAAGCCTCTAAGGATAGGGAAAAAAGAGAAGTAAAATAGTGATTGCTATTTGGATCTTGCGGTAAAATTCCTTTTTTTAGGCAGTTGACGTAGTCACTATAATAACTTAAAAAATTTTGTTGAGTTAAGTAGTCTTGCCCTAGCTGCGTAATTTGCCCGCTTTGCACGATATAGAACTCTTGCAACTCTTCAAAAAGCTGCTGCATCTCTAATGGATCGAGCAAGAGTTGCAGGTGCAACCACTTAGAAGCTTGCATAGGAGAAGAGAATCTTTCTTGAACAGCAAGTATCGCTTTCATCACTCTAACCACGAAAAAAGGATGGCAAGCCCAATTCCAATACAGATAGCACTATCGGCCACATTAAAAATGGGAAAATCATAACCCCATAGTACAAAGTGAAACATATCGATTACATGGCCATACAGAAAATAGTCGCAAACATTCCCAACCGCACCGCTAATGATTAAGGCTAAAGGGAGCTGTAAAAGAGATAACCGGCTTAGCTTAAAAAAATAGTAAAGCAGAGCCATGATCAATAAAATACGGAAGAGAAGCAAAGGAATTTGATACTCTCCTAATAGTCCCCATGCAGCTCCTGAATTAGACAGATGGTTAAGCGAAAACTCAATACCAAAAAAATTCTTAAATACTCCTATTCCGCCATAAGGATAAGAGTATGGATAGGAAAAAAGCGGAGGCAAATAGACAAAAGTCAAGTATTTTGTCAGTTGATCAAGAAAAAAAAGAGAAATGGAGACTATTAAAGAGAGGTGAAAGTAGCTACTGCTCTCTTTTTTTTCTAGCTGCTGATCTATCAAAATTAAAGCTGTCCTTTTTCAAATTTTTCTTGTGCTTTGACTGTCATCACAGCATAAGGAACAGCCTCTAACCTAGGAATGGGAATATCTTCGCCCGTAATATCGCAAATACCATAGGTCTTTTCTTCAATTTTTTCTAAAGCACGGTCGATCTGCTTTAAAAGAGCATACTCTTTTGAAGTCACTTCTAAGCTGATTGTACGGTCAAAATCATCTGTACCTTGATCTGCTTGATGTTGAGAGTATCCAGTTGCTTCATCCGGTGTTTTCACTTCCGCTGTTGAGCCTCTTAGTGAGTGGGTAATTTGGCGACGCATCTCTTCTAGCCTATTTTTAAACTTTTCTATTTCCGTCTCTTTTAATGGCATAGTTTTTATCTCCTTATCTCTTTTTCATTACTTTTATCTTGTTTGATTTGCTTTTCCTATAGGTTTAAAAATGGGTGAACTTTTTTAAAAAGTGCCGGTAAGGAGGCCCTTGCTATCAAAACTAGCAGAGCTTTACTCTTTAAAAAATAAAACACTATTTTTTTTATGATCGCCCATTAAACCAAAGTTTTTCATTGCTGTCACCTGCTTTATACACTTTTGTATCTTTAACATCAGTGCTAGCTAACAGCCAACTATTTTTTATACAGCTCTAATAGCATGATCGCTCTTTTTGCTCTTCTAAAATTTTAAAGGTACTAAAATAAAAATCTTTTTAAAGATTTTCTCATTAAAAAATGAGCTGAAAAACTTAAGTAATTTTTGTTGATAAAAGGCAATAATTTTTTTAAACATTTTAATATTTACTTAACTTCTTTATAAGTTGTTAAAAAAAATAAAATTTAAATTTATTAAAAAAATTTCTAACTCTAAATTGGCTAGATTTATGAACCCAGTTTCTTCCTCTCCCTCTATTTCTCTGCAAGCAAATCAAGTTCCTAACGAAGAGCCTGCTCCTTTTACTGAAAATTTAGTCTCTTTTTTAGGTTTTTCGCAAAGCGATCAAGATTTATTAAAGCTGATACAAAATCATTTTTGTGATGAAGAAGGCCTACCGGTAGTAGACCATTTGGGACAATCTTTTGATCCAATCGAAAAAAGCCATCCTATTCACAAAAAAGTTGCTCATCTGCTTCATCAGCCACAAGAGAGCTATCCTGCTGACCATTTAATTACTAAGCTAGTGGCCTATAGTAAGTTTATAGGCTTAAGAAGAGAGGAGAAGCTTTTTTTAAGCTGGCCAAATCCCATTACAGAGGCGCATATTACAGGCAGTCAAGCTTGGCAACTGCTTTTTGAACACAAAGATCTTTTTGAGCAGATTCTAAAAAAATTATTTGGAGATCATTTTTCTTTAGAGGAAATTTTAAGATGGCAAGAAA
This sequence comes from uncultured Chlamydiae bacterium, assembly GCA_950054535.1. Classification (GTDB taxonomy): domain Bacteria; phylum Chlamydiota; class Chlamydiia; order Chlamydiales; family Parachlamydiaceae; genus CATLPS01. The sequence continues at coordinate 8,383 of CATLPS010000041.1, read as the reverse complement.
ATAGTATTGCTCACTATCAAGCAGAGCAAAATTATCATGGCCAAGAAACAGACATTCGTTTGCTTTGCCCGCAAGCAGACTCTGATCATTTAGCAAGTTTTACTCTTTTAGCTAAAAAAGATTTTCAACAAAAAGTTTCTAAAGGAGTGATCACTCAATTTACCGTAATCAAAGATAAGGCTGCTCTGATCGGCTTTTATCACGAAGGAATTCATCGCGAAATCACTATAGCAAAAACTATTACTCCCCTTTCAAATCAAACAGGGCTGTATCTCTCTTTTTTAGATGAAATGCGTTTTAAAGTGGCAGGCTTTGATCTTTTGCAAGCCATCATGGGGGCTTGCATGAATGTCTATTTTTTCTCTTTTGATAATCCGCAGTCGCTTGTACGCTTTTTGTATCGCAGCTCGGCAACTGCCATGGGAAGAGCGGAAGAAAAAATGGTAGCTGCTCTATTAGCCCCTTTTGAAAATGCAAAACCAAATGCAAGTTTTTTATCGATCATGCGGCTGCTCGGTTTTGAGCACCCTCTTGTGGCCAATCTTGGCAAAAAAGCAACGGGTTTGTCTACAAAAGAAAAAATGGTGGTGCAATATATCTGTTTTTTAGCAAAGCATAAGCTCGAAAGAAAAAAAGCATTAGATGGAACACCTCTTTTTCCCGAGTTAACCACCCCTTTTCTGCTGCGCTGGTGTTATACGCTCCATCGCTATGAAAAGTTATCCGATTTTGGTATCGAACTTTTTCTCGATTGGTTTTACAAAGAAAAAATGCTCTTCAATCCCCAGACGCCTCTTTTGGCAAGAGAGCTTGTAGCGCTCATCCGCCAACACCACCTTCCTTTTTCGCTTGTTTGTGCCTGTACCACGCTGCTTGCATGGGTCTACCAACCACACACTTTTACGCAAAGACAAAATCCAGCTATTTTTGCTATCGCAGAGCCTTTTCACTTACACCTATCGGCTGACCTTTTGCAGGCTATGGCTACTTTAAAAAATAGTGCAAGCGCTACATTGCTAGTCGACGCGCTTACTTTGCTTTCTCCTTTTTTTCAAAAACAGTTCAAAAATCAACCTGAACTACAAAAAAAAATCTGTGAGGAGCAGCAGCTCTCCTTTAACTCTTTTGCGCCTTACCTTGATTTTTGTTTGCAACATGACCATCCCTTTTTAAACTTGCTTGCAATAGAGCTGACTTTAATTTTTGGCCAGCAAGGCCCTGCGCTTTATCTGTTAGAGTCTCTTCCTCAGTTGATTGAAAAAGAGTTTATTTTTGCTTTAGAGATGCTCAAGTCTACTTATGTAGAAGAGATGCCAGAGTTTGATCCTACTAGCTTAAAAAACTGGGTAGAGTTTTTGATTACTATCCCAAAACAGAACTACGTTCTTAAAGGATATCAATTATGGAAAAACTATTTAGCAGAAGAAAAAGAACTTGGACAAAGTGTATTAAAAGCACTTGCTTTAGTAGAGCCTTTCCTAGCTTTAAAACTCTACCGCACCTTTAAAGCACAAGAAAAAACAACGCCGCTATTGGAAAAAGAAATACTAAAAATTTTCATGGTAAATTTTCCTTCTTTTGAGGCCAACGAACTTTGCAGCGATCTTTACCTATTTTTCACCCAGCAGCGCCCGTTGACTCTGCACGATCAAAAAAACTGGCTAGATGCTTTTTGGCTCTATTTAGATCAACTATCAGATCTAAAGAATCAGCGCCTTTTACTTCTTCCTTTAGTGCTTATTCATTCTTTTCCTATCAAAGAGATTCCGGAAAAATTAGCTGTTGTTTTAGCGCCTTTAGATCTTTTATTTACCTATCAGCAAAGAGCCCGCCTACCTTTTGAGTCCATCCTTGCCCTCATTGCACATCTTACGGGCGAGTTTTGCTTTGAAACAAACGCTTGCTGGATAGAAGGGTTGCTGCTGGCTTTTTACCCCTCCTTAAAAAAGCCTTTATCCTATGAAAAAACGCTAAGTAACTTATCGCATTTACTTTTTCCAGTGGTCTGCTCTGTTTCGCAACGCAAAGAGTTAAAACCCTTTGAAGTTTCCTGGAACTTATTAAATTTTACAAAAAATTTCGATCTTCCTAAAGATCTGTTTTCTGATGCGCCTGCTTTGCTAGACCAGTCCGCTGCTAAAGAGGAATCTTTATTTGAGCAAACAAGCTTTTTTTTAGAGCATGCAGATCCTTTAATGAACCAATTAGGCTGGCAACTAGCCACTTTTTTTTCATTGCCAAGCTTTTTGCCCTCTTTATTGTTACATCTACCTTTAGTTTTACAAAAGCCAAATAGTTTTATGAAGCGGCTTAAAGAGCTCTTTGAGCTGTTAAGTGAAAACAAGGAAGCGGCCAGTAGTCCACTTCATCTATTAGCTTTAAACGATTGGATTTTATTGCTAGCGCGCCAAAAAGAGATAGAATTTGTCGAAACCGGCTATCAACTCTGGGCAGAAAATGGGGCGCCTTACCAGCAAAACCTGGATTTAAAGCTTTTTCAGTCGCTTTGCTCTGCAAACTCTTGCTTAGCTCTAAAACTATTTGAGCATTTACAACTTACCAGGCAAAAGCCTTTGAGTTTATTGCAGTGCGTTACCTGTTTTTGTCTACTTTTACAAACAAAACAACCAATCACTTTAGACCATTTGCAGCGGTCTTTGCTTGCTTTCAAAGAGCTTTTAACTAGTAAAAAACAGGATGCTTTCAGCTTTAGTAAACCACTATCCCTTGCGCTTGATTTGCTCGCTAAAGCATTTCCTAATTCTTTGCAGATTCAAGAGCTGGTTTTAGATGCAATTTTTTTAAATGCCATCAAACCTGCTTACCTAAATTCTCACTACCCTCTCCTTTTCGATCCTCCTGCTCCGCTCAGTGCTCACTCTTTTTATCATTCAAAAGAGTTAGTTACTGCTCAAATTAAAATGGGCATTAGCTTTTTGGCAAAACAAGACCCGCGCGCTTCATTCCTTCTTGAGCACTTGATGACAAAAAAAATAGCAAAAGAGCAACGACAACTTTTTTTGCGCTTTAGCCAACAATGGCTGCAATCACTGAATGCAGAAGAGTATATTTGCGAAAAAACAGTTCTACTACTTAACTTTTTAAAAGATCTCTATGCATTTACCCCCCCTTTAGAGCTCAACCAGTTAAAAAAAGATTTTTTAACTAAAATGGCGCAGGAACGCTCTTATTTAAAAAAGGCGGCAAGCTCCATCATTATTTTTTCTTTTGTCTATGAAGAAGCTGCGCTACTTGTTCAAGTTCCAAATGGTATAAAGGCGCTTTTTAAATACTTACATTACCTACAAATAGAAAATAATGAGCGCGAGCTATTTGAGCTTTTTAAGCAATTAGTGATGATGAATCATGTCAAGCAAAGCATTGAATTTACCGATCTTTGGCAACTTTTTGCGCTACTAGTACAAAAAAAAGAGTATCCCACCTTGGCTACCGACATTTTTAAGCTTCTTCCGCCTATTGATCAGCTTCTTTTTCACTTTAAAGAGCTTAGACAAGAGACAGTTGTTTGGGTTTATCTGCAAATTGCTCTACGTTACCAGCTTGATTTTGCAGAAAAAGTCAGTGAAATTTGGCAGTTTCTTCAAATGATAACAATAGAAGAGATCTCTAACAAAGTGAACTTGCATTTTCTTTTCGAAACAAAAGAGTTAAAGAACTGGAACTATTTTTTAACCAATCATCTCACAAGTGAAGATAGCCTCTTTGTTTATGGGCTCTTACACCAAGCAATTCAAGAACAGTTACGTAATACTTCCTTTAAGCAAAATAGCTGCTGCTACGACTTGATTCTACTTTTCATCAATGCTTATTTGAAGCACTGTCCTTTAGAAAAGCTGCAGCCTTTAAATATAGAAGAAGAAGCTACTTGTACACTTATTACTGCTTTACTTAAAAAAAATCCTTCTAATGGCATTAAGCGTTACTTATTGCTCGAAACAGACAAAGCTTTTACAGCTCTCAAAACATCTGTTGAAAAGGAAATCCATTTTCAATGCAATCAAAAACCTCTGCATTTCTCGTTTATCCTGCTATTGATTCAGCGCTATTTTCCTCACGATCTTCCGCCCAGAATCTCTCTATTTAAGCTTTTGGGGCAAATAAAAAATGACTCTCTTTTAGAGCTAGCAATCAAAGATTTAAATACCTTCTCCTCTTTTTCTTTAGAGCTGGCTCAATGCTGGTTACTGGTTCTGCGTCATTTAAAAGAAAAAGAGACCATCTGGAAGTTTATCCATCAACTCCCTGCGCTATTTCAAAAGCAAGAGTATGCAGAGGTAAAAAAAGAGGCAATTACCATTTTGATCGAAAGAGCTCTAAAAGCAAATAGAGCAGAAAAAGAAGAGACAGGCATAGATTTCATCTCTGAAAGAGAAGAGCAAGAAAAACATTTGTTAACATTATTTTTATCGTTTTCTAACCCTTCTTTGCCATTTTTCATCAAATTATTTAGCCTTTTTTCTACAAAAGCGATTACTAGCCGCCCAAAAGAGATGCTTCTATTTGTACTTTCCTTCCATGCCAAGCAAAGCTCTAACGCTCAGCCTATGACAAAACTACCTAAAGTTTTTAAAGAAAATTACAACCATTTTCTCAAAGCTATTTTTTTTCATTTCCAGGAACTTTATGAAAAAGTACTCTCTACTTTTATCGCTTTAGATAATGAGCAAAGCGGCCAAATCTCGATTGATCTAAAAAGCAGCTCCAGTAAAATGGTGCAGCAGATTATCGAAGCAAATCAGTTAGTCGCAGAAACGAATGAGTTTTTAGTTTGTACCGAGCAATGTTTGCAATTTACCCTCAAACAGCTAAAAATAGAACCAAACAATACAATTTATGATCTTATCTGTTTAGTATTAAGATGTTATTATCAAGGCCATGAAGATAATTTAAAAGATTGTGAAAATCTTTTTTTATCCAAATTTGCAGTCCCCTATTTCTCTTTTGCACCTATCCTCTATCAAATCATTGAGCCTCTTCCTTCCGATGTAACCTCTTTAAAGGAGATAAAACAGGAAAACTTAAGAGTACTTTGCTTTTTAATTCTTTTACTTAAAGTAAAAAGCGAAGAGGCCTCTTATGCTAATAAAGTACTTTCACTCCTCCTTCCACTAAATACCTCTCTTTTTCATCCCTCTTATTTTGAACAAATTTTAGCCTGTAACTATTTTGTTTATAATGAGAACGATCAAGAGCAGGTAGAAAAAGTGCATTCTGGGGCGCTTTTGTTTGTTTCTTCTTTTATTCATATCATGAAAAAAAAGGAAAAAGAGGGTAAGAGTAAAGAGTTATTAGAGCTTAAAGTAATGTTTGAAAAAGGCATAGAGTGGCTAGTTAAAAAAAACTATGAACTAAAAAAAGCTCCTTTAAATAGGCTACATGCGATTAGAGAACGTTTAAGCGAGGCAAGTTCTTTACAATGTTATCAATCCAACAATCCGGTTAACTGGCTGAATATCTATCTCAATGTTTTAAAGTTGGAAATTGACATTCCACATCCCCACACAGGCCTTTTATTGAAAGAGGTCATGACCATTTTGTTACATTACCACTCTGTAATTAGTATTGAACATGCAGCGAATCTATTTAATAGCTGTTTGATTTATGATAAAAGATGCGTGGAAAAAACCAGGCTTGAATTATTTGCCATGCTCATGGACGCTCTTTGCGACTACCCTACTATTGTGCTTAATAAACAGACCTTTTTTTCTTATCTCCATAAAGAGCGTAATTTAGCGATTAACAATCCTACTTATGCCGCATGGTTTGATAAAGGCGCACTCTATTATAACTACTCTAAAGAGCTCGCTAAAATAGAGTTTAAAGCAACAGTGCACTGCACAAAGCAACTGATACAAAATCAAGCAACTCCTTATTTAATTGCGCACTATCAAAAATTATTACTGGAGATGCATGAACAGAGCAAAGAGCGCGGTTTTTTTGAAAACAAGCCCCTTTCTTATTTAAAAGGCTTAAGTCTTTTAATGAAAGGGACTATCCAAGTAGAAAAGTTTTATCACGAAGGCCAGATCTTAACAAACTCTATTGAAGATGTGCCTACTTTGGGAGAGTGCCTAGAAAAACTCGTACTAGGCCTCGTCTCTTTTGAGACTAAAGAAAGCATAAAACTTAAAGAAAAAAAGTATCAGCTTTTAACCCTTGTAGTAAAAAAGTTTTTTGCAAAAAAAGGATGCGTCTCTTTTGATGCTTATTCTTTTTTTAATGGCGCTTTTAAATTGCTATCTCTAGTAATCAATCATAATGAGATTTTACAAAATGACAATAAAAGAGAGATTGTTAGCCCGGAAAAAGCAGCTCTTATTGAACTTATTTTAAATCGCATCGAAAGCTTTAAAATAGTAGAAGAACATCAAATTTATATTAAACTTGTGCGCTTTCACTACAGCTTAGCCAAACTATCGATGGAAGAAAAAGCTGACGAATTTAAAAAATGTTGTGACCTGTTGAAGAATGTTCCTTATGGATCTAATCAATGGTCCATGTTTTATACCTTTATTTCTCAAAGCATCGATACTATTTTTGCTGGCGAAACCTCTTTTGTTCCTTATCGCTTAGCGGCTATTTATTTTTTACAAAGTCATTTGACCTATTTTCAGAGCTCTTCTTCCTCCTACGAAGAGACAACCATCATCGTTTGCGATCTTTTCTATAAGCTTTTAGATATAGAGTTGCTTGCTTTAGATGACCCTACCTGTCTTATTGAATTTGCTAAGTTTGAAAAGTGGTTCCAAGAAAAAGAGGTAAATTGCGTTGCTTTAGAGCTTTTAAAAATTCGTTTACAAGAACCTTTTGAAGAGGAAAATAAGCTTTATCAACAGGCGAAGGACCTGATGCCTAAGTATTTAGATTTTATTCAGCAATTTCAAAAAATAGATAAAAATCGCCAATTTTCCTCTGTAGCTAATGCATTTCCCGAAAAAAAACAAGAGTTGCTTTTTCGCTGGGCTCTTTATCAAGCAGCTTATTCAAAAGGAGAAGATATTATTCTACTTAAATAAAAAAACAACCTGAAATATGTATTTTATTATTTTATTTAAAATAATTAATTCTTTAATTAATATTATTTAATAAAAAAATAATTGTGTTTTTTAATTTATAATAAATAAATCAGGTTAAACATGACTCCTCTTTTTAGTAGCCCGAATCATCGGGCTATTTCTGAAGTCAATAGAAATCCTCAACAGCAAATGATTTGCCCCCAAGAGTCGATTACAAACTTTTGGGGTTTTAGCAGACAAGATGACTATTTCGGGATGCTAGTGATGCTTGGCATCTGTAATGAAAAAGGAGAAGCTACAGAAGAGGTAAAAAAAAGGTGTAATATTGATCTTTTTGCATCTATTCCAAAAGATCATGAAATCTATTCCGCCTTAAAAGAGCTCGTCGACCCAGTAGGTAAGCGCTTTACTATTTATAAATTAATAAGGCAGTTAGAACACATTCCTAGTGCATATCTTGAAAAAAATGAACTAGGAAGCTGGGTTAAAAAATCATCACCTATCCAAGCTGTTCAAATTACTGGAAGTAAAGCATGGCGTCTTTTAATACAACATAGCGACTTATTAGTTAAAAGCTTTGCAAAACTTTTTGAGCCGCATAGGAGTGAAAAGGAAGTGCAGGAGTGGCTGGCTCCCCTTATGGAAAGGTATAAAACACTTAAAACTCAAGAGGGTAAAGAAGTGGATGTCCGTATGCTTTGCCCAGGAGCTGGGTTAGAGTATCTAGCACGCCTTAGCGAGGCAGCCAAATCTATTTTTGCAAAGTTACAGCTTCCTGAAAATTGTTCCATGCATAAATTTGCTTTGATCAATGGTAATTCCTCCTTAGTTGGATTTAAATTAAACAAAGGAGAAGCAGAGGAGAGAGAATACGAACTCTTTTTTACTAACTGCCCCTCTGAACTTTCTAATGATAAATGCGTAGTCCTCTCTTTTAGCAAGCAAAATGTAATCATTGACCACTGCGGTTTTGATCTTGTGCAAATTTTAGTGGCGCTAACCAGAACCTATATTCCCAATGTTGATAATGAACAGGCTTTAGTGCGCTACTGCGAAGAGACGGACCTGGTAGCAGCGCATGACTACGAAAAAAAGATGGTAGAGGCCTCTTTTGCCGCCGTAGAAAATAGCCAGCTTCATCAGCTTTTTGATCAAATAAGTTTTACAGCTGTTTTAACTTCGCTCAGCTATTACCCTAGCGCAGTGCAAAGAGCTGTAAGCCCTCAAGGAAAGTTTTGCTCCGCCAAAGAAGAGGCCATTTGCCGCTACCTCTACACCTTGATTCGTCGCAGAATCTCTAGTAAAAAAGAGCAAAGCACCGCAAGCTCTAACGCTCTATTTGCCAT
>CATLPS010000040.1 GCA_950054535.1 uncultured Chlamydiae bacterium | reverse complement strand
TTAATTTCTTTACCAATATTAACCAGACCCGGATCTTCAATTACAAAAGGCGAAATTTTTGGATGGAGCGCTAGCTCAAATAGCTTGCGCCACCATTTGCGATCCCAGTGCTTTTTGACAAACTGCCGTTGTTCCTCTAAATCTTCAATAGCAAATAGCTTTTTGATAGTGATGGGGCGAATAAATTTCATTGCTCTAGAGATAACTTTTGTAAGCTTTTCTACTGCCCCTTGATAAAGAATTCCTTTGGAAATCATTTTATGGTGTGCACACCAATATTCTTTTGATTTTTGACTCATCAAAGTAGAGAGTTTGTTTAACAGTTGAAAGCGCTTTGAGTCTTTTGTTGCCCCTAAAAAACCTAAGTAGTCTTGATAATCTAGTGTCTTCATGGCCGCTATTTTTAGTTCTAATAAATAGTTTTGCACTGGGTTAGCATCGATAGAAACAATTTCTCTACATTCATTCATTAAAAGGTTTAAAGGCCGATCTCCGCTAGCTGTGATGCAAAGCACTTTATCATCTGCTTGAATAGATAGCGCCTCGCGTTCTGTTTCCCAATCTTCATTTCCTATGCTATAACTTAAGCGCTTAAAAAATTTTGCCATAAATATCCTATATTTCCGTGTAAAGCCTTTCTAGATTAAAAATACTTAAGTTACATATCGTAGCGATTAGGAGTATTTGGTCTTACAACTTTATCTGCCACTGTTTTGACTAGCTCTTCCCACTTTTGATTTTTTGCCAGCGGCAAGAGTAAATGAATATCAACGCCAATTGTTTCGGCAAAATTTTGCACATATGGCAATACGTTATTATAGGTCTGTTCTTCTTTAAGAGAGGTGACACTTCCCTTGACAAACCTTGGCCAAATCAAAATATTTCGGCTTCTGATAGCTTTTAAACCAGCGCACAACTTTTCATCCGTACAAATGACCTCTAAAAATTTAAAAGGATGAAGATTAATAATGCGCTCTCCTGCTTGATTCATCTCTTTTTCTAAATCCCAAAGTTTTTTTGGGTTTTTCTCCCAAGCCATTTTGGTAACTAAAAAATCGATATCTTTTTTTTCTCTTGGGGTCACTTTAGCATGATAATTACGGTGGCTTTTTTGTGGATGTACGATAATTTCTTGGTCTGTAACCAAGAAATTAAAAGAAATGGGAAGAGTTGCATCTTGATCTGTATTAGTATACAAAGAAATTTCTTCTATTGCTCCTTCCAACTGCTTTTCGTTAATGGTCAAAGGATAACGCTGGCCCATCTCATCCACTAGCGTCACACATTTTCCATTCACAATTAAAGGCAGAGCAAAAAAAGCTCCTAGTAGAGTTTTAGTCAAAAAAAACATAAGAGCTCCCTTTTTATTAGTCTATCCTTTCAAGTTATAAAGAATGACTCAGAATGGTTCAAGCAGAATTTATTCATCAAATAGATCCTTAATTTTTAGAATCTGCAAGAGAGTCCAAAATTAATACCATAAAAGTTAAGCTCTGTTTGCAAAAAATCATAAGGGAAATTAACGCTACTTCCATAGCAGCGATATTCATAAAAAGAGGTGAAAGAAAAAGAAAGGAGATGGTTTTTCCAGCAGTATAGGTAGCTAATAGGAAGCTCGGCACGATACTGCATACGCTCTTCATAACACTGCGTTAACTTACCATAAGAGGGGTCTTTGACAGTTTGTTTACCATCCCATAAAAAACGAGCCGTTAATTTAGCTGCAATGCTAATAGAAGAGTTAAAGTGATAACAAAGCAAGCCGCCAAAAGGAAGATAAGGAAAGCTGTTATCAAACTCTACTTCAATAGGCGAAGGCGCTTTATAGTCGTAGTACTCCCATAAATAGCCAATACCTATAAATGGAGTAAATGTAACTTTTGGTAAAAAACAACTATAAAAAGTATAACCAAAACGAGTTTCTAAACTTGAGTTGGTTAGCTCTGATTGAAGAGTTGCTACCAAATTTTTTCCTTTTAAGGTACCGCGCGAATAAAGACCGTCTAAGGCATAATAAAAGTGACCTGCCTCCAATCTGTGATAACCAGATCTAATGCCATATGCCATGCCTGATTGCTTTGTTCCCCCTTCTCGCTGCCTTGTTACAAAATAGATTTCGGGAGTAAAAGAAAAATTTGCCTGTCCGAAAATGGATTGAGCATTTAAAAAAAAGGATGGAAAAGAGAGAAAAAAAAGAGCAAAACTGACTAAAAAAGTTTTTTTCGACCAACTCATTGACTTGTAATTCCTGTAAAACATCTGTAAAAATAATCAAAAACGAAAAAAACTTCCTTGCTTTAGAGTAAGGAATGGTTGCTAGAACCTTCATTTTTCTTAAATAGATCAGACCGATCTTAGATTAAATGATTAATTGATGAAGTAAAAAATGCAAGCTAATTTACAAATTTTAAAAAGAAAGCTAAGATAGCTTACAAAATTAATTAGGATATAGATATGAACTACTTGCCATCTTTTTTTTACTCAAATAAGCAGGAAAAAGAACCTTTAGAAAAAAATGAACAAACAAAATATTCCTTTATCAAAAAAGCTTGTAGAATAGTTCCTTTATATGGGGCCACTTTACTTGCAGGTTACTATGTGCTTGGCTATGCTTATGCAGTAGGCTTAATGGCTGCTATCGATCAAATAGCGATTCAGATTATGTGCGATTATAATATGGGTTATTTAGCTATAGGCGCGCTTATGCCTACTTTTCAGTGGTATGCTGCTTGGAGTGTAAGGATTATAGCTGCTTGTACAGCTCATTTTTTCTATTTGCTAGTTGAAAAAGTGATTTTGGCAGTCTATCATTTTTTTAACTTTGATGAAAAATTTAAGAGAAGTAAAAAAGAAAAGGTCGTTTTTGCTTAAAAAAGATGGAGCGTGCTTCTCCATCTTTTTTAACCAGTTTTTTATCTGCAAGTTTCTGCGCAACGATCGCCACAAGTTGGCTCGGATAAATGTTTGTAGTAGTATTGAGGAACCCACTTGCAACATTTTTCGCAGCGGTATTTTGGTACTTGTTTTGTTTGGCATGTATAGTAGTATTGAGGTACTTGGCGTGTACATGTCACGTTGTAATACTGTGGTACCATGCGGCAGCATGTTTTTTGATATTGTTGTGGTACATATCGGCAACACTTTTTATAGCTATACTGTGGAACATAGTCACAGTGCCACTTGTTGTAATACTTTGGTACATAACGACAGTAAAGGCAATAACAATCGTTCATTGGTTTTTCTGGTGGTGCGCACTCACTACCGCTGCTGCCATAAGAGTAGTCTTGATTACTTTGGTTTGCCCAATCCTGCTGGCTAGCACCGCTATATTGAGCATTGGCAGAAGCAATAAAGCAACATACAAAAAGAGAAAAAAATAGATACACTTTTTTCATAATAAACTCCTGTTAGGGTTTAATAGTTACGCTTTTAGACCTATAAAAAATCAAAAAATTTTTCAACCATTTTTTTAGTTAATTATGCAATAGCTTTTATCTATTTCCTATAAGCTTGCATCGAAACTAAATCATTTTAAAATTAATACTTAACACTACATGTAGCCAAAGAAAACTAAAACTACAACAAAAAAATATAAAAACTATAAAAAAAGCATTTTTTTATTTTAAAATGTTAAAAATGTGTGAGTTACACTAGAAACCTGACTTTTTAACCTACTCAGATCGAGCTAAAAAAAATTATTTTTTATCAAAAGATAAAATTTTTTGAGCTCTGTTTAATGGCTATTATTTTTTTTTAAGTAGCCGCGAAAATAGAATTTTCTTTTTTTAGTTCTTGATGAACAAGTGCTGTCACACTTAAGTCTGACCAGACATTAATGCTACTTTCTAGCATATCGATAAAGGCGTAAAAAGGCAGAATGATCCCTAAAATTGTTAAAGGAACTCCCATATTAGCTAAAAAGGCGCTAGCTAAAAAATAACAGCCCATAGGAACACCTGCGTTTCCTATGGCTGCAATTGTGGACAAAATAATCCAAAAAGACATTTCTAGTGGAGTATAAACCATACCTTCTGCCATGGAAACAAAAAGCACTGTAATGAAAATAAAAGCAGCACATCCATTCATATTCACGGTAGTACAAAGAGGCAAAGAAAAGCTAGCTACCTGTTTGGAGATTCCTGCATTTTTTTCTGCATAGCGCATTGACATAGGCAGAGCAGCAGTAGAAGACTTGGCAAAAAATGCCACCGAAAGAGCAGGAAAAACTTTTATAAAGAGTTCAAAAGGCTTTAGTCCCTTGATTTTTAACAAAACAGGTAAAACAACTAACGCTTGAATCAAATTGGCAGAGACCACACAAGTGAGGTAGAGCGCTAAACTTTTAAAGGGAAGTCCCTTTTGTAAATCACGGATAAATAAAACTAAAAATGCCCAGATAGCAAGCGGCATTGCTTTTACAATCCATTGGGTAATTTTCATCACTGCTAAATAGAAGCTGGAAAAAAAAGAGTGTAAAATGCGTTTTGGCTCAGGCTGCAAAGAAATAATTGCAAAACTAAGTAAAAGCGCTAAAAAAAGTACTCCAATTACATTATTTTCATTAAAAGGCTGTACTACATTAGAAGGGATGATCTGAAGAAAAAAAGTAAGGTAGCTTGGTTGAGAACTTTTTTCTAAAATAGAAGAAGAAAAAAACTCTTGGGAATGACCTACAGGCCAAATAAATAAAAATAGAAAAAAAGAAAGAGTAGCAGCCAGTAAAGTAGTAAGAAGAGTATATTTTAAAACTTTTTTACCAAGCTGTTTGATCTGCTGCAGATTTTCCATTCCAGTGGAGGTGGAGATAATGGAAAGAAAAATGATGGGTAAACTAATTAGCTTTAATAAACTAATAAATAACTCAGAAATTATTTCTGCAGTTTTTTCTATCCATTCTAATTGAAGTAGCCCGCTGATAATGCCTAAGGCAATGGCAGATCCAAAAATTAAAGTAGAATAGAAAGGGTCTTTTTCTTGAGCGCACATTGTGTAGATATTTTCCTTTTCTTCATTTTTCTTGCAAATCAATTGTGACAAGAAAAAAGTATAACTTCAATAAGAAGAGGAAAAAATTTTAAGGTTCAATGTAAACTTTTAATAGCAACAGGATCACAGAAAAAAAAGCAATCATATTTATCCTAAGTCTATGATTTAATCTAATTTTTTTAAGCTAGCTTGGCTTGAGATAAAGGATGGCTTTTTTAGATCAAGCCAAGACCAAAACAGATAAATTACCTCTGATATAGTATTAGGAGTGGTTTTTCTTTAAACTGCCCATAGTTTTTCAACTGTTTGATCCATTAACTCCACTAACTCTTCATTATCTTCTTCCCAGCTTTGTTCATTTCGACTGGGAATATAGACCGCAATCACAATATTATTGGGAAAATGTTTAATCAAAGATGTGGTAGTGGCTGGCAAGCTGCCATCTTTGCTCCAGCTATCTTTTTGGGTAGAATGGGCAAAAGAAGATGAAGTAGTTTTTAACTCTCCATGACGATCTATTTTCGTAAAAAGATAACAGAGCTCGGATAAGTTTGCAGCCAGTCCAAAAGAGGCTGTAGAGAGTTCTAAATTAAAGTAATTTAAAAGAGGCTGCTCAGCAACTTGCTTTTGAGTAAGATGCGCTTGGTAAAAATGGACCTGATTAGGTTCTGCCAAATGTTGGTTAATATAGCTTAAAAAGCTTTGTCCACTTGCTTTTTCAACTATGCTTCCAAGAAGAAAATAGCCAAAATTAGAGTAAGATTCTTCTGCCCCAGGATCATGATCTAACGCTAGGGTTGTTAAGACATATTTCATGAACTTTTCACTGCAGTTTAATTCTTTTGGTAGTAAATCCAAACAAAAAAGAGGATCACTAGAGATTTGCCTATCCCAGCCGCCTGTATGATTTAATAACTGCTCTACTGTAATTTGATTTACTCTCTTATCTAAAGGCTGATAGCTGAGCTTTAAAAAATCCATCACTTTTGTTTGCAAAGAAAGTTTGCCTTGAGAAACTAAATGATGAATAGCAGCTTCGGTAAGTAGCTTAGAAATACTGGCAATTGGATAGACTCTTGGCTCATTTGTACAAGCTCCAAAACATTCATCGACCAATTTTTGATCTTCTTGATAAACGGAAATAACTGCTTTGGAAAAGCCTTTCACAGAAATAAATTCTGTTAAAGATGCTTGAAAAGCTTCTTTCACATTTTTTTTTCTATCTTTTAGAGGGGCTTTACTTTCTGCAAAGTTAATTTTGATGAGTGCTAAAGAAAAAAATAGAAAAAAACAGATAGAAGAAAATTTTTTCAAAATTTAATATCCTAGTTATTTATTATTAATAATAATTATACATTTTTTAAATTAAAAAATCAATTATTTATTATATTAATAAAAATTAGGCAATTAAAAAGCCGTTTTTTAGTTAAAAAAACGGCTTTAAAATAAAAATTTTATGAAAAACAATTAGATTTTACAGTTTTGTCTCTTCGTTTTCTTCAAACTCTTCATCGTCTAATTCTTCATCATCGAATTCTTCGTCATCAAAGTCATCTTCTTCTGCCATTTCAGGTAAAAATTGACCAACCCAAGTAAGTAAAGCATCAATTTTAATATTTTTTTTAATCGTTAGATCGCTTTCCGACTTCACTTGATTCAGCTCTTCAAGAAGAACTTCGATAGATTGATTCATATACTCTACATCTTCTTCTAAATCTGCTTCTATCTCTTTGCTTGCCTCCATTTCAGCCTTAAGAGCCTGAAAATCTTTTTTCATCTCTTCGATATCTTCTAAAGAACGCTCGCGATCAGCAACCATTTTTACACCTATTTGTTTATTTTTTTAGCTAAAAACATCTATTTTTAGCCCTTCTCATTTTTAACCGTTGTAGATTGAATTAATTTAGACTAAACGACTCATAAAATTACAGCCATTATGGACTTTCCCTATTTTGAATTTGCCAACAACGGTGGATTTTTTTATTTCTAAAGTCAATTGGAATTGTCAAATGAGTGATCTCTTTAAAATCAACGTTATTTTCCAAAAAGCTAGGATCAAATTTAAATTTTCTCGAGTTAGTGCTAAATATAATGACTCCTTGCTTATTAAGCAACTTTAGAGCTTTTTGCAGCAAAGAAAGATAATCTTTTTGCACATCAAATAGCTGACTCATCTTTTTAGAGCGAGAAATGGTAGGTGGATCAATAATGATCAAATCATATCGAGGACCGGCAAAAAATTCGTGATCTAAAAATTTTAAACAGTCTTCTCTAATAAAACGATGATTATTTAAGTGAAGATGATTTAATAAAAAATTGTCTTGACCCCACTGAAGATAGGTGCGGGAAAGATCGACGCTAGTTGTTGACTTTGCGCCAGCTAAAGCCGCCTGCACACTAAAAGAACAGGTATACGCAAATAAATTAAGCACACTTTTATTTTTACAGATCGATGTGACATATTTTCGCGTTTGGCGATGATCTAAAAAAAGGCCGGTATCTAAATAATCTTGCAAATTCACCCAAAAATGGTGACCATGCTCTTGTACAGAAAAAAAGTGATTCAGCTCTTGAATTTTCTCATATTGCCGGGTCTCTTTTTCCCTGGCACGTATACGCCAATAGAGGTCACTTTCTTTTATAGCAGGCCCAAATAGGAGTTTTAACGCTTTAAAGGTCTCTTCTCTAAGGATTGCAGATGGACTTTTCCCATTTTTTAAAGAAGCGTAATAATGAACGCAAAAACGGCCTGCATAAAAATCAATGGCAATGGGAAATTGCTGGATTTCGCGATCATAGATACGAAAACAGTTAGTACTATTTTTTTTGGCCCACTTTTTGATGTGTCGATAATTATTTCTAATGCAATTAGCTAAAAAAGAGGTTTTATCTTCGCTATTAACAAGGGGAGGAAGATGAAAATGGTTCATAACGCTGTTTTTAGAATCTATAAAAGTAGCAGAAAAATTAAAGGACAGAGCATAAACTGAGAGTTTGATTATTCACAAGTTTAAAAACTCTGCCCTCAAAAAAATTCTACCAGCTACTAGAAGAGCTGTCAGAAGAGTTATTGTCAAAAGAACTATTAGAATTATTTAATTCATTATTTCTTAAACGTCTAATCCTTTCTAAGGTATAAATAGGAGAACCAATGTCAATAGGATTAGTAACAGAAAAAGTCGCTATAAAGCTAATTATGTTACCCCTTGCATCTCTTGTACTAGGAATGCTTGAACAATCTGCTTCTAGATTGCGTCTGCCATTTCCCCGTCTCACGTCGATCTTGTAAAAAACTTTACCCCTTTTATTTAGTCCTGGAGTAATACGCTGTACTCCTAATATAAAATCGCCGGCTTGCAACCTATTTTGTAATAGCTCAGAATCAATCATTTCTCGAAAAGGGGTCAAGCTTTCATTAAGTCTTGTCTCCAGCGAAAATGCAGACTGCACAAAAGCACAAGATGCGATCAAAGCAAATGCTAACTTCTTCATTTTTAACCTCTTTAATAGTTTCAATTTCTCTTTGTGACTTCCTAAAAGCTTTGCCTTAAAGCTTTAACGTAGCCTCAATTTGTCAAATTAAAATTTAAAAATCAATCAATAATTAACAAAAAGTTTTTTTTCTTAAATAGTTGATTATTAGTGATTTTTCTCTACAATTTGCTTAAGTTCTGCTAGCACTTGCTCATTTTTTTTATCACAAAGAGAAATAGTAAATCTTGCTATTTTAGTGTACATTTCGTTTCTCTCTTCAAACATCTTATTAAACGCGATTTCTGGAGAAGGGCTGTTTAAAAAAGGGGGCAGAGGCTGAGAAAAGAGCCTATTTTTAATGAGCTCTTTATTGGCATGAAGATAGACAATTTTCTCTGTTTTTTGTAGTAACTTTTGATTTTCCTCTTTCATTAAAGAGCCCCCTCCTAGCGCGATCACTGCGGAGCGATAGAGGCAAGCCTCTTGAATAGCCAAAGTTTCTAAAAAACGAAACCGCTCTTCCCCCTCTTTTTTAAAGATTTGGCGACAGTTTAGTTTTTTTTGATGACGAAGATAGTAGAGTTTTTCTACTAAACAGTCGCTATCAATAAAGGGAAGATTTAAACTTTGCGCCAAATGTTTTCCAAAATAGGTTTTGCCACAAGACTTATGGCCTACTAAAACAATCTTTGGCAAAGTATTTTTAGTCATGCTTCTCTACTTTCAAACTGTATCTAAAGGAATTAAAAGACAGATGGCTCCAATAATGACTAAAGAAAGGCGAAACATCTCTTTAGCCCACTGATGATGATTTTTACTGCTAAACCCTTTAATAGATAAAGCTAGCCAACCTAAACTAAAAGTCATCGTAAAAATCAAATAGATATATCCTGTAAAGTTAAAATAGGTAAGCGACGCTGCGGCAAAAATAAAAGCAGTAATATAGAGAAGCATATGAATTTTTGTTACTAACAATCCTTTTTCTATAGGCAAAAGAGGAATTTTTGCCGCTGCATAGTCGTCATAATGAAAAATTGCGATCGCAAAAAAATGGGGCATTTGCCAAAGCACAAGAAGAGCGAAAAGCAAAATAGCTCCTAAATCAAACTGATTGCTAACAGCGCAGTAACCTACCACTGGAGGCACAGCTCCGGCGATACTACCAATTGCAGTTCCATAAACTGTTTTACTTTTCCAAAGGCTATAAAGCACAACATAAACAAAAAAACCAATCGATGCTACAAGGAAAGAGAGGTAGTTAGTAAATAAAAGTAAAATTACGCTACCAATAATTGCTAGCGCAGTTGCAAATAAAATTGCTTGCTGATTAGAGATAGAGCCTGTAACCAAAGCCCTTTGCTTGGTGCGCTGCATTTTTTGGTCTAAGAATCGATCAATATAGTTATTAAAAATACAGGCAGAAGCCATAATAAAGCCAAGACCAGCTAAAGTAGCTAAAAAAAGTTGCGGGTAAAATACTCCCCTAGAGGCCAGTAAAAAACCTGCTGCCACTGTAAATAGATTTCCCATTACAATTCCAGGCTTAGTAATTAAATAATAATTAATCATGCATTCCCTCCATCATCGGCATGTTGAGCATCATACGATCATTTAAATCTACCATAATCCAAATAGAGCCAATGACGATAATTAACATAATAAAAAGCATGAAAAGAAAAATGAATAGTTGCCATCTAGGTTTTGCCTCTTGACCTAGATGCAAGAAAAAAAAGAGCTGCACAATTGCTTGAATAAGCGCAAGGCCAGCTAAACTATAAATTAACACGTGGCCTGTGAGAATTTTTGCAGCCACCAAATAAAAGGAAAGAGAAGTAAGTAAAAGCGAGCAGATAAAGCCAATAATATAAGACTTTAAACTTCCGTGCCACTCTTTTTTAACTGCTTCTAGACTTAACTCTGAGCTCATATTAAGCAACTCCCATCAAATAGACAAAGGTAAAAATAAAAATCCAAATTAGATCTAAAAAATGCCAAAAAAGACTAAAGATTACAAGCCGGCGAAAAGTGGAAACAGTAATGCCCTTAAAAAAAAGCTGCGCCATCATGACGCACATCCAAAAAAGACCAACAGAGACATGAAGACCGTGAGTTCCTACCAAAGTAAAAAAAGCAGATAAAAAGGCGCTTTTTTCCCATCCATGTCCTGCTTCTACAAGTGAACTAAACTCTTTTAGCTCTAAAAAAATAAAAGATGCGCCTATCAAAAAAGTAATAGCAAGCCAACAAATGGATCGCACTCGCTGACTTTTAACAGCTGCTAAAACAGCAAGTCCGCAAGTTACGCTACTAACTAATAGCAACATCGTTTCTGCAAAAGCAGTAGACAGCTCAAAAATATCTTGGGAGCGCACTCCACCAAAAGTTTCGCTCTTCATCACTGCATAAGTGGTAAACAGAGTGGTAAAAATTAAGCAATCGGTAATGATATAAAACCAAAAGCCTAAAAAAGTCATCGAAAAAGCATCTTGATGAGGATCTGGTTGGCTAAGGTCAGCTTTTTTATTAGGCACATGGTGCACTGTCATGGAGTCATTCATCATAGACTGATCACTCATACGAAACGCCTCTTTGCATTTGCTTCTTCTATTTCTTGTACTTTTGCTGCAGGAATGATTTCATGATCGTCTTCTCCTGAAAGCCGAATGATCATACAAATTACAATGGCCACCAAACCTATTAGCGCTAGCCAATAGATATGCCATGTCATTGCAAAGCCAAAAATTAAGCTAAAGACTCCGATATAAAACCCAATCGAACTATTTTTAGGAATAGAAATATCTTCGTAATCTTTTTTTTGGGGAGGAGCCTCCCCTCTTTTCATCGCCCAAAGTGGATCAACCCCACTAACAGTGGGAATAATAGCAAAGTTGTAAACAGGCGGCGGTGAAGAGGTCGCCCACTCAAGGGTTCTTGCATTCCAAGGATCGCCCCCTGTATGGTCCCAATTTTTTTTGCGATTTTTTATACTCCAAAAAAGTCCAAACATTTGTATTGCGGCGCCGCACAGAATAATTAACGCGCCAATTGCTACTAGTATAAATAGAGGATGCCAGCCAGTGGCTGCTTCATAATGATCTAGCCTTCTGGTCGCTCCCATAAACCCAAGCATATAAAGGGGCATAAAGGCGAGCAAGAACCCTCCCATCCAACACCAAAAAGCATAACGGTTAAGTTTTTCGTCTAAATGAAAACCGGTAAATTTGGGAAACCAATAGGTAAAGCCTGCAAAGAGGCTAAATAAAAGACCGCCAATTACCATTCCATGAAAGTGGGCAATCAAAAATAGGCTATTGTGAACCTGAAAATCCACCGGAGGCACAGATAAAAGTACGCCAGTCATTCCACCTACAGTAAAATTGAGCAAAAAAGCAAAAAACCAGAGCATAGGCGAAGTAAAATGAACTCTTCCCCTAAATTTAGTAAAGAGCCAGTTAAAAATTTTCACTCCAGTAGGAATGGCAATGACCATTGTCATGATAGCAAAAAATGTATTTACACCGGGGCTTGCTCCCATAGTAAAAAAATGATGCAACCAAACAATAAAAGAATAAAGGGTAATAAGGATAAGTGCCCAAACCATAGAGACATAACCAAAAAGCCTTTTTTCAGAAAAAGTAGGGACAACTTCAGACAAAATTCCAAAAGCTGGTAAAATTAGAATGTAAACTTCAGGATGGCCCCAGACCCAAATCAAATTGACATAGAGCATGGGATTACCACCATTGTCGGTGGTAAAAAAGTGCATATCTAAATAACGATCTAAACTCAGCATAAACAAGGTAGCTGTTAAGACCGGAAAAGCAAAAACAATTAAAATCATTGCGCAAAGGACGCTCCAAACAAAAATCGGCATTTTCATCAAAGTCATCCCAGGGCAGCGCATCTTTAAGATGGTCACTAAAAAATTAATTCCCGAAAGTGTTGTTCCTACGCCTGCAATTTGCAAAATCCAAATCCAATAATCTACCCCTTCATTTGGGCTATATTCTAGCTCTGATAAAGGAGGGTAAGCTAACCACCCGGCAGTAGAAAAGTGGCCAATGGCAAGAGAAATTAAAACAAGCAAAGAGGCTGCAGCAAACAGCCAAAAGGCAACGGCATTTAAAAAAGGAAATGCTACATCGCGCGCGCCAATTTGCAAAGGTACAATTAAATTGACCAACCCGAAAATAAATCCCATCCCTACAAAGAAAATCATAGTGGTTCCGTGAGCGGAAAAAACCTCTTGAAAATGGCCAGCGGATAAAAATCCTTGCGACTCCCCTACCGACATGGCTTGCTGAGCGCGCAGCATCATTGCATCGCCAAATCCTTTCATAAACATAATAAGGACAACGATGATATATAAAATTCCAATGCGCTTAGGATCTGTCGTGGTAATCCACTCGTTCCAAAGCCACTTCCAACGTTTCAGATAAAACATTAAAGCGATCAGACCGATGCCGCCTAACACCATGGAGGCTACCGCTCCATTTTGAACAAAATCATGCTTAAAATCGTCTAAAGTCAATCTACCAAACATGCTTTACTCTTTTCTTGGGTACATGTATTTATTAAGAATTTTATCAAATAATTGATAGTCTGTTAGCTGATAAGTAATAACTGGTTGATTTCGGCTAGGCAAAGCTAGTTTTGAATAACTTTGCCACTGCATCTTATTATCTGACTTTTGCACCGATTCTACCCACTTTACATACTCTTCTTCAGAAGAGGCGCGAGCAATGAAATGCATATCAGAAAAACCTTCTCCGCTAATATTGGCAGAATACCCTTTAAAATCGCCTACTTCATTTGCGATTAGGTACAGCTCTGTTTTCATTTTTGACATTGCATAAATTTGTCCGCCAAGCTCTGGAATCCAAAAAGAGTTCATAGGAGCATCTGCCGTAATTTCAAAATGCAGAGGGCGATCTTTGGGAAACTGTAAAAAATTAACAGTTGCAATTTTTTCTTCTGGATAGATAAAAAGCCACTTCCACTGCAACGCTACTACTTGAATTACCATCTCTTTTTTATCAGATTTAATGGGCTTATAAGGATCAAGCTCATAAGTCTTATACCACGTTAACAAACTAATAATGACTACAATTACAAATGGTACGCCCCACCAGACAAATTCTAAAAAGATGTTATCAATTAAGTCTGGATCATACTCTTCTTTGGGGTTACCTGCGCGATATTTCCACGAAAAAACAAAGGTGCAGATAAACACTGGGATAATGACAAGCAGCATAATCGCTTGGACAATGAATAATAAGTCGCGCTGCTTAACGCCAATTTCTCCTTTAGGAAATAAAATTGCGATATACTCGCGAAAATGAAAAATTTCCAAAGGTTGCATGATTAAGAAAATAAACAGAATGATTCCAGTAAAAAGCAGCATGTAAAACAGCGGTTTTTGGGCCTTATTACTCATCTCACTTCTCATTCTCTATTTGGTTGGCGTTTTAAAAAGATCTAACACCATGCCCCCTCCTTAAGTCAAGTTTATTTTTTAAAAAAACAAAACAAGTTAACTCAAGGGTCTTCTTTTATTTTTTGAAAAAAACAATTATCACAACAAAATTAATTGATTAGTATTATTAAATAGCTAACTGAAAATAATTAATTATCTACCCTTAATTTTTTAACAGAAAATTATAAAAAATAAAAAATTGACTTTTATTGTTTTTTATAATAGATTTTATTTTTTATCATTTTTTAATTTATAAAAAAACCTCATCTTAAAATAATAAAACCAAAAACAGATAAAGCGTTAATTCAAACGAAAATTAGCTATTCTATCAATCCTCTTTTTTTTAAATTTTACCAGGTGATCTCTTCTTTTATAGAGGTTTACTAATTTCAAATACCGGTAAAAATTAGTATACAAATTTAAGTAACTTAAAAAGGTTTAACCATGAAATTTTTGTTATATTTTTTAACTTTTATTCAGTTGATAAATTTTAATTTAAACGCTGTTTTTTCTGATGCTATTTACGAAGAAAATCTATCAAGTGAAAAGAGCTTTATTGAAGGCATTGAGCAAACGCCTCTTATTCTTGATAACTGCGATCTTCATCACAATTCTCTACAAGGATCTGTATACGAGCTATTAAATAATGCCAAAGACTCTATTTTAATAATTTCTTTTACTTTTTCTGATCCAGAAGTTCTTAAAATTATCAATCAAAAAGCAAGTGAAGGCTTAGATATCCAGCTAGTTATCGATCGCGACCACCTCGATTTTAGTAAAAAACTACACCCTGCTATCAAAATTGGTACCCGTTTACACGGCGAAGGCCATTTGCATCACAAAATCTTAGTGGTAGATCATGAATATATTTGGCTTGGTTCGGCTAACTTTACCCAAAACGCTTTTGATCACTCCAAAAATTTAGCAATAGCATTTTTTAGTCCAAAGACAGGAGCTTTACTTTTTCAAGAGGCGCTAGACATTGCCTCTGCAAACCCTAGAACCAATAGCGAGCCTTTCTCATCTACTTTTCAAGATCAATTGCTCGAGCTTTATTTACTTCCTCATAACGACCCAAATTCTTCTAGCTCTGTCGAAGCTACGATGAATGAAATAGGCAAAGAAAAACTGATTAGTTTGATAGAGAATGCCAAGCATCACCTTAAAATTTCTGTGGATGTTTGGACATATAAAGATGCAAGTAGAGCTGTGATTGAGGCAATGAATAGAGGAGTTCAAGTCGATGTGGCAGTAGGCAGTCTAACAGAAGAAGCAGTAAAAATGCT
>CATLPS010000039.1 GCA_950054535.1 uncultured Chlamydiae bacterium | reverse complement strand
AAGTTTACGTTTTGTAGCAACATAAACTTTCACTTGTCTAATAATACCAGGATCGAGGTCGGTGTCACCTTTACGCATAAACTCTAACTGAGTGCGATATTGCGTTTCTGCAGTTTGGGTAGCAATTTCATAATCGTGCAAGGTTTGCTTAAGAGCTGTATAAATCTCATTTTCCGGCATTAAAAGATCTTCGATATTTTCTTTCTCAAGATCTTCGATTAGCTCTTGGGTAATAAAAGAACCTTCCTCAATTAAGACTTCCGCTGTGCGTCGATGCACAATATGTCCAGGCGCCATTTCATTGAGTAAAAGCGCTCCTACACGCTCGTGCTTTTCTAGCTTTAATTCTGCAAGTTTAGCTTTATACTCGCGTTGGATCTCTTTTTGTTTAGAGGCATCTTCTACTAGCTCATCATCTGTTTTAGAAAGACGATCTTTACGGCTAAAGACTTTTACATCCATTACTACTCCTTCTGTGCCAGGAGGCGCAATTAAAGAAGCGTCTTTGACATCAGATGCTTTGTCACCAAAAATAGCGCGTAAAAGTCTCTCTTCAGGAGCAAGTTCTGTTTCTGATTTAGGTGTAATTTTTCCAACTAATGTATCACCTGGTTTTACTTCTGCTCCGATGCGAATGATACCATCATCACCCAGATTGCGCAAAGTCTCTTCCGAAACATTGGGAATGTCGCGCGTAATTTCTTCTTTACCAAGTTTGGTATCACGAGCTGTTAATTCAAATTCCTCAATATAAATAGAAGTATAGTAATCTTCGCGTAACAGTTTTTCTGAAATAATAATAGCATCTTCATAGTTATAGCCAAACCATGGCATGAAGGCCACTAACACGTTACGACCAAGCGCTACTTCTCCTTTATCGGTAGCCGGTCCATCTGCAATTACATCGCCTGCGCGGATTTTATCTCCTACATTACATAAAGGTCGTTGGTTAATACAGGTTCCTGCATTAGAACGAATGAATTTTTTCAAACGATAATTCTTTTTCTCTAAACGGTTATCGTTGGGAGAGATGACAATATGCGTTCCATCGACATAGTCTACTACTCCATCTTCTTGAGCAATAATCACTGCTCCTGAATCTCTTGCAGCTTTTGCTTCTAGACCTGTGCCTACAAAAGGAGCTTCTGGCTTGAGAAGAGGAACGCCTTGACGTTGCATATTAGAGCCCATGAGCGCTCTATTTGCATCGTCGTGCTCTAAAAATGGAATCAATCCGGTTACAATCGAGACAAGTTGTTTTGGCGATACATCCATGTGAGTGACATTCTTTGTATCTGTTTCAAATTGCTCTCCCCGATAGCGCACCCAGCAAATCGCTTCGCTAAACATACTAAATTCATCCAAAGGCGCAGACGCTTGAGCAATGACACATTTTTCTTCTTGATCTGCTGTCATGTATTCGATTTCTTCTGTTACCACCCCTTCTCTAACAATACGATAAGGAGTTTCAATGAATCCAAACTCATTAATTTTAGCAAAAGAAGAAAGAGAAGAGATCAACCCGATGTTGGGACCTTCAGGAGTTTCAATAGGACAAATTCTTCCATAATGACTAGTATGAACGTCGCGGACTTCAAAACCGGCACGATCACGATTAAGACCGCCTGGCCCCAAGGAAGAAAGACGCCTTTTATGAGTAAGCTCTGCAACAGGATTGGTCTGGTCCATAAATTGCGAAAGTTGCGAGCGTCCAAAAAAGTCTTTCAACACGCCAGACAGACCTTTAGCAGATACAATTTTACCAGGGGTCAAAGTATCTGAAGAAAAGTCAAATAAGTTCATTCTCTCGCGAATAATTTTTTCCATGCGAGCTAGGCCAATACGACATTGATTTTGAATCAATTCTCCTACCGAACGAACACGTCTGTTGCCTAAATGGTCAATGTCATCAATATTTGCATTTTCGCGGCCGCTTTTTAGTTTGATAAGATATTTTAAAGCGCCTATCACATCTTCTTTATCTAAAGTTACAGTGCTTAATGCTTCATCTGTAATAGCAACGCCTAGTTTACTATTTAACTTATATCGTCCCACGCGACCTAAGTTATAACGCTTAGGATCGAAAAAGAGTCTCATGATAGCCGAACGTGCATTCGACAACGTAGGAGGTTCACCTGGACGAATTTTTCGATAAAAATCTTTAAGAGCAGATTCGTAAGAATCAGTAGGGTCTTTTGCTAGCATCTTAATGATGGGGCTAGATTCGTCGGCATCTTCTGCAATACGAATTACATCAATCCCAGCGTCCATAATTCGTCTAAGCATTGCCGTAGTCAGTTTTTCCGAAGCTTTTCCAAAAACGACCCCGCTTTCTTCGTCTACAACATCTTGAGCCAAGATTTTTCCTAATAACTTGGCAAACTCTTTTTCATTTTTAATTTTATACTTTCTAGTAGCAAAAAATTCTTCAATGATATCGCTATTAGAAGAGTAGCCTAAAGCGCGAATAAACGTAGTTGCTAAAATTTTTCTACGACGCTTTTTACGATCAATATAAATATGAATCAAATCATTAGTATCAAAAGCACCTTCCAGCCAGCTACCCCTATAAGGAATAATTCTAAAAGAGTAAATTAAGTTACCCCGAGGATGGCGCTCTTGTTCAAAGCAAATTCCCGGTGAGCGGTGTAGTTGAGAAACAACAACGCGCTCTGCTCCATTAATTACAAAAGTTCCTTTGTCAGTCATCAAAGGGACAGTACCCATGTAGACTTCTTCTTCTTTAATTCCTGTTTCATCAGTTAAACGAAACTTCACTTTAAGAGTAACATTATAAGTAGTACCGCGACGAATGCACTCATCTGGATTGTATTTAGAGACTCCTAAATGGTAAGATAAAAATTCTAAGACATTTTTTTCATCGTAGGATTTAATGGGAAATATCTCAGTAAACACCTCTTGCAACCCACTGTTTTCTCTTTCATCGGGAAACTTATCAGCTTGCAAAAATTGATTGTATGACTTAATTTGAATTTCTATCAAATTTGGAAGATCAATAATTTCTTCCTTATTTACGAAACTCACGCGATGTGGTGGCCTTTTCAACATTAGTAAGGACTCCTAATCTAGCTTGGCTTGAGGTAAACAAACTCTTAATGAATTAGACCAACTTTGTCTATTCATCTATTTTAATAAACTCAGTTTTTTGAATTTAAAGAGAAAGATAAAGTCAATTTATCTCTCTTTTAAAACCCAAAAAATATTTCAAGATAATTAAAAACTAAAGCTCCATTTATAATTATTCCTATAAAAAAGAGTGGAAAAGACAATAAAAAATGGATGTTAAAAAAAAGTTTTTGAGAAAATAGTTGTTTTTAAATGAAATTTCCTGAAAGCAGATAGCCAAGTGGTGAATTCCTTTTTTAAAAAGCAGATAATAAAAATATTTTCTTTATTTCCGCCAAGCTTTTATATTCGTTTAAGAAAAGTCTAAGGCCTTTATTAAAAAACGCAAATAGCAACAAATACCAAAAGTAGAAAATTTCTTACCTTTGGTATTTGAAAATTAACAAAAATTAAACAGCTTTAAGTTCAGCTTTTCCGCCAGCTGCTTCAATTTTCTTTTTAATCTCTTCTGCTTCTGCTTTAGGAGCAGATGCTTTTAGTTCTTTAGGAGTAGATTCTGTAAGCTCTTTTGCTTCTTTTAAACCAAGACCTGTTAGCTCGCGCACAATTTTAATGATGCCAATTTTTTTGTCAGCAGGAGCGTCTGTTAACATGACCTGGAAATCTGTTGCTTCAGCAGCAGCAGGAGCAGCAGCAGCAGCAGGAGCCACAGCAACAGCAGCAGCGGCAGCTTTCACTCCCCACTTATCTTCTAAAAGAGTTTTTAGCTCAGACATTTCTAGCACAGTCAATTCGCTCAATGCGTCAACGAGATCTTCTGTTTTTAACTTACTCACGGTAATACCTCTTAATTTCTAAAACATGATGTTAATAAATTTTTATATTGGATATTTACTAGACAGCTTTAAGTCAGTTACACTTGTTAGATTTAGCTGTCAGTCTCTCCACTTTCTTTTTTGCATTTATTTTGTAAGCAGTGTGGCACACTGGTTAATAAAGCCTCCATAACTGCCAATGTTTGAGACATTGGAGCTTCTAAAAGACCGATAAACTGAGCGCGCATTTCATTTTTACTTGGCAACTTAGAAAGTTTTTCTACATCTGATCCTGAGTAGGTTTGCCCTTCAAATTTTCCGCCTAAGACCTCTAAAATTTTACCTTGATCTTGGCTAAATTTAAAAACAAATTTAGTGACTTCTATAGGCTCGCCGCCTAAAAACACTACTCCTACATGACCCTCAGTAGAAACAAAGTTCATATCAACTCCTGCATCATTAGCAGCTTTGAGTAAAACTCTTTTTCGAATCATCTTTACATCACCACCAAGGCCTCTAATTTCGCGTCGGAAATCATTTGCAGCATTAGCTGTTAGTTTAGAGTACTTCATGACGACAAACGACGGAGAGACGTCGAACTTATCTACAATCTCTTGTTTAAGGAGTTTTTTTTCATCTCGCATAATTTTACTCCTTAAGCTGTAGCAGAAATTTCGTTGAGATTGATTTTTAAGCCAGGACCCATTGTGGATGAAATAGAGACAGACTTCATATAGACTCCTTTAGCAGAAGCAGGTTTTGCCCTTTGCACAGCCGTTAAGTAAGCCTTGATATTTTCTACTAGCATTTCATCTGAAAAAGTTAATTTTCCCACGCCATTATTTACAACAGAGTGTCTATCTAGCTTAAATTCAATTTTACCTGCTTTAAGTTCTTCAATAGCTTTTGTAATATCTGTGGTAACAGTACCTGCTTTAGGTGTAGGCATTAGACCACGCGGGCCTAAAACTTTCCCAAGCTTACCTACCTCTCGCATCATATCTGGAGTAGCGACGACAGCATCAAAATCTGTCCACCCACCATTAATTTTTTCAATAAGCTCATCATGACCTGCAAAATCAGCTCCAGCGTCCTTCGCTTCTTGCACCTTTTCTCCTCTTGCAAAAACAAGGATTTTCATGGTTTTACCCGTACCATTCGGTAGTGATACAGTTCCACGAACGCTTTGATCTGATCTACGAGGGTCAACGCCGAGCTTTACAGAAATCTCTACCGTTTGATTAAACTTCACAGGAGGACATTTCTTCAAAATTTCGACAGCTTCTTGTAAGCTATATGTTTTTACAACATCTAGCGACTTAGCTATCTCCCGAGTTCTCTTACTTTGACGACCCATATATTTTTCTCTACTCTGGTATTTCTTCAACGCCCATAGAACGAGCAGATCCCAATATCGTATTGGTTGCTTTTTCTAAATCGGTTGTGTTCATATCTTGCATTTTTTCTTTTGCAATTTCACGTGCTTGCGAACGAGTGATTTGACCTACTTTTTGGCTATGAGGAACACCAGACCCCTTTGCAATCCCAGTCTTTTTCTTAATTTGATCAGAATTAGGCGGTTGCTTTGTAATGAATGTAAAAGATTTATCTTTATAAACCGTAATTACTGTTGGTAGATTAATCCCAACCATCGATTGTGTTTTTGCATTAAATTCTTTGCAAAACGCCATAATATTAACGCCCGCGCCACCAAGGGCCGGCCCAATTGGCGGTGCTGGGTTTGCTTTACCTGCCGGTATAAGCAACTTGATAATTTTAACAACTTGTTTAGCCATTTCACCTCTACTATTTTTTTATGCTAAATTTTTTATATAAAATTTAGCTAACTTAAGATCTTTAAAAGACATTTGCGACTTTTTACTGTCATTGATAGAGGCGTTCAACACTTTTGTCTACTATCGATCTTTTTTCTATTTAAAGTTAATTTTTTAAAAACAGTCTCTTTAAAAACTGCTAAAAAATCAATTTTACTTCATGAATCATGATAAAATAGAGCTCAGTATAGCCTATTAATTAGCAAAAAAACCACTATTTTTTTCCAGTTTTGTTTGATTTTACTAGTTATTTGCTTTTCATCAATCCAGCTATTTTATCTTTACTCAGGAAATTTCGTTTTCTTCTGAAATTTCTTCTACTTGCGTAAACTCCAAATCATCAACTCTTGTATCTCTTCCAAAAATAGAAACCATAACGCTCAGGCGACCTTTATCATGAAAGACATCGATGACACTTCCAATAAAATTAACAAAAACCCCGTCAATAATTTTAACAGGATCGCCCACCTCAAATTTATGTTTTTGAGTGATTTTTTGTTTTTTATCTTCTAAATCTTTTAAAATATCTTGCACTTCGTTTTCAGTTAAAGGAACTGGCTTTTCCCCACCCAAAAACTCAATAACGCCATTTGTGTTTTTTACATATTGCCAAGATTCATCTGTCAAGTTCATCTTAACAAGTAAATAACCAGGCCACAAACGTTTTTCAATAACATGTTGCCGACCTTTTTTCACTTCAGATACGTTTTCTGTAGGAATTAAGATCTGATCGATAAAATCAGTCATTCCCTTTAAATCGAGATGTTCTTCTAAAGCTTTCTTGACTTTTTTTTCATGTGTAGAAAAAACCTGTACTACGTACCACTTATACATGAATGCCCTTCAGTTATCTATTTGAAATAGAAGCAATTGCGCACTTTCTACTCGGCATGATTTTGTCAAGCGAACGATGAAAGAAGTGAGCTGAAAATGTTTCAACCTACAATGGCTTGAATTATAAAACTTAAACTATTTAAAATTGTCTGAATGACTATATCTACCAAATAAATTGCCATACCAAATGCAAAAGTGGCAATGATAACAATTTTTGTATAGGCTATCAGTTCTGCCCGGCTTGTCCAGTGAATTTTTGAAAGTTCGCTTTTTATATCAGTAATAAAACTTTTTATTTTTTGTGAGCTAAAAGAACTCTCTACTGATACTGGTTGATTTTTTTTTATCTCTACACTTTTCGCTTCTAAACTCACCTGAACCTCTTGGTCGATAAAATTTATATCGAGTGCGGAGGGATTCGAACCCCCGACCGACGGCTTTGGAGACCGTTGCTCTACCAACTGAGCTACACACCCTTAATTTTAAGATAAAAAAGGAAGCTAATGTTCCTTTTTCTATCTTAAAATCATTTTACTATTTCATTATTTCAGAAACTGTACCAGCTCCGATCGTACGACCGCCTTCACGAATTGCAAAGCGGATTCCTTTTTCCATCGCAATAGGCTGAATCAATTTTACAGAAATTTCTACGTTGTCACCAGGCATTACCATTTCTACACCTTCTGGAAGTTCTACTGTACCAGTAACATCTGTTGTGCGGAAATAAAGTTGCGGACGGTATCCTGTGAAGAATGGCTTATGACGTCCACCTTCTTCTTTAGTTAGAACATATACAGGGCCTTTAAATTCAGTATGAGGCGTACAAGTTCCAGGAGCAGCCAAACACATACCTCTTTCGATATCGTTTTTTGTCAAACCTCTTAATAAGATTCCAACGTTTTCTCCAGCACGCGCTTCATCTAAAATTTTATTGAACATTTCTAGACCAGTAGCAACTGTGTCTCTTGTTTTGCCCAAACCAACTAATTGTAATTTATCATTGATTTTAACAATTCCACGCTCCACACGGCCAGTTGCTACAGTTCCGCGACCTGAAATAGAAAAAACGTCTTCTACAGGCATTAAGAAAGGTTTGTCAACTTCACGCTCAGGTGTTGGGATTTGTTCATCCACTGTTGCCATTAGTTTTTCAATAGCTTCTACATACTTAGGATCATTTTCCAAAGCACGTAAAGCAGAACCACGAATAATTGGCGAGTTCATATACCCTTTAGACTCCAAAAGCTCATGGAGCTCCATTTCAACGAGATCTAAAAGTTCTGAATCACTTTCGTCAAGCATATCTACTTTGTTCAAGAAGACAACGATTGCAGGTACTTGCATTTGACGAGCTAGCAAGATATGCTCACGTGTTTGCGGCATCGCACCGTCTGTCGCAGCAACTACCAGGATTGCTCCGTCCATCTGCGCAGCACCTGTAATCATGTTTTTTACATAATCCGCGTGACCTGGACAATCTACGTGTGCATAGTGTCTATTTTCTGTTTCGTATTCTACGTGGCTTGAGTTAATAGTAATTCCACGAGATTTTTCTTCAGGTGTGTTGTCTATTGATGCATAATCTCTAAACTTTGCTCCGCCTTTTTTGGCAAGGGTATTAGTGATTGCTGCAGTTAACGTTGTTTTACCATGGTCTACGTGACCGATCGTTCCAATGTTAACGTGTGGTTTATTTCTTTGAAATGTTTCTTTAGCCATTTTTTTCCTCCGACGACTCCGGTAAAATAGATAAATTGTTAATATATGTTATGTCTGCCCAGAAAAGGAATTGAACCTTCGACCTTTTGCTTACCATGCAAATGCTCTGCCCCTGAGCTATCTGGGCAAGCTAATTTTATAAAGCTTACTTTTTAATAACTAAAGCTCTGTTAGCTTAGCTTTTTTATCAAAAAAAATCAATATAGGTGTTAAATAGATTAACGCTGCCTAAAGATAATTCGCGCTTTGCTCAAATCGTAAGGTGACATTTCTACTGTCACCGTATCTCCGACCAATACGCG
Source organism: uncultured Chlamydiae bacterium (assembly GCA_950054535.1). Classification (GTDB taxonomy): domain Bacteria; phylum Chlamydiota; class Chlamydiia; order Chlamydiales; family Parachlamydiaceae; genus CATLPS01. Next base: position 6,806 of record CATLPS010000039.1, on the reverse strand, counting down.
TATATTTTTCATACGCATTTTTCCACATAAGTGGGCTATTAACTTCATTCCATTTTGAAGTGAAACGCGAAAATGCATATTAGGAAGCAGCTCTTCAACAACTCCATCAATTTTTATTGTGTCTTCTTTTGCCATCTAATTGTCAAAACCTTTCATTTGCAAAGATCCTCTACCAAAAAACTTCAAGGCAAGGAGCTTCGAATAATGACTAATAACTTACCATTTTTCAAATTAATGTCAAGTAAAAGATAGTCTGTTTTGCTTTTCGTTTTTCTGCTTATAAAAGATCGCTTCTCCATTATTCTTTAGGAATTTGGTTGATTCTATTCAAAAAGTCTTTTAAAGTAGAAGATAATACATAGTTAGAGAATAAAAAACCAAAAACTCATTTTGTTTTTTTAAAACTAAAGTCTATTTACTCAATTATTTGAGGATGAAATATGTTTACCTCTTGTTTAGAAAAACAGTCAAAAATCAAGGAAATTCTACAAGCTTGTGATAGCGAAGAGGCTCGTTTTGAAAAAATTATTGAACTAGGAAAAGAGCTTCCTAAATTAGATAAAAACAAAAAAACAGAACAAGCTTTAGTAAGAGGCTGCCAAAGCCAAATGTATCTTCATGCCGAACTTATCGATCATCAAATGAACTTTCAAGCCGAAGCCGACGCTTTAATTTCTGCCGGGCTGGCAGCTTTACTGATTCGCGCCTACAATGGAGAAACTCCAGAGGTGGTGCTTAAATGCCCGCCAAGCTTTATCGAAGAGCTCGGAATCAATGCAAGTCTAACTCCAAGCCGTTCTAATGGCCTATACAGCCTTCATCTTCAAATGAAACAAGAAGCTTTAAGGCTTTTAATGGAAAAAGAAAAAACATAACTTTATTTATTTTACTCTGTTTTTATTTACCGCCCAGTTTTTGACAAAAAGGGCAAAAATGAGTTCCTCTTTGGGCAACTCGTATTTTAGCGATGACTGTGTCGCAACGAGGGCATGGAAGCCCTTCTCTTCTAAACACATTTAAAGAAGATTGATGTCTTCCTTTCTCGTTATTCAAGCTTGTGTAGTTACTGCGATGATTGCCCAGTGTGGTACCTTGATTACTTATGCCAACTTCTAACACCTTAACAATTGCATAATGCAGCGCCTCTATTTCTAAAGAGTTTAACTCACTCGCTAACCGCATGGGGTGCACTTGCGCTAGCCAAAGCGCTTCATCTACATAAATATTGCCAAGTCCTGCAATGAACTTTTGATTTAAAAGCAGGGCTTTAATGGTAGTTTGACGGCGATGAAGCCCTGCTTTTAAATAGCTTAAATCAAAGCTTTTAGATAGTGGCTCCACACCTAATCCATCTAGAATTTGCCTTGGATCTTTTACCAAAGACCATCTACCAAATTTACGTTGGTCTTCATAGTGAAGAATTTGTCCGTCACTAAAGCAGAGTCTGACGCGTTCATGCGGATGAATTGCATTTTGAGAGGAACTTAAATTCTCTTCATGAGAGGCAAAAAGTTTTCCTGTCATGCGTAAGTGAATCAGAAGAGTCTGCTGGCCAAGAGTAATTACAATGAACTTTCCCCTTCTTTCAATGGCCTTAAAGTCTTGACCTTGAATTTGGCTAATAAATTGCGCGGAATTGGGATTGGCAATCGTCGATTGTGAATAGACGATGGCATGTTGAATCGTTTTACCTAGTAAGTTTGCTGCACGCAATTTACGCACCACTGTTTCTACTTCAGGCAGCTCTGGCATTCCTTTACCCTTTTCACTTTATTTACTGCTGTTTATGATGGCGAATATCAAATTCTAGTTTCCATTTTTTTCCCTCTTCTCCCACACACCATAGTTCTAAAACGCCAAGTTCTGTTACTTTAGACTTTAATTGAACTTTAGCTAACTTTGCTTCACTATCTTGTTTTTCCATTAAAGTTTCAATGGGATGCAACTCTGTTAGCTCTTTTTTCCAATTCCTCACTTCGCTACCAGCTACTGGCTCTCTTCCATCTGATAATTTAGCTGTAGCACGACTAAAAAAACGAAATGTCGCCATTTCTCCTAAAGCTAAAGCAAATTCTTGATTGGGTAAGTGACGCTCCTCTCCTTCTTCCATACCAAAAGGAACAATACAGACCGCTTTTAAAGGCGGGCTTAAACCTGGCACAGCTGGCATTGCTTCTTCAATGCCTACAAAATAGCTGCGACTTACTCCCCCGCGAATTCTTATGGCTTGCCCAAGTCGGGCTAAACCATAGTAGGCAGCTCCCTGACTTACGGCATAATCGTAATCAGCCCCTTGCAGTTCCTTAACACTACTTTGTTTTAATTTTTGCGCCCATTGATTCAATAATTTTAAAATTTGCTTTCTTAAGGCGCTCGACTTTAATGTACCGCCATTAAATAAAACAGCTGTAGGGAGAACAAATTGACTCATGGAATCTGTTTCGCTCTCTCCGGTCATGGATAAAAACTTAGCTAACTGGCAAGAAATACGCGGGTCTTTTACAAAAGGAAGTCCAATTTGTTGAATCCCTGCAATTTTTTCAATAGGCGAGCGCTCCTCCGGCTCTACCATTGGCATAAAACCATTCACAATCAGATCTGTTACCTCTTCTTGAGTAATGGTAGCTTTAAAGCTATTGGCAATGAGCCTGCTTCCTCTTCCTAAAACTGTGACTTCTATTTCCTTGGGAGGATCTTCTCCGAGTAACTTTTCTTTAGCATCACGGCATTGGTGGATCAAAGATTGTAATTGCCAATGATCTATTTCTGTACCAGCTTTTTCCAGCTGTACTTTAGCGTGATAAGCAAGAGCTAAATCAATATTATCCCCTCCTAAAAGGAGGTGAGAGCCTACCGCTTTGCGTTTTAAACACAAATTTCCTTGTTCTTCTTCTATCGCAATGAGGCTAAAATCTGTTGTGCCTCCGCCAATGTCTACTACAAGAACTACATCTCCTATTTTTAACTGCTCCCGCCAGCTATTGGCATGTGCATGTAACCAAGCATAAAAAGCTGCTTGAGGCTCTTCTAAAAGCACCACCTCAGGGTAGCGAGCCATTTCAGCTGCTTCTTGAACTAACTGTCTTGCGCTAGGGTCAAAAGAGGCCGGCACGGTAATGAGAATTTGCTGTTGCTCAAATGGCTCCTTCATGGCCTCATTCCAAGACTCGCGAATATGTCCTAAAATTTCTGTACAAGCTTCTAAAGGGCTTGTTTTAATAGACTCTTCTTCCGATTCTAAAGGTAGTATTTTTGCTCGTCTATCTATACCGGTGTGTGAGAGCCAGGATTTTGCCGAAGAGATCACCCGTGTTGGTAGCTCTGCCCCGCGATCTTTAGCAAAACGCCCTACGCAAAAGGAGCGCTGTTGATCCCAGCTAATCGCTGCGGCTTTCGCGGCTTTTTCTTCTGGCAAAGAGTAATAGATAAAAGAGGGCAGCGAAAATGCTCCTTCCTGAAGCCCAGCTGCCGTTATTTGACTAATGAAAGCCTGAGTAATGATATGGTTTTTTTCTTGATCTGTTTGAATAGGTAAATAGGCAACAGTAGAGTTCGTTGTACCAAGGTCAATGCCAATGATATAAGAGGATTGAGACATAACAAAAAACCTTATTTATTTAATTTCTACTTCCGCAGGGCAGATAATTCCAGTTGCACCTTCTTTTAATTTATGAGGTAAAGAGAGCTTATGTGCTTTCCACCCCCTGTGCATTACAGTTCCGGTAAATGGCGCTTCTCCTTGCACATTTCCTACCACTTTAATTTCTAAAGGGTTATAGCCTTTTGGAATTTGAATGGTAGCCCCTTCGGCCTCCTCTATCAAAGGTCTAACTGTGACTAATTCTTCTAGTGATTTTGCACACTCTTGGTGAATTTTTCTTACTGCAAGTCCAATTTGCGCATCACTAAAAGTTTGAATTTCTTCTTTTAAAAAGTCAACCAGCCTTCCAGAGTGCTGTAGATAAGCTAGTAATTTTAAATGGCTAGTTGCGGAGTTTTTAGGTTCTTCCTGAGCTGGAAATTCAATTAGTTGCTGCGCTTTTTCAGGATGTTTAAAAGCTTGCATAAATGAGCGGCAAGCAATCTTAAAAACTGTAAAAAAATGGCTAATTCCCATGCTTTGAATCCTTTAAGTTTAAATGTTTTTTTTAATGATGAATTTTTTTAGGCTTTAATGAAAAGCTAAATTGGTAGTAGAGATTTCTTGCCTAAAAATTTCACAGGAATCAACTACTGAGCAGATCCAACCTGTGCTCATTAAAGTCTCTAATATTAAAGAAAGTACAAAAAAGCTCAAAACCAAAATCAGTAAAGGTTTGCCACCCCAAACCCGGTAAGTAGCCGGAAAGTTGGCATGATAGCGGCCAATCCATACCATGATCACTGGAATAATTCCATTTAAAATCGAATCTCCAAAGCCACCGGTTGTTTCTAAAGCAACCAAAAAAACTCTTTCGTAGTAGGCTGAGAAAACGTAAACCGGAACAACAATTAAAAAAGTTAAAAGCACATTCCCCATCCCTTTTTTCTTAATTTTTAGTCCATCGGATAAAAAATCCAGTAATCCCAAAGCGATTCCTAAAAAGGAAGTAACTAGAGCAAAAAAAGCAAAATATTCCGCAATCGCCGACACCGATTGACTTGTCACATGCTGCCTTAGAAACTGAGTTACTGGCTCCCCCATTACTAAAGCATCGATCAAACTATAAGAGCCTTGCAAAGGAACAATTCCCAAAACAAGTCCTTGCCAAAGAAGATAGACCACTAATGTAAGCGTCGTTCCACCAATAATAGCAAGACGTAGAGCCAATACATTTTTTTTCAGATAAGGCGTTAAGCTAGGTAGCATTGTTTGAAAACTAAAAGTAGTTAGTAAAAGAGGAATCGCTAAATAAGCTGTGGACCAGTTTTGATAAAAAAGAAGCGACTGCTTTACCTCTCCCAACCCCGTTCCCATCAAAGCAATGTAGGCCCCTATTAAAGCAATAAATAATATTGTATTGATACGCCCTACAAACTTATTACCTAAATAGACAACGCTGCCAAAAAGAAGAAGAAATATCATACAGCCAGCTTGCTTAGAAATAGCAAGCGATAATAAAGACTTACCTCCAAATACCATAAGAGAGCCACCGGCAGCTGTATAGGCAATCAAAGAAGCATAAGAGATATAGAGAAAAATTATCCATGCAATTGTTTTTCCTATCGGCCCTAAAATGGTCGATGCCATCGTAATAACATGGGCGCCTTCTTTGAGCCATAGATTTACCTCTAATAAAAAAAGCGCCGAAAGGGTCATTGCTAGCCAACAAAATACCATCATCAATGTCGAAGGAAAAAATCCGCTCACTCCTGTTGCTACGGGCAGAGCTAACATTCCTCCTCCAATACAAGTTCCGGCAACTAAAAAAATAGCTGAAAAAATGTTCCCTATGCCAATATCGCTTTTTTCTTTCTCTTTCACTGAATTTTTCTCCTATAAATTTATGAGCAGATTATAATGGATAACGAAATATTGGCAAGGCTTAAACCCAACCACTTAAAGAAGAAAAGCAGCACTTGAGATCAAGCGCAGCTTTCAGTTTTTCTCCTAGTGATGAAGACATTGAATCAACGCTAGCGCAGCGATTACTCTTAACGTTTGCGAAGGCTCATTTAAAAGGTCGATAAGAAAAGGTAGTGACTGCATAGAACCTATTCTACCAAGTGCTTCTACGATATGGCACTTTTGCTCTTGTGCGCTAATAGAATAGCTTTGCTCCAAGGTTTTTATAGCCTCTTCTTCTTGGCTCCAAAGCGATAGTACAAGCGCTGCTTGCAGGCGCACCTTAGCAGAGGGGTCGTGTAATAAATTTCGCACAATCTCTACAGCAGTTTCATCACCTTCTGTCAGTAAAAGAGAAGCTGCTGCCCCTGTTACGCCCCAGCTGCGCTCGGCTAAAAACTGCTTGATTGCTTCTTGCGCTTGAGGCCACTTGAACATAGCTAGCAAATTAAGCATCTCTAATCTTAACAACTGATCTTCCATTTCAGCTTCTTTTTCCTGATTAAAAAAGATTTGCCGCGTAGCTATTCCTGTGAAAATCCCCTCTTCAATTAAGCACCACCTTTGCTGATTATTTTTTAAAACTGATGCAATGACTTGGCAGGCTTTTAAAGTTTCTGTCTGTTGCTGAGCAACATGTTCTGCTAAGTTCAATCTAATAAATGGATCTTTATGAGAAGTAAACAGCTGCAAAGAGAGAGGTAAACCATATTTTCCCGTGGCTTTTAAAGCCATGGCCGCTAGCAAACAATCCCTTCTTTTTGGGTTTTTTAATAAAAAAGCAAAATGATCTCTGCCCTCCTCTGGATAGTAAAGGGTTAACAGCCATGCAGCGGCAATTGCCAATTGGCAGTGAGACTCTTTGACAAACTTGCGCGCTAAAATTAGCACCTCTTGTGGTAAATCGGCAGGTTTTAGTAGACCGATCGCTTGTAGAGCAGCTGCGCGAACTTCTGCGTTAAAATCTTTACAGAGTAAAACCAACTGATCCAAATCGCGCATCGATTCAAAATGCATGATTGCCTGACAAGCTAGCAAACGCAGCCCTGAGCGGCTACTTGTCACTAATGCTAACACCTCTTTGCGCTCTAAAAAATCTTGTATTTTTAAAAGTGCATGAATTGCTAGCATTCTTTCCTCTGCTAGGCTAGAGGGATCTGCAATGAAAGCCAGCAGCTGCGGCTTTAAAGTTTTTATTTTCATCGTACCAACGGCGGCTATCACCTTTTTTTTTACCGGCCAACGCTTTTCTTGCTTAAAG
>CATLPS010000038.1 GCA_950054535.1 uncultured Chlamydiae bacterium | reverse complement strand
ACAAAGCATTCTGAGCCGGGGCGGCGCAAGTGGGGTTTTCACTAAAATTAGTGATTTTGGTGATTTTCACTAAATTTAGTGATTTTGTGATTTTTAGTAACGAACACATTCACGAACTCATTCTCATGAAACCCAGGAATTCCATCATTTTCCATTAAATATTGGCTCCTGTGAGTGCTGCTAGACTTCTAACTTTTTGTAGAAATCCTTAAAATCACATATTTTCATGAAATTCAATTATTTTCACAAAGAAGTGAATTTCACAACATTTAGCGATTTTCACCAAAAATCACCAAATTTACGTTTTCAGGCTCCCCAGACCCCCCCAAAACGTCGGGCGCCAGGCTATATTCCAGCCTTGGGCGCAAAAAGAGTGGAATTTCTATCCTTTTTGTTAAAACTATAAATTTTGATTTTCTATTTTTTTTAGCAATAGCTAAAACAAAAGGTAGATGCGTTAAAAAATCTCCAATACCATAATAAGGTAATACTATAGCTTCTGACTTCATAAAATATTTTTAATTATCTTCTTTTGCTAATTTCATTGATATTATTTTGTCAGGATCATTAACCGTTCCATTTGGTCCTTTACCTCTTTTTATTTTATCTACAAATTCCATGCCTTCAATTACTTGGCCCCAAGCAGTGTATTGGCCATCTAAAAACGAAGACTCTTTAAAACATATAAAAAACTGACTATCAGCGCTATCAGGATCTTGGGCTCTTGCCATTGAAACTGTTCCTCTTATATGAGGCAAAGAATTAAATTCTGCAGGAATATTTTGTCCTGAACCACCAGTACCATCACCTCTGGGATCGCCTGTTTGGGCCATAAAACCATCTATAACTCTATGAAACTTTAACCCGTCATAAAATTTTTTATTTATTAATTCTTTTAAAAAATTAAACTTTCCAATAATTGACTTTGTTATTGTAAATTTATATCCATTTGAAAAAATAATACAGATTACCAATAATATTTCGAAATGCATTAATATGATAGATATTGGTGGGCCAACTTTATTACGGTCAGCTGCGAAAAATTATAAATCTATGACAACAATCAACAGCATAAATGATTATGGGATTTTTATTAAAAATATTTCATTTTGTTATAAAAAACATTAGTTTTTCTTTTATTTCTATTTATTTCTGTAAGCCATCTTTATTTAATATAAATATTGTTTTTAAATTATTATTTTAATATAATAATAATTAAAAATAGTTAATAAATAAAGGAGAAGTTGAAATGTCATTAGTAGGGGTAGATGGTCGGAGGAGTGATTCTTTTTTTCAGCCTTTAGTACCAAACTTAGAAGCAAAAAAAAATAGTTTGATTAGAAAAATTAGAAGCGTTACAGCTCCCATGTCTTTATCTTTACCGTTCTACTATTTCATTAATCTTTTTAATAAAGCAATTAAACTCCAAGAAAATTTATCAGGTGGCTCATTTTTGCCTTTAGTGGGTAAATCAATAGAAGGAATGAGTGATATTGCCCGTCTGGGAAACTTTATTTTTTTAACTACAGGTCTATTTCCTCATATTAGTCAAAAAAGAATCGATATAGCAGCTTTAGAAAAATCCATTACCTTACCGCAAGAGATTTTAGAAGAAAAGCGATGGAAAAATCGTATTGTCAAGCAGGTTAAAATTAGCGCAGAGACACGTAATACACTCTCATCTATACGCCAAGATATAGCCATAATGGTGGCAAGAAAAGCAGGTAAAGATAAGCTAGAAGCAGAAACTTTAAATCGTCTACAGAACTCTGTAGACCAGCTGACAATTCGTTTAAAAGACAAACCTACAGTGGAAAAAGTTTATACAGCTTTCTTCTTTACTTCTGGCCTATGTGGGGTCGTTAAAACTTTAAGTAAATGGCAGTTAATTAACCTCAGCAAAATTAGCTTAAAAATTGGAAATTCCAAAGCGATAAAAATTACTTCTAAAATAGTAGGATCAAAAATAACTCGCTCTATAGCTTTATTAGGAATAAGTGAAATTGGGAAAATAGCTACTTTAATTGGGTCTACAATCAAAATAACTTATGATAGTTATCAGCTATGCCATTTACAACAAAGAATCAATAAAGCAGAAGATGCGGAAGAGATCACTAAGCTTAAAAAAGAGCGCGCAGAGAAAATATGGACAATCTCTTTAATTGCATTATCTATTATCGGTACACTTATACCACTTGTTTTAAGTGTCAATCCTATCGTACTATTAACTTATGAAATTGCTGTTCTTTCTTTAGGACTGTTAAAAATATTCATCTGTGATCAGTTGTAAAAAAGGTTGTTGAAATAAAAAATTTAAAATTTGCCCTTCATAAGGGCAAAAACATCGCTTTGATTGAATAAAAAAATAATGGATGGTGAAACGGCCATTTGCATGATTAAAGCGCAGATGCTATCAATTGCTTTTATGGTGGGAGAAAATAGCTATTATTTGGAGCGGTTTTGCCCTTTTTGGGTTGATCTATACATTAATAAAAATTTTATTTGGATAAGTTCATAGACGCCACGTTGATTTGTGAACGATTGCGAATAAAAAATAAGGAGCGGTCTATTTTGGCTAAAGCTAAAAGAGTGAACTTTGGTAGAGCAAGCTCAAGAAAATAAAAGTTTTCACGTTTACTCGTGATCAAAAGCTTTTTAATTTAAAAACAACATTTTGAATGAAAGAAAAATATTAACAGTAGATAATTTTAAATTTTAAATTTTTATTTAATAGTGTGTTAAACAGATAAAATCAAAATTTAAGCTTCATCAGAAAAATATCTTATGGCTTTATCTTTTGGTAAAACCGCAAAATGCAAAACTTGCAGCTAACTTCAAATCAATATTACATTTAAATAATTATTTTATTTTTTTTCAAAAAAATATATTTTATTCAAGTCAAGTTTGCTTGGCACATCAAAATAAAGTTAATTTTTAATTTTGGAAAAAAGTATTTTGAAAACACTTCCTCCTCATGAGTGGTTAATTATTGCTTTACTCATTGCTATTTTAACTCTACTTTCATTTGCTACATTTTTGAATAAAAATGAGATGCCTTGGCTAGAAGAGCGCAAACAAGAGCTTCATGAAGATCTCATTCAAGTTGGAATTAAAGGCGCTGTCAAACAGACAGGCATTCATGAATTGAAAAGAGGTTCTACTTTGCAGGATTTGCTTGACATTGCTCAACCTTTGCCAGAAGCAGACATGCACCAAATAAAACTACAAGCAAAACTGCGTAATAATCAAATGATCACTATTCCGCAGCTGCGTTGGATTTTAGTAAGTGTTAAAGGAGCAGTAATTGAACCTAAATCTTTTAAGGTTAGACTAGGGACTACTCTTCAGGAATTATCTTCGCGTCTTGCTTTTTTACCTGATGCAGATATCGAAAAAATGCAAAAAAAAAGAAAACTCAAAGATAAGGAAGAGGTAATTGTCCCTGTAAAAAAAATCAAACGTAAGAAAAATTAAAAGAGATCTGATTCTAAGAAGAAAGAAATTTGACCTTTACATTAATTAGCTAAACAGCGACCTTTGTAGCGAGTCTGGCAAAAGTGGAAATTCATCTGAATTTTCTTGAGTTAAATATTCTTTTTTTGTTAGACTCAACGTTTTAGCTTTCAGAAATGATCGTTGATCGCTCAAATAGCTTCGTTAGCCCTGATTAGAACGCATTTCGTGCGCACCTCGTCACATGTAACGTAGCCGCAATTTAAGTTTTTATTATTGCAACAACTAAAAGTTTGTTGAAAAGTATATCAAATCAAGTTTGATTAAGGAATGAATCTATATGTCGCTTACAACGATGAGTAAAAAACGTGGGTTGACTCAGCTTTTAGGTAAAAAGCGTGGAATGACTCAGCTTTTTGATGATCAAGGCAATATTATTGTCTGTACAGTTATTGAAGTTGAGCCAAGTGTTGTCACTCAGATAAAAACGCAAGAGAAAGATGGTTATAACGCCGTTCAAATGGGTTTTGAAAAAGTAAAGGGTAAAAGCGAATATACAATCTCTGCTCGTGTTACAAAGCCTTTACTAGGTCATTATAAAAAAGCAGGTGTTGCACCTCGTCGCCATTTAAATGAATTAAAAACCGATTTTACAGAAGAATTTACTGTTGGACAAGAGATAGCTCTTTCTTCTTTTGAAGGAGTTGAGTTTGTCGATGCTACTGCTGTTTCCAAAGGTAAAGGTTACCAGGGAGTAATGAAACGTCATAATTTTGCAGGAGGACCAGCTTCTCATGGTTCGGGCTTTCATCGCCATGCAGGGTCTACGGGAATGCGTTCTACTCCAGGAAGAAGTTTGCCAGGGGGGAAAAAAGCAGGCCAAATGGGAAATAAAAAAACTACAGTGCAAAACCTTCGAGTAATTAAGGTGGACGCTGAAAATCAATTGATTCTTTTGAAAGGTCAAGTACCAGGTCCTCGTAATGGTGTTGTTCGTATTAGACAAGCTATTAAAAAAAGAGCGAATTAAAAGTCATAAGTAAAAAGATCTTGTGGAGTTGAATTGTGAGTGCATTAAAAAAGTACAATCTTGCCGGTGAAGAAATTGGCAATGTTGCAGTAGAAAAAAGTTTAGCTGAGTCCATTGCAAATAGTCAAATGGTAAAAGATTACATTGTTGCACTACGTGCAAACGCAAGGCAGTGGTCAGCTAACACCAAAACACGTGCTGAAGTGAAACATACGACAAAAAAGCCCCATCCGCAAAAAGGACAGGGTAGAGCTCGTCATGGAAATTTAGTTGGACCTCAATTTAGAGGCGGCGGAAGAGTTTTTGGTCCAAAACCAAAATTCGATCAACATATTCGCATTAACCAAAAAGAACGTAGAGCAGCAATTAAAGCTTTAATCGCTGAAAAAATTCAGTCAAGCCAACTTTGGGTAATTCCTGACACAGCTATGGAAACACCAAAAACACAAACAATTGCAAAATTGTTAAAGTCATTAGAATGTCGTGGTCGCACTCTTTTTTTAGCAGAAAGTAGTTATGCAGAAGTTAAAACAGAAGACAAAGTTCAAAAAGTAAGCGTAAGTAGCGATAAACATAAAAACTTTATTAAAAGCGTGCAAAATCTTCCTCGTGCAGAGTTTATGCTAGCATCTAATATAAGTGGATATGATGTGATGGTTGCGAGAAATATTATTGTAACTGAATCAGCTCTTCAAGAATTAACTCAATGGTTGAAATAAGGAAGAATGAGTATGAGTGGAAGTAAGAAAAGCCCTTATAAAGTTGTAAAGCATCTTCATATGACAGAAAAAAGTATGATGCTTCAAGGGCTAAAAAACGCCGAAAGTAATCCGTCTTTAAGACGTTTTAATTCTTTGAAATATGTTTTTATCGTTGATCGATTAGCTAATAAAAAAGAAATTGCTGCGGCGGTAGAAGAAATTTACAAAGAAGAAAGTGTCGAAGTGGTTTCTGTCAATACCATTAACGTCAAGCCAAAAGCTAAGCGCGTTCGCGGTAGACAAGGTTTTACAAAAGCTTTTAAAAAAGCTATTGTTACTCTTCGTCCCGATGACAAGATTGAGAACGTTTAATAGGAGCTGAAGAAGTCAATGTTTAAAAAATTTCGACCTGTTACACCTGGTACTCGTCAACTAGTTTTGCCAACACATGAGCAGTTAACTCGAGTCGGTGTTAATCTACGTGCAACAGTCAAGCCCACAAAATCGTTAATGCTTCCTAAACGTCGTACAAATGGACGCAATAATAACGGGCACATTACTTGCCGCCATAAAGGTGGAGGACACAAGCAGCATTATCGTATTATCGATTTTAAGCGCGATAAAGAAAATATCCCTGGTAAAATTGCTTCTATTGAGTATGACCCAAATCGTACTGCTTATATCGCGTTAGTGAACTATGCTGATGGAGAAAAAAGATATATTTTGGCCTCTCAAGGATTAAAAGCTGGCGATATGGTGCAAACAAGTGACCTTCCTCCTTTTAAAGTAGGTTGCTGCATGAAATTAAAATTTATGCCTTTAGGTTCAGTTATCAATAATATAGAGCTCTATCCTGGGCGAGGTGGAAAGCTAGTCAGATCTGCAGGCTTAAGTGCACAGCTGATGGCAAGAAGTGGAGGTTATGCAACTATTCGTATGCCTTCTGGAGAAGTACGCAATATCCATGAAAATTGTAGAGCTACTTTTGGTGCTGTTTCTAATCCAGGTCATAATCTTCGCGTAGAAGGTAAAGCTGGAAGAAAGCGCTGGAAAGGGATTAGACCAACAGTGCGCGGAACCGCGATGAATCCTGTGGACCACCCACATGGTGGAGGCGAGGGCAAGCATAAAGGTAATACGCCACAAACACCTTGGGGACTTTATACTAAAGGGCTTGTTACAAGATCTAATAAGAAATCTAACAAATTTATTGTTAAAGCTCGAAGGAAAAAATAGTTATGGCAAGATCGCTAAAAAAAGGACCGTTTGTTGATTATCATTTACAAGTAAAAGTAGATCGTCAAAATGCAGAAGGTTCAAAAAAAATCATTAAGACGTGGTCTAGACGTTCTATGATTACTCCTGATATGGTAGGGCATACATTTTCTGTGCATAATGGCCGTAAGCATATTGATGTTTTTATTACAGATAATATGGTAGGGCATCGTTTGGGCGAATTCGCTCCAACACGAACTTTTAAAGGACATCCAGTTAAGAAATAAGGGTTGCGAAAATCATGAATAAAGCTAAAGCTATCACAAAATATGTTCGCATTAGTCCGCGTAAAGCAAGATTAGCAGCGGGTTTAATTCGCGGATTATCAGTTTCAGAAGCTACCAGCCAATTGATTTTTAGCAATCTAAAAGGTGGTCGTTTATTGAAAAAGACGCTAGACAGTGCCGTAGCAAATGCAGAGACACTGTTTGATATGAGAAGAGAAAACCTCAAAGTAGAAGAGGTGCGCGTGGATGAAGGTCCTACACTTAAAAGGGCTAAGCCAAAAAACCGTGGTGGTAAACACCCGATTATGAAAAGAACCAGTCACTTTACTGTAGTCGTAAGCAATCTTTAAGGAGTATCGAATGGGACAAAAAGTAAATCCAATCAGTTTCCGCCTTGTTTGCAAACGCGATTGGCGGTCAAAGTGGTACGCCAATAAAAAAGAATTTGGCGACATGGTGATCGAAGACTATAAAATTAGACAATATTTACTCAAAAAACCTGCTTTAGTTGGCGTCTCCTCTATCAGAATCAAGCGCACAAGCGGTAAAATTGAAGTAACAATAGTTACAGCAAGACCTGGTCTAGTTATTGGCAAAAAAGGTGCTGAAATTGATGCTTTAAAAGCAGAGTTAGCTAAGCTAACTGGAAAAGAAGTTTGGGTAGCAGTAGAAGAAGTAAAGCGTCCTGACATGGATGCGCAAATTGTTGCAGATAGTATTTCTAAACAGCTAGAAAGAAGAATTCCATTTCGCCGAATCATGAAAAAAGCGATGCAGTCCGCTTTGGATGCAGGAGCTTTTGGAATAAAAGTTCAATTGTCTGGTCGAATTGGTGGTGCAGAAATTGCTAGAACTGAGTGGTATAAAGATGGCAGCACTCCTCTTCATACTCTACGTGCAGATATTCAATATGCAATTGCTAGAGCAGAAACAACTTATGGTAGCATAGGCGTTAAAGTCTGGATCTATCATGGTGAAGACAATTTGAAAAGGGAGGCTTAGACCATGGCTTTAATGCCTAAACGTACAAAATATCGTAAAATGCAAAAAGGCCAATTTGCTGGATTGAGCAAAGGCGGAAACTTTGTTCATTTTGGTGAGTTTGGAATCCAAATCCTTGAGAGAGGTTGGTTAACCAACCAACAAATCGAAGCATGCAGGGTCGCAATTAATCGTTATTTTCAACGACGTGGTAAAGTTTGGATTCGAGTTTTTCCTGACAAACCAATTACCAAAAAACCTGCTGAAGTTCGTATGGGTAAAGGTAAAGGGGGCGTGGATCATTGGGTAGCCGTTGTTCGCCCTGGTAGAATTCTTTTTGAAGTTGCTAATGTTCCGCGAGATGTAGCTCAAAACGCTTTAAGACGCGCAGCAGCAAAGTTGGGACTAAAAACACGCTTCGTTGAACGCGTAGAACAAGTTTGAGGAAATATGAGTAAAGCAAAAGAATTTAGAGATCAAAGTTTAGAAGAGCTAAAAGCAACTTACCAAGAACAGTGCAAGCAACTTTTTGAGTTAAACCACGCTTTTAAATATCAAAAAAAAAGAGAAAAGCCGCACGAGCATAAACATGCTCGTAAAACGATCGCACGTTTGCTGACAGTAATTACAGAAAAGCAAAATGCAAATAAAGATCAGTCAGCAAAAGGATAGCTATGGAACAAGAGACTAAAAAAAAACGCAAACTAAAAAAAGGCATTATTATCTCGGATAAAATGCAAAAAACAGTTGTAGTAAGAGTAGATCGTACAATGCGTCATCCTGTATATGGTAAAGTCATTGTTCGCGGTAAAAAATATTACGCTCACAATGAAAATGAGCAATTAAAAGTTGGTGATGAAGTGCAAATTATGGAAACCCGTCCTTTGTCTAAATTAAAGAGATGGCGTGTACTACCTCAAGTAAACTAAGAAATAAAATTGCTCTTTCATAAATAATTTAATCAGTTGATAATCTGTGGAGTTTGTAAGTCATGATTCAACAAGAGAGCGAACTGGAAGTTGCTGACAACTCAGGCGCAAAACGAGTGAAATGTTTTAAAGTGTTAGGCGGTTCTAAACGTCGATATGCTCATGTTGGGGATATTGCTATTGGTTCGGTGCAAGATGCTCATCCAGATGGAAACGTAAAAAAAGGCGATGTTGTCAAATTTGTTATTATTAGATCAAAATCCTATATCAAACGTAAAGATGGAACTAAATTACGATTTGACAAAAATAGCTGTGTTTTAATTGATGACAAGAAAAACCCTCGAGGGACCCGTATTTTTGGGCCAGTCGCCCGAGAAGTTAGAGAAAGAGAATTTATTAAAATTTGTTCTTTAGCTCCTGAAGTGATATAAATTTAAGAGGCATAGATGAAAAAAAATCATTTAAGAGAAAAATCCTTGTCCAGAAAGATTCGTAAAGGGGATAATGTCGTCGTTATCGCAGGGAACGATCGAGGGAAAACAGGAATAGTTAAATCTACTATTGAAGACCGTGTAGTTGTTCATGGTGTCAATATGCGTAAAAAACATATCAAACGTACACAAGAGATGCCAAAAGGCAGAATTGTTGATTTTGAATGCCCTATTCATATTTCTAATGTTAAGATTTGTATAGGCGAAAATCAAGGTGTTAAGTTAAAAGTTCGCACAGATGAAAGCGGACAACGCCATTATGTTTACAAAAATGGTGAAGATGAAGTCATTTATCGTTCAGTAAAAAAACCTAAGTGAGTAAAATAAGATGTCTAGGTTAAAGAAAAGATATCAATCTTTGATAAAGCCTCAATTGCAAGAAAAATTTGCTTATGCAAATCCAATGCAAGTTCCAGGCCTAAAAAAAATTGTCATCAATATGGGAATAGCAGAAGCTTCTAAAGATAAAAACGCTATTCAAGACTGTGTGAAAGAACTAACTCTTCTTTCTGGTCAAAAACCAATTATTACTAAAGCAAGGAAGGCTATTTCTAATTTCAAATTGCGCGAAAAGCAACCCATTGGAATTAAAGTGACCTTACGCGGAATTAGAATGTATGATTTTTTAGATCGTTTTGTCAATATTGTTTGTCCTCGTATACGTGATTTTAGAGGCTTTTCAATCACATGTGATGGAAGGGGAAATTATACATTAGGTCTAGTGGACCAGCAAATTTTTCCAGAAATTAATTTAGATGAAGTAAAAAGAACACAAGGTATGCACATCACGTTTGTCACTAGCGCCAAAACGGATGAAGAGTGCATCGAACTCTTAAGATTGCTTGGAGTTCCATTTAAAAACTTGCCGATTTCGGTAGCAGCATAAAGAATAGGAGAAGGAACTTATGGCAGTCAGCGACCCATTAGCCGATTTCCTCACAAGGATTCGCAACTCCGGGCGTGCTCAACATCGTTTTGTCGATGTGAGTTGGAGTAAAATGAGACAGAGACTCACCGAAATTTTAAAGCAACAAGGTTTTATCGAAAATTATCTCGTTAAAGTCGATGAGCGTCAACGTGGTACGATTCGTCTGTTTTTAAAATATACGAACGGTCGTCGACCAGTTATTCAAGGATTGAAAAGAATTTCTCGGCCGGGTTTAAGAAAATATGTAGGTCACCAAAGTATTCCAAGATTTTATGGTAATATGGGCCTATCAATTGTTTCTACTTCAAAAGGCGTGATGTCGGGAGTAGAAGCAAGAGAAAAGGGTATCGGTGGCGAGCTCTTATGTTGGATTTGGTAAAGATCGAAGGAGAAAAGGATCATGTCTCGTAAAGGTAAATTACCTATTCCCCTTTCTAAGGGCGTCGAGGTAAAAGTAACAGAATCAGAAATCGTTGTAAAGGGCCCCAAAGGAACATTGCATCAAAAATTAGTGCCTGGAATAGAAGTAAAAGTGGAAGACAACCAAGTTTCTGTTTCAAAAACTAATAAAGATTCAGATGCTGACCATTTTCATGGGCTCTACCGCACTTTGATTTATAATATGGTGGAAGGAACCACAAATGGGTTTGATAAAAAACTAGAGATGATTGGTGTCGGCTATCGTGCTGCTGTACAAGGAGATTTATTGGATCTTCAGTTAGGTTTTTCTCATCCTACTAAACTTTCTATTCCTTCGGGATTAACAGTAAAGGTTGAAAAGAATACACAAATCACTATTTCAGGTTTTGATAAGCACCTCGTTGGGCAGTTTGCAGCCACAATTCGTAGTAAAAGGCCCCCAGAGCCCTATCAAGGAAAAGGGATTAGATATTCTGGCGAATATGTACGCAAAAAAGCTGGAAAATCAGCTGCTAAGAAATAATAGTGGAAGGAATGAAATAGTATGTTGAAACAGGTGAATTATAAACAAGTTTTGCGCAAAAAACGGGCAATGAGAGTGCGTAAGCATTTGAGAGGAACTGCAAGTAAGCCAAGACTTTGCGTTGTTAAAACCAACAAACACATTCAAGCACAGCTGATCGATGATGAACAAGGCATTACACTAGCAAGCGCATCAACTTTTTCAAAAGAACTGCAAAACAGCGAGTTCAATAGAAAAAATAAAAGTTCTGCTCGTAAAATTGGTGAAAGCATTGCTGATATTGCTAAAAGCAAAAACATTAAAGAAGTTATTTTTGACAGAGGGTCTGCAAAATATCATGGAATATTAGCTGAGTTAGCGGATGCAGCACGCTCTGGTGGTCTTCAGTTTTAATGCAAGAAGAGAGATTAAGGAAAAATCATGGCAAAAAATAATGATTCACCAAAAAAAGAAAAAAATGAAAGCGATTTAACTGAAAAAGTTTTGTTCGTCAACCGTTGCTCAAAGGTAGCTAAAGGGGGAAGAAGATTTAGTTTTTCTGCTTTGATTTTAGTTGGTAATGGAAATGGGTTGGTAGGTTATGGTTTTGCAAAAGCAAACGAATTAACTGATGCAATTCGTAAAGGTGGAGAGGCTGCTAGAAAAAATTTAATTGCCTGCCCTGTGGAAGGAACTACAATTCCTCATGAACTTATGGTTCACTGGGATGGAGCTGCTATTTTATTTAAGCCAACTCCTAAAGGATCAGGTGTAGTAGCCGGTTCAAAAGTCCGAGCAGTTTTAGAAATGGCTGGCATTAAAGATGTAACCGCTAAAAGTTTAGGATCAAGTAATCCAATTAACCAAGTAAAAGCTACATTTAATGCCATCGAGCAATTATCAACTCGTGATGAGATAAAGCAGAGAAGAGGTAGAGAATCATGATGAATTTAAATTCGCTTAAAGATACTTCGCGTAAACGCAAATCTAAAAAACGTGTTGGTCGTGGAATGGGCTCTAAGCTAGGTAAGACGTGTGGTCGTGGTGAAAAAGGAGCGGGTTCAAGGTCTGGTTACAAAAGGCGTTGGGGTAAAGAGGGTGGTCAAATGCCTCTTTATATGAAACTACCTATTCGTGGTTTTAATAATGCTCGTTTCCGTAAAGAAATGGACGTAGTCAATCTTGAGCAAATCGAGGCGGTGTTTAATGACGGAGATACAGTCAACATCGATTCTTTAAAAGCTCATGGATTTATTAACGGAAAAACTCATGGCGTAAAAATTTTAGGAAATGGGGAACTGAAAAAAAAGCTTAATTTTCAAGTACAAGCAATTTCTGCTGGAGCTCGTGATAAGTTAACAGATGCTAAAATCCCATTTGAAATCAATAAGTAATTTATTATCTAGTGATAGTAAATACAAAAGAGCCTTCTCTTTTGACTAGATTTTATAATCTATATACAACCAAAAAAGTAAGATGCTAAACGAACTAAGACGCGTGTTTCAAATTCCTGAGCTTAAGTCGAAAATACTTTTGACTCTTTTTTTATTAGCTGTGTGCCGTATTGGCAGTTTTATTCCTGTACCGGGAATTAACGGCGAAATAGCTGTAAGTTTTTTTCGACATATGACTGGTGGCACGCAAAACTTATTTCAAATGTTTGACATCTTTTCTGGTGGCGCTTTTTATCAAATGACTGTGGTTGCCTTAAGCGTCACCCCCTATATTTCTGCTTCAATTATCATGCAGCTATTAGTAGCATTAGTTCCCAGTTTACAAAGGGAAGTAAGAGAAAATGGGGAAGCTGGTAAAAGAAAAATCAATCGTTCCACTCGTTTTTTAACTATTGTTCTCTCTTTTTTGCAAGCAGCTTTATTTGCTAAATATGCTTTGCAAATGAATCTTTCTAGTCCAGGTATAGTAGCAACGGAGTTATTAGATGTGACTGCTTTTGGAGTACCTTGGCTTTTTTACATGATTACTATTTGTACAATGACTACTGGAACAATGTTTTTAATGTGGATAGGAGAGCAGATTACAGAAAGAGGTATTGGAAACGGAATTAGCTTGATTATTTGCTTAGGGATTTTATCTCAAATTCCTACTGCAATCGGATTGATCATTCAGCAGCTTAATTTAGATTCTCAAGAAGCGGGTCAGATGAATTTTGCTTCTATCGTGGTATTAGCAGCTGTTTTTATCATTGTAACACTTGCCACGATTATGGTAATACAGGGTCATCGTCGTATTTCATTGCAACATGCTAGGAGAGTGGTAGGAAGAAAAGAGGTTCAAGCAGGCTCTTCTTATATTCCTTTGAAAATAAACTATGCTGGGGTTATACCTGTTATTTTTGCTTCTTCACTTTTAATGTTTCCCGCAACTTTAGCAACTTTTATAGGCAAAGGAAATTTTTTAGGTGAGGTTGCTAGCTGGCTTTCACCAGGAAATACAATCTATCTTATTGTATTTGTAGCTTTGATTGTATTTTTTACTTACTTTTGGACAGCAACTCAATTTAGACCTGATCAAATTGCTTCTGATATGAAAAAAAATGGAGCATTTATTCCAGGAGTTAGACAAGGTAAGCCTACTCAAGAATTTTTAGAACAGACAATGAATAAAGTGACTTTATTAGGTGCGCTTTTTCTAGCGCTCATTGCGATTTTACCAAATATGGTGAGCCGTTTTTTAGGCGTTTCGCAAACAATCAGCTACTTTTTTGGTGGTACAGCTTTATTGATTTTAGTAGGTGTTGTTTTAGATACAATGAAACAAGTAGAGTCTCACTTGTTAATGAAACGATATGATGGCTTTATGACAAAAGGGCGTAGCCGTACAAAAACCCGCTAGAATAAAACATAGAGTTTAGCAAATATAGCAAATCAATTAGTTCATAAAACAAAATAGAGACACTGTTGATATTAAATGCTTAGTTTGCTTATAGTTAATGAATTAATTTTGAGTGATGCCATTTCAATATGGTTACAAACATTTATATGGAACATTAGGAGAGTTCAATGCCTAGAGTGTTAGGTATCGATATACCAGAAAACAAAAGACTAGAAATTAGTTTAACTTACCTTTATGGAATCGGTCGTCGTCTTTCAAACGACATCATCGTAAAGTTAGGTCTAGATCCCAATATGCGTGCTCACAAGTTGACATCAGACGATATTGCGAAATTAAATGGATTATTGCAATCGGAATACATGGTAGAAGGTGATCTACGCCGTCAAGTACAAAACAATATTAAGCGATTGATTAGCATCCAAGCTTATAGAGGGATACGCCATCGTCTTGGACTACCTGTTCGCGGTCAGCGTACGAGAACAAATGCAAGAACAAGAAAAGGGCGAAGAAAGACTGTCGCTAATAAGAAAAAATAAGAAAAGGAGTCTTTAACCTTGAGTAAGCAACCTGCTAATAAAAAAACAGTCAAAGTAAGAAAAAAAACTGCACAAAACGTCCCAGTAGGAATTGTACATGTAAAAGCGACATTTAACAATACTATCATTGTCATTACTGATCCCTCGGGAAGAGTAGTTACTTGGGCTTCTGCAGGAAAGGTGAATTTTTCTGGTTCGCGTAAATCTTCTGCTTTTGCAGCAACAGTAGCAGCCCAAGATGCTGCTAAAATTGCCTCTAACATGGGTATGAAAGAAGTTGAAATTCATTTGAAAGGGCCAGGAGCTGGTAGAGAATCAGCTGTACGTGGAGTTCAAAGTGTAGGGATGTCAATTTCTGCGATTCGGGATGTGACTCCAGTTGCGCATAATGGATGCCGTCCACCAAAACGCCGTCGAGTCTAATTGTAATGAATTCGAAATAGTATTAATCAGCGGTATTTATATTACAACTATCTAGAAGAATGGATGCGTTAATTATATAGCGCCTATAGAGTAAATTGTTAAGCATTTAACAAAAATCTATTCTCAATAAAGAAAAAATTACATTTAGGAGAGACACTTCATGTCAGTGAAATATGGCAAATTTGAAATGCCTCAAAAAATCATTGTTAAGCAAAAGTCTGTGGAAGGAAATCGTGCAGTCTATGTTGCAGAACCTTTTGAAAGGGGATTTGGGCACACACTAGGTAATGCTTTAAGAAGAATTCTTTTATCATCTTTAGAAGCTCCGGCTCTTATTTCTATTAGAATGGATGGAGCTTTCCATGAATATATGCCAGCTGAAGGAATTATCGAAGATGTAACAAACATTATCCTTAATTTCAAAGGAGCACTTTTAAGAAAGTTGCCAGCGGAAGAAGAAGCACATTCAAGAGATACTAAAATTACTACTAAAGTAGTGGAGGTGACTCAAGAAGATCTAGATCGCAATGCAGGGCAATATTGTGTAACGCTAAAAGATGTAATAAAAGAAGGCAGCTTTGAAATTATCAATCCTGATCTTCATCTTTTTACTGTTACTAAACCAATGAAAAAACAGGTTGATTTGAAAATTGCTTTTGGTAGGGGATATGTTCCTTCTGAAAGACATGTTGTAAATGATAAGACCTCTGATGAAATTTTAATTGATTCGGCTTTTTCTCCAGTAAACCTGGCAAACTATTATGTTGAAAATACTCGA
>CATLPS010000037.1 GCA_950054535.1 uncultured Chlamydiae bacterium | reverse complement strand
GGTGTCACAGGACCAACGGGAGTGACTGGAGCAGTGGGCTTAACAGGCGTAACTGGCGCTACGGGAGTGATTGGAGCTACGGGTGCGACAGGGCTAACGGGGGTAACCGGAGCAGTGGGCTTAACAGGCGTAACTGGCGCTACGGGAGTGATTGGAGCTACAGGTGTCACAGGACCAACGGGAGTGACTGGAGCAGTGGGCTTAACAGGCGTAACTGGCGCTACGGGAGTGATTGGAGCGACAGGTGTGACAGGGCCGACAGGGGCAACCGGAGCAGTAGGTTTAACAGGCGCAACTGGCGCCACGGGAGCGGCTGGATCGACGGGAGTGATTGGAGCAGTAGGTTTAACAGGCGCAACTGGCGCTACGGGAGTAATTGGAGCTACGGGTGTGACAGGATTAACGGGGGTAACCGGAGCAGTGGGCTTAACAGGCGCAACTGGCGCCACGGGAGCGGCTGGATCGACGGGAGTGATTGGAGCTACGGGTGTGGCAGGAGCAACTGGATCTACAGGAGTGATCGGCGCTACAGGTGTAACTGGGGTAACAGGAGTAACAGGAGCTGTAGGAGTCACGGGAGCAATTGGATCTACAGGATTGATCGGCGCCACCGGCGGAACTGGGCCAACAGGATTGACAGGAGCTGTAGGACTTACGGGAGTAACTGGTTTAACAGGACCTAGAGGTCCTACTGGGCCTGAAGGCTTTGTTAGTACTCCTTTTTGCTCTGCAATTCTTCTTCAAACAGCTACTGTTGGCTCTAATCAACCTGTGCCTTTTGGAACAGAATCACTTGCGGTACAACTTGCAACTGGTGGAGGGTTTAATCCTCCTGTAAATGGTGAGTTTACTATTCCTGCATCAGGATTTTATTCTATTAGTTATGGCCTCTATTCTGATTCTAGTGCAAATACAAGAGTAGGGGTTAGCGCTAATGGAAATTCAGTAGGTGGACAAATAGTACAGAGTGCAAATGGACATGGATCATTATCATTTGTGATCTTTTTTCGTGCTGATACTATTGTTACATTAGTAAACAATTCTAATACTTCTTTAATTTTAACTAATAATAGTCTGGCAATTGGACTTGCAACTGCTTATATAGAAATTCATAAAATAGCTGATTAAGCAATTTGTAGGTGTAAAGCAAAAAAAGGCCCTAAACATGTAACGCTGACTATAAGTTTTATTTGATTTTGATTCATCGATAAAGTTTTTTCTTTGTTTTGAAGGAAAAATCAATAGTGATAAGGTGATTATCTTGCAAAGTAATAATGACTGAGAAAAACGGTTATCCGCATAACGGAAAATAAAATCATCAATGCTTTTGGTGTAGCAAACAATTTATCGTTGATCCAGACAAAAAATTGATGTTAGAAGAAGAAAAGGATAAAGTTCGTCAGTTCTTGCTAAAAAGAGTATCTTTGCAAGTATTTGTAAGATATTTAACATCAACAAATTATGGTTCTTGAGGTTTACCTTCCCCTCTTCTTTCCAGCTTCCTAGGAAAAAATACTTTAATATTTGCCATTCATCGTCACACAATTCTTCAAATTTATCTCCTTTCATCTCTTCCTCTAATTTTTAGCAAAAATAAGAAAAAGATAATCTACCTCTTAATAAAATGTAATATCGGGATAGGTTCATAAATAAAATAAAAAAATTTAAGAATTGTTTTGGGAAAAAGCATTAGCTATCTCTTTTAAAACATCGTTAAAGCTTCTTTTAGCCGTAGCAACTTGTTTTAAAAGGGGGGAAAAGAGCTTTAAATTTAGCTGAATGTTATGGATGATTTTTTCAAAAACAGAGCTATAGTTCTCTTCTATCTGGACAATCCAGATATAGCGAAAACTTACTCGGCTGCTAAGTTCGTCAAGTTCAAAACCAGGAAAGCTACTGTTGTGATTAATAAAATGAAGTAAAGAAGCGATATCATTTAAAGCCATTTCATGAACCACAAAAGGAAAGACTAATTTAAACTCTAAGTAATGAAGTCCTTCTTTTTGTTTAGCTACTACAAAAGGAGAGCTTTGATAATCATAAATGACAATCACCTGTTCTTTTTTCTCTTCATCTAGCTCTAAAAAAAGATGCAATTGGTCGGTAGCTACTTTATCAGAAGCAAAAACTACCATCGTATGATAACCTTGGTTTTTTGCAACTTTATTGAGTTTTTTGATGATGTGTTCCATTACTTTACAAGTTTAGCTCTTAGAAGTTAAATATGCATTAATATTTAGCTAAACTTCTCCTACTTGTTGTTTCTGAATAAAATTTACTAATCCTTCTTTAGATAGAGCAGTATATTGTTGAATAGCAAAAGAAATAACTTCTGGGTCTTTTTCGATTTCTTGTTGTAATTTTTCTAGGTCAACTCCAAGTGCTCGGCGAAGAAGTAATTTTGTTTCTGCGTTAAGCAAACTAAAGTCTGTTTCTATTAAAGCTGCATTTAAAGCTTGCAAAGCATTAAACTCAACAGTTTTCTGACCTTTTTTATAAGTAGAAGTAGTAAAAGGAGTTTGATTAATAAAATCCTCCCATCCTCTTCTACTATATTCTTTTTCTAGTTTAACCAAACGTTTCTTCCAGTTTCTTAACTTCTCTTCTTGATTATTCATTGCCTCTTTAATAGACTGATAAGCTACTCCTTTTTGCGCGAGCGCATTTGCAGTCTTTTTGGTAGATGCTGTTGTTTGACTAGTTTGAGTAGCTTCATTTAAGTTTTTTATTTGATGAGCAATTACCATCATTTTTTTTTGTTTGCTTTGCAAACGATATTGGCGAAATGCCACCATGATCTCAGCAATTGCAATGCGTGGAGGATAGGTAATACTTTTCGTTGTTAAACGTTTTTTGTAAAGGTTATAGGCAATATCTGTAAAAACAATTCCAAGAAAAAGAGCAGAAGGGCCTACACTGGAAATAAGTACTAAAAGACCAATCCCTAAAGGTGCAGTCACAACTCCGGCTATTAATACCGTTGTCAAAGCTAAAGAGACTAAAGCCATAGTAGTTGCTAATCCAGCAGAGATTAAATTGAGTTTTGAAAACCCTTTTTCTATGTGATGTTTTGTTTCTACTACAAATTTTAAAGAATCTTTAACAGACTGCTCTATCACAGATTGATGATCTACATAGATTTTTACTAAATTTTCTTTTGGTTGAGCATTGAACCAACCTTGAAATAGTGGAAATCCTTCCTTTTTGTTTTCTATAGAGTCGTAGTAAATCTGCGCTCTTGCCTTTATTTTGCTTTCATAGTTTTCGTAATCAAATAAAATAGTGGAAATTTTTTTAGCTGCAATCGCTTCTCTTTTATCAGTTAATTTTTTTGCGTCGGTAATGACAAGATCAAATTGGCGCAATACATTTTCCCTCTGCTGAGCGCTTCTATCAGTGGGCGAGAATGGGGGAAGTTTTTTTAAGGAGGCCTCTTCTTTTTTCACCTGCGTTTCTGTAACTTTTTCAGCAGTTTCCAAAG
Source organism: uncultured Chlamydiae bacterium (assembly GCA_950054535.1). GTDB lineage: Bacteria > Chlamydiota > Chlamydiia > Chlamydiales > Parachlamydiaceae > CATLPS01. The sequence goes on along the minus strand of CATLPS010000037.1, from coordinate 12,124 downwards.
CTCTTACTTTTGATGTTTCAGCAGTTTTTAATACATCATCATTTCGTTTATCAATGCTATTTTCTTCTTTAATTTTTGCTTGCCATTCTTCATATTTTTCTTGCCAGCTACTTAGTAATTTTTCGTTAATAAGCGAGCGAAAAAGCTGCCATCCGTTTAAAAAAACGCTCAGTCCTTTTAGTCCAATTACAGAAGCTTCACTTAAGATAGGTAAAGAAGAAATTTTACTAGTGATGGTGCCTGCAGCGTAAAGCAAATAATGAGAATTAGAAACTACAAACTCTACTTTTGCCTGCTTCCACTTAAGTTGTTGAAAATCTAATTTCGTTTTCCAATTTTCAAAAAATTGCTCGATGGCTTTCTTTTCTTCAGATGTAGTAAAATCTTTATTTGCTAAGAGCTTATCTTCATACTCTTGATAAAGTTTATCATAAAGAACTTGCGATTTATCCATCATTTTTTTTCGACAAACCATTTCTAAAAATAAAGTAGCTCCATTAGCGCATTGCAGCAAAGTGGTGCCTAAAAAAAGAATATTTTGAGCAATTTCAGTATGTGCTTGAATATTTGTATAGCGAGGAAGATCGGCTGGCAGTACGCTAGAAAAAATTTCCACAATATTATCTGTGGATTTAAGTGTGAGGTGGGGATAGGCTTCTAATAAAGCGCGAACGCTTTCTGCACTTTCAAAAGAATTTTCAAAAAAGGTAATTTCATTTGCAGCCCCAATTTCTGAGGTCATGCGATTTAAAATATCTTCTATCTCTTTTTCTTTGGTTGCAATTAATTTTTCAATTTCTTCTAGTGTCTCTTTGCCAACGAGTTCTGTAGTAGGAGGTAAAGAAGAAAGAGTAGCTGTAGAGGAAGAGATTGGCATGGGAAATGAGGTAGTAGAAGAATCAGAAGCTTTCACTTCTAAAGAAGACATAGGAAAAGTATTTAGCAATGGAGGAAGATCAGCGTGTGACATAACAGCTCCTTGTTAGATCTTATTATAAAATAGTAGAATTAATAATTTATTAAGAAAAGAGAGTAGCACCAAAAAAGTCTATTTTTTGAATGTTTTTATTGTAAATAAAGTATTTAATAACTTTAGTATTACTAGCTGATTTTTGTAAAAAAGATAAGTTTTTTATTTCTAAAGTGGCTGCATGGCAATGTCATCTAAAAAACAAAAACGTTGGAAGTTTGCATTATTTAATTGCTCAGACGAGGATAAATCGCTCTTTTCACGAATAAGACTAGAAGAAACCCCTAGTTGTTTTGCCATAGAGAAGGTAAAATCTTTAGAACTATAAAACTCTTCTGGCTCTATATTTAAAGAAGAAGTTTCTAAAATAAGGAGTTCTTGGCACTGTTTAGCTAAATGAAGTAACAACTTTCTCCAGCGGTACTCGATGGGTATTTTCAACTCGGTGCTCATCTCTTCGACTACTTGAATACATTGATTAAATTGTAAATTGCCAAAATGGCTAAAATAATTAGAGAATAGCTGTCGTTCTGCTAAATCAAACTCCTCTATACATACTTTTTCGTAATATTTTTTAGCGGCTTCTAATAAAAGCGTCATGATTCCGCAAATGAGTACAGCAATGATTCCGCTCCAAGTGGCTCCTACAATGGCATAACGATTAGTCAAAATAGGAGTGATTCCAAAAGCCATCGCAGTATAAGTTGTTAGCGCTACTGTTAAGGCTAGTGTCAAGGCAGGCAAAAAAGAAGTAGAGCCTGCCTGTCTCACTATTTGAATAAGAAATCGCCTTTCCTGTACCTGCATTTCAAAATAGATTTTTTCTAAGTCTTTAATGAATTGAAGGGTATCAATCAGTTCATGTAGCTGAGGTGGAGTAACAGAAACTTTACGATTTTCAAAAAAATGCTCCAAAGATTGATAAAAATCTCTTTTAAAAATTTTTGCCCAGATCTTTAACTCCTGTAACTTTTTTCCTTGAATCGTTTGTTGATAAAATAGCCGGCTATTTGTGTTGATCTTGTCAATAGCTGTTTTAGCTTCTTCGCTCAAAGGAAAAGTAACAGATAAAGGAGTAGCAATATTAGGAATATACATTTACATCTTGCCTCAAATAAAGTGAAAATTCGAAGGCTAGCTTATCTAGCCTTCAGACTTAAATTTGAGTTATAACTAGAAAAAGAAAAGAGAGCAAAAAAAAATTATTTTTTTTTTAAGTGGCTAGTTTTTAGCTAGATTAAAGCTTTTCTCTTTTGTTTGTGCTAATGATTTGACAATTAAAATAATAGAAATATAGATAAAGTCTGCAGCAATTTGATTTTTTAAAAAAGGAATAGCAGCGACATAACAAAGAAATAATCCGGCTAAATCTTTTGTATAGATGGAGTCTGCAAACCATACGCCAAAGTTGGAAACCAAGAAAAAAAATAAAGAGCTAGCTAGAGTATAAAGAATAAGCAAAGGAGAGGAGAGACAAATAGAAAAATAAGAACTTGCAAGTGCTACTAAACTAAAGCTTAAGTAGACAAAAAAAAGAGTAGAGTGAAAACCGAGAAAAAAGTCGCTGAAGATTAAAGGAGCTAAAACGATAGCTAAAGAAAGCCAGCGCTGAGGAAAATAAATGCCGCTAAATATAGCCAGAGCATTAATGGCAGTAAAATTAGGCGGATGAGGTAAAATACGGCTAGTAAAACCTGTTAAAATCAAGGCAAAAATAAGTAATAAACGAGATCTATCCATATTCAGTTCTAACCTCCGGAGCAAATTTACACAGAATATGGATGAGAACCCATTAAAATTAAACAAAAAAAACTGCTTGTATTTGCTTTTTTTAATTGCGAAAAATAGTTTAATTAAATTTTTAAAGTAAGCTTCTATTCAAATGCTTTTCTAACATCCGTATTGGATTTTTTGCTTCATCGTGAAGCGCTTGTAATGGTAGATGAAATGTTTGTTCCAACACATGTTGGCCAGATAAAGCAGCATGAGAAACTTGATCTGTAAATACCATCCAACTACAGCCAGCTGGAAAAGCAATCTCTTCTTGCCTTACAGTAGCTTGGTAATTTAAATCTTTTTTCATCAAATCGTGAATTTTTAACATATAATGGTCATACTCTGTACGATAATCTTTGGTAATTCCAATGGTTTTTAAAAAATATGCCACCCCAGGTATTGGTCTACTGACTTTAGGAGCCATTTTTTTCACTACTTCTTCAAAAGGTTCGCCGACGCGCCAAATTCTAGCAAGGCCATTAGGATGAATATTAGTAAAAAATCTTAAAATTCTTTTCCCTTTGGTAGGGTTAGAAGGAAAAGAATCTACATGTAGCCTAGTATCGTCTTTACGATAAGAGCTTTTTCTTCCCTTTATTTCTATCGGACGAAAACTGGTTTTTGCCTGCACAAGATTAGGGCTATAGTGAGGGATAAGCTTTGTTAGAAAATTGCGGCTATAGTTTGCGTATCGGTCTAACATGGACTGTAGAATGGCCATTTCACTCGCAGGTTTTGCTGTGCCATTTAACTCTTTTTTTTCACAATCATAACTAATATTTTTGGCTTTGGGTTTAAGAATTTCTGGATTTAAATAGCGCATTTCATTTTTTTCTAAAGGAAAAGAAAGGTGAGGAAAATAGAGCACCTGGCCTTTTTCTAGTGCTTGCATAGCAGAGACTTGTGTAACCTCTGGAATCTCTTTTTCCCAATTATCGATTAGGTAAGTTTGTAGCGAACTCATGGATTGTCTCCTGTTAATTTTTTAAACGCTTTTAAGAGTAATCAAAAAAGAGTTGTTGATCAATTGAACTTAAAAAAATAATTTTTTCAAAAACTTTTCTTTTTATCGAATTCAATTTGATCATAATAAAGAGCGAAGCTATAACCATATTTAAAGAGAGAGGGCATGAAAATGGCAGATTGGGCTTTACAAAAAAAAGCGAGAAAAAAAATACAAGCAGAAAAAAAACCTTTTATTGATAAAAATCTGCAGTTACAAGTATCTAGTTATCATTCATTGAATCAGGATTTGCTAAATCCTGACTTAGGTAATCCATCCTCTCGTCATTTACCATCTCAAGAACTAAGTTACTTGCGTCAAGCAGCACAAAAAGCAATGGATGAAGCCAAAGAGGCGCATAAAGCATGGAAAAAAATGCAAGAGCATCTTGCTGAAATGGCTAAAAAGGATGATTGCAACTTTGGGCAAGAAAAAAAGAAATAGAGCGATATTATTTTTTTCTTGCCCTTCTTATGAACACTTAATAGTAGTAGGCAATACCTAGTTTCATTCCTTTAGCGCGCACTCCGTGTTTTTCCTTTGATAAAGATACATTATAACCTGCTCCTAGATTGACAGCCCAATAACGATTAATCGCATATTCAATTCCAAGCGTATAATTAGAGCCAGAACATTCACTTGTATCGGACACTATGTTACTAATTTTAGTGTGAGTACGGCTCCAAGCGTATTGATAGCCCCCCATCAATGTCCATTTACAGTAAGTGTAACAAAACTCTAAAGCAAGGTAGGGACTAACAGAGCGAAATCTCTCTTTTTGATCATAAAAAGTGATGTTAAATCCTGGAGGAGTAAAATCTATTTTAGTTTTAAGATAGCTAAAAGCTACACCTGCACTAGGAATAAGCATAAAACCTTTAAAAATTGGCGTGCAGTGGCCCAGTCCAATAGATCCGGTGGCAAGTTTTCCATTATCTCCTTCAGCAACAATAAAACTAGGTTTTAATACGACACCGCCTATTAACCGCAAGGTAGCGTCCCCGCGATAACCGACCATATGATCTGACTCTTGCGTACGACCAGAAGTAAGAAAGTCAACATCAATAAAAGTGGCGCCTAAATCAAATTTTGCACAACAAGTACCAATTAAATGAAGGTGAAAAAACAAAGTGCAAAAAAGCAAAAATTTAAGAGTGGATCTTTTCATTTATATTCCTTATTTAGTTCCATTAAAATTACCATCTAACAAGAGGAGGTAAAGAACAAAGAATGGCTTCGGGATTACCACCTGATTGAAAACCAAATTTTGTTCCTCGATCATAGACAAGATTAAATTCTACGTAGTGTCCGCGTTGATAGAGCTGAATTTCTTTTTCCTCTGCTGTATAAGGCTGATTTAATCTTTTTTGATAAATCGGTAAAATAGCTTTTAGAAATGTTTTTCCAATTAGCTTCCAAAGGGTATAATCTTTTTCAAAGTTGCCACTATTAAGGGAGTCAAAAAAAAGGCCGCCTGCTCCTCTTTCTTTTTTGCGATGAGGAATATAAAAATAGCTAGCAGCGTTTTGAGCAAACTCTTCATAAAGGCCTGGATACTTTTCGAGAGCTGTGCGACTAATTTGGTGAAAGTAATTACTATCTTCTGAATAAGGGAAGCCCATAGGAGTTAAGTCATATCCTCCGCCAAACCAATACTTTTTTTCTGTTTCAATCATACGAAGATTAAAGTGAGCAGTAGGGGCATGGGGGTTAGACATATGAGTAATTAAGCTTACTCCTGTGGCAAAAAAAGCGCCTTGTTCTTGATCTGCTGGAAAATTTTTTCCTCCCACACCCGACCAATTGACAGCAGCTTTTTCAAAATGTTGGCCACGTAAAAGAGAAATCTCTCCGCCTCCTTCTTCGTGATAGCTCCAATTTTGGCGAACAAATGCGCCATTATCAAGTGCTTCGATAGCTGCGATCATTTCCTGACGTAATTCTTTTAAAAAAGAGATGATTTCAGCGCGTTTAGGGTGTGGAAAAACAATCATTTTTGAGAAAAAATCTTAAAGTCTTTTTAAACCATTTTCAAAGCAGATTATCTTAATCATAAAGCTAAGTTTTGATCTACAAAAAAGAGCAAAAACTTAAGAAAAAAGATCTTATCTTTTCATCATCTTTTGCTATGCTAGCAGACTTTTGAAGTAGCAAATTTTATTTTTTCCTCTCGTATTTTTTAAAAAGTTTGAATGAATAACCGCAGAGTGAAAACTTTAAAACGCTTTTATTTTTTTTCTACTAAAGAAAAGTCCTTTTTTTTCTGTTTGTCTTTTTTGTTATGGGAGGAGTTTACTGGTTTTTCAGATAGGCTGTAGTTTTCATAGGGTAGAGTTGTGTTAGCTGCTATTTGCAGTTGATGCCATGCACCTCGGTCTAGCCAGCCAATACTACCATTGAAATAAATAATGGCCATTGCAATTCCCCAAACCGGCAAAACAATATAGGTGAGCTTTAAAAATAGTGGAACATTTGCATGATAAGTAGCAATGGCAGGCTCGCCATATAGCTCAATTTCCTCTTTTAGTAAATTTAAATGGTCTTCTTTGTCATCATGTTGATTCGCCATCTTTAGTCTCCTTTGATTCGTCTTGCAACATCTCAAATTTGGGGCTTTCGTCCATATCCAAGCGTCCTTGGCTCCAGAAGTAGACAAAAAGAATAATAGCAGTGCCTACAAAAGCGATGACAATTCCATAATGAAGATAATTTCCATACACCCCATATCCATCGATAACAGCCAACTCCTTCATTTTAAAACCTTGCGACCTTCGATAATTTCTTTCGTCTGTACAGGGTCTTTCCCAATCCACCATGCCTGTGTAGGCGGAGTAATACGCGTACCTTTTGTCATTAAATACTGATAAATTGCTTCAAAACGAAGATTGGGGCTTCCCATCTTTGCATGAGAAGAAGTTTGATTAGAATCTAAATTAAAAAAGTGCTTGAAAGATGGCATAATAGAGCCTTGACTAGCAATTTTAGGATCCCAAAAATGAGCCATGTGCCACTCTCGACTAGGTCGCTTTATTCCCGTACGAGAAAGGTCTGGTCCAATGCGCCTTGTACCTAAAAAAGTCACCTTTTGATAGATATATTCATTAGGCGAAGAAGGAGGGGCGGGATAAGAATCTGACCCATTAGCCACTACATCTTGAATTAAAGTACGAGTTTGATCGGTATGACAATACCAACATCCCTCCATAGCATAAATCTCTTCTCCATAATGAATAAGATCTTTTCGTGAATGAAAATCAAGGTTGCAATTTAACAACTGTTTTAACGACTCAAATGGCTGTCCATCAGGATCATAATAGAGCATTTCTTTATCAGCAAACTGCAAAGATTTGATACGGTACTCTCTCGGATTTTTAATATAAATTACTCCCTTATTTTGATGATGGGGATAAAAGCTTTGCTGATCAACGATAGTAAAATTTTGATCTACCCAGTCTTGTAGGACTCCTTCTAAAGGATTATGAGAAAAAGCCTCTTTTTTTAAAGGATCATAAAGTTCTAAAATTTGATAAGCTACTTTTGCCGTTGGTTGATCGATATCGCTTGCTTGTTTTGTAAATTTCTCTTGTAAAGAGTGGTGTAAAGAAGTAAGTTCCTTCTTCCACTCTGGACCTGGGGTACGCAACAATAAAAGACGAGAAGTAAGCTTAAGGGTTTTGTCTTCTTGGTGTGTAATGTACTTGCTTAGCTCTGGTGCAGAGACTAATTTTAAATAGTCAGATTCTTGAAAAGCTAGTAAACTAAATCCATCTTTTAAATGGTGTACATACTGAAGATCATTTCCGCCTAGCGCCACGTTGCTAATATAGGTATCTGGATCCTGAAACTCATACATTTGCAACTGATAAGAGCTAGAAGGAGCTGTCCAAGATCGATCGACATAGTGGGGCGCGATTAACGTAGCAATAATAGCTGTAGAAAATAGTAAGATAATAGCAATAATGGTTAAAAGCGCTGAAGTATCTATTTGAAAAGATTTTTTTTCAAAAGAGGGTTCGTTTGGTGATTGATCCTTCAACTTAACCTCTCTTGGCTTGCAAGCTCTTCTTTAAGGTTAGGCTTTAGCATTACGGTATTGAAAAGGTTAATGGCAAAAAGGATGTTGCCAATTAAAATAATTATCCCTCCTATTCCCCGTAAGATCCACCAGATGCGCATGTCGATAATTGTTTGATTAAAAGGATAGTAAACGACATTTTCGTGAAATTCTGCATAGGAAGAACCATTCGCCCAGTTTGCCCAGGTAAGTCCTTGCAAAAATCCTCCTACCCATAAAGAAAAAAGAAATAAAAGGCTGCCCCATAAATTAAGCGCAAAGTGCCAATCAGCAAGTTTTTCAGACCAAATTTCTCTTCTACACATTGTTGGAACCGCTTGATAAATTCCTGCAATGGCAAAAAATGTAAAAGTGCCATAAAGAGAAATATGAGAGTGGCCTATCACCCAGTCTGTTTTAGAAGTAATTTCATTGACATTTCTTAGCGCCATTAAAGGCCCTTGAATACAGGTAATTAAATAGAAAAGAACACCGGTCATCAAAAAACGGATAGCTGCGCTTTGCAAGTACTTGGACCAATCTTTTGCTAGAGTTTGAAAAAGATTATAAACAACTGTCCAAACTGGAATAAAGAGCCAAATGGAAAAAATAATAGAGGTAGTTTGCAGCCACTGGGAAATAGGACCATGAATCATATGGTGCGTTCCAATCCAAGCGTAGATAAATGCAATGGACCAAAAACCTATCATGGATAAACGATGGCTATAAATAGGAGTATTGGCAAGTTTTGGTAAAAAATAATAAGCTTGTGCAAGTCCCATAGGGGTATAAATCAAACCTACTAAATTATGCACATAAAACCAGTTAAGGTTGACCCTGGAAATTCCTTCCGGTACCCAGTTAATCACAAAATAACCAACAAAGATTGTAATAGAGGTCCAGATCAAAGTTCCCATACTATACCAAAGAGAGACATACAATTTTTTAAACTTTCTACGTGCAATTGTTGTAAAAAATATTACTACAATGATCAACCAGCAGATAGTAAAAAGAAATTTAACCGGTAGCCAAGAGACCCATGTAGGAAGTTCTGCATATTCCCAACCAGAGTTTGTTCCCCATGGATAAGAGTGGTTACCAATGATGAGTACTAGCCACCAAAGAATTCCTGCCGCAATTGCCCAGTTAGGCTTCCACAAAGGTACCCCGCAAAGCCTAGGAATAAAGTAAAACATTAATCCAATATTAGCAGAAAGAAGCCAAAGCAAAGTGACTGTACCCACATGAATAGGGCGCACTCTGCCAAAGTGCAGATATTCGCCAGCAAAATAGTCGGGAAAAATAAAGCCATTGAAAGCAATAAAAACTCCTACGGCCATTCCTAAAACCATAAAAATGATCGCGGGATATAAAAAAACTTTTGCAGGCCTATCGTCGTAATGGACCATCTTTAACCATGGATCGTAATTTTTTTAAAACTACTATCATACTGTCATTGAATGCTTTTTTTTGCTAAAACTATCTATTAAATAATTGAAAAATATTTTCTTTTTTAGTTTTTCTAAGTCTTTTTCCTGAAGGTAAAGCGTTTAGCAAAATGCAAACACCTAAATACTTTATGCGATAGAAAAAAATGAAAAAGATTTGTCAAACAAAAAAAAATAAAAGTTGTTTAATTATCTGGATTGTCTTCCCGAAAAATTTGATATTTAATCGATTCCTCATCATCAAAATAACCTTTTTTTGCATGATAAATATAGCTTAAAAAGCCTACGAGACCTGCCAAAATAGAGAGAAAAATAAGATAAAAAATCATGATGAAATTATCTACAAACTTAATTTATTTTTAAAAATTTTACTTTTACCTGATTTAGATTGCATTTACAAAATAAAAATTTAGCTAAAAAAGGCTTCCTTTTAATAGGAGATTTTGAAAGAGAAAAATAGATACCGATAATTTTACCAATAAAGAGTAACAGTTGATCGTTTTTTAACTTCAAAAATAATAGGATAAAAAAAAGTAGAGCATTTGTAGTTTTGATAAAAGCAAGAAGATGAAGAAGAGAAAAAGACACTTGCTTTAGTTGATGGGGAAAAGTCTTATAAGGAAGTCGTTTTTTACTTGATTAAAGTTATCAGATCAACAAGGGTTATTTGCTAGCTTTTAAAAAAGGAGGAAAGCAAACTAAATTTTTGTTTAGATGTAAATGTGGTTGTAAATGATAAAGAGGGTGCCTTCTTTAAGGGAAAACACCACCAGCAAACAGTTTGAATAATCTTTGAGAAACATTCAGAGGTTAAAGTTGACGTCTTTAAATAGCTTTCATCATTTCGTTTATTTTTTCTACTAAGGGAAGAGGGTTATTTAGCTCAGTATTGTGTCCTTCCCTAACGCCCATAAAATATTTATTTTTGCCTTCGTAATTTGAATCACTCAGAAGCTTTTTTGCTAGTGAAGCTTCTGCCGGTATTACTTCATCATGTACAATTAGCTCTGGGTTTTTGGCAATATCTGTATAAGAATCCACATTAGCTGTTTGAATAATGATTTCAGGAGCCTTTAAACTTTTGGAAGATTCTATAGAGCTCATGTTCCAGCCAAATATTTTTATAAGGAAACCAAAAGGTCTATTCATTAGATGAGATACAGTGTCACTTAAATTAGAAAATGTCTTGTTTTTTACAAATACATACTTTATGCCTTTTTTTAGCTGATGTAACTTTAAAGCGTCTCCTTGAACGCCCCCGCCAATGGAATGACCAATGCCAATAATTTCTTTAGCTCCGATCCCATGATTTTGATCTTCTAAAAAATTTAACATCGCACGATACGCTTTTGCCATAGCATTTCGATTTGGCATTGCGGAGCTAGCACCTACACCTGGATAGTTAAAAACAAGGGCATTGCCATTGAGTTCAGATATTATTTTTTTAAAGGAGACATTTCTCAGTTTTCCTTCGTAGAATTCTCCATTTCCGTTAGACGCTAATATCCATCTTCCGTTATCCAAAGTATTTGCTTTTCCCATAATAGTAGCATCTATTGTATACCCATCGACTTGCACAGAAATACGCTTAAATTTCCACTCCTCATTTAAAGAGAGAGATTTTCTTGCTTTATCTAAATCATCTGAGGCAATCCCCGTCAAAAAGGGAGAAGAGGCGGGAACAATAAGTTTACCCGCAAGCGCGTGACTTAATTGATAGAATCCAATAGGAAATAAAATGATTGAAAAAATAGCTTTTACAATTCGCCAAACTTTATTTTCAGTATTGTAGGTGTAAGAGATTTCATTTACAGGGAAAGAACATGCCATTTCACGGCTAGTTACCTTTTCATAATTTTTTTGCTTATAAAAAGCATGTTCTCCAGATAAAATGGCCTTAATTGATCTATTTATATTCATCTAATTACCTTTTTTAAAAAATTAGAAACAAGGTAATTCATTTTATTTAATTTTTATTAAAGTTTTTTAAAAAAGACTGTGAAGATAAAAAAAATAGTTGCGTCTGCGTAAGTTTAATAAAATTTAAAGTAAAAAAGTCACAAAGAAACTATATAAAAATTTTATTTACTATTTAGTAGTTTTATCCTGCCTTAGCTATTCTATTTTTAATTTTGGCTTTTGTTTTGGTATCAACTTTTATCAAATTTGTAATGTATCTTTTCAAAACCGATAGATGCTCACGTCCGTTATCCTTATGTATTTTACTTCTATCTTCTCCATAAGAATTATCTAATTGCTGGGGTATTTATCCTTCAATGAATAGCAACCATGCTGATGGTAATGATACCAAATAATCTGCAAGCTTGGTTTTGTTTTTTCTTGGATCTTCTAAATTCTTAAAGTAAGTCCTTAAAGGCTGAAAAAATATTATTCGATTTAGGTAGTACACTATCCATTGATTCCCTTTTTATTAAGAAAAGATAGTGGCTATTTTAACCCCCTAATTTTGTCAAATTAAATCTTTATGCAATTTTTCTGACGATACAAGCAACTAAATATAATTGCTTGTATCTTATTTTTTAAACGAAAGCTTATGGTTGTAAAGTGACTGGTCCCAAATAAACAACACTCATTTTAAAAATAGGAATGTTTTGGCCGCTGTACACTACAGCAAGACTTGTTATATATTCGTTTGATATGGTTAGGGTTGCACCTCGTTCATTATTATTTTCTAAAATAAAAGAAAACTCTTTAGGTTGTTCAAACCCATTATTATTAGCAAAAACATAAGAACCAGAGGGAATATTAACTCCATTTAACTGATGACGTATACTTAGAGGATGTTGACAAACCCTAAAAATTTATGTATTCCTCTATGAGGAAAACAAATTTTTGGAAATGGTAATGAGAAA
>CATLPS010000036.1 GCA_950054535.1 uncultured Chlamydiae bacterium | reverse complement strand
TAGGCTTTGGCGGTATTGCCTCTGCAGCCTCGGGAATTGCCAATACTCTATTTTTTGTTTTTATCGTACTTTTTTTGGCTTTTCTTCTACTTGGATTATTCAAAGGACGCTCAGGACCGCCACCCGTTTAAAACTTGTCCTATCTGAAAAGCGAGAAAAAAGCATTGCCAAGCTAGCGCCATTTAAGGTAGATTCAACCTCTTCTTTAAAAAGTTAAGCTTTAATTTTTTATAAAGATGGAGCAGACGGTTTCAAAGAAGAGTAATTAATTTAGCAACTATTTTCAAGTTAACGGCGGAGCTTGGCTGCATGTCTTCTTACCCTTCTTTTCATCTTGGTGATTCCTACCAGCAATTTACCGTTACCCAGGCCATAGAAATTTCTGAGCTCAACTGCTTTTTTCGCGAATTGGTCCATGGGCCAAGCGGCGCGCGCATTATGCATATTGAAAACGAAGACCCTGAAAATCTTTTTTGTCTCTCTTTTCAAACGCTTCCGGCCACCTCTGATGGCGTAGCGCATATTTTAGAGCATACAGTTCTTTGTGGATCACAGAAATTTCCCATTAAAGATCCTTTTTTTTCTATGTCAAGGCGTAGCTTAAATACTTTTATGAATGCACTAACAGGCTCTGATTTTACTTGCTACCCCGCAGCCTCTCAAGTCCCAAAAGATTTTTATAATTTACTAGAAGTCTATTTAGACGCCGTTTTTCACCCCTCTCTTAACCGATTAAGCTTTTTGCAAGAAGGGCACCGCTTAGAGTTTGCTAAAGCAAATGACCCCTCTTCTACTTTAGAGCGCAAAGGAATTGTCTATAATGAAATGAAAGGGGCGCTCTCTTCTGCTTCTGCAAGACTATTTGAAGCAGTAAATGCTGCCTTATTTCCCGATGTGCTCTATGGAATTAATTCTGGGGGCGACCCTAAAGAAATTCCCAATTTAACTTATGAAAGACTCAAAGAATTTCACCAAACTTATTACCACCCTAGTCGCTGCCTTTTCTTCTTTTATGGCGATATGCCTCTGAAAAACCATTTAGACTTTATTCTTCAACAGACCTTAAGCCAAACAGAGCCAGCTGCGCCTTTGCCTTCAATCCCTTTGCAACCGCGTTTTAAAGACCCCATCTACCATCACTGCTTTTACCCCTTGGCACCGACCGAAGAGAAAAAAGGAAAAAGTTTGATCTCTTTTACTTGGCTTACTTGTCATATTTTAGAGCAACAAACAGCATTAGCTTTACATATTTTAGAGATTGCGCTTTTAGATACTGACGCCTCCCCTCTAAAAATGGCGTTAATGGAAAGCGACCTTTGTAAACAGGTAACGGCTTTTATCGATGCCGAAATCAATGAAATTCCCATTGGAATCATCCTTAAAGGATGCCACGCAGAAGATGCTGATGCTTTAGAAAAAGTGCTTTTTGATACCTTAAAGAAAATTGCCGAGCAAGGGGTTGCTAGTCACCTGATTGAAAATGCCATTCATCAACTCGAATTTCATGGGAGTGAAATTACCGGTGATCACCATCCTTTTGGACTTTCGCTTTTCATGCGTTCCGCTCTTTTAAAGCAGCATGGAGCCTCTGCCGAGCTTGGGCTGATGATGCACACTTTATTTGCTAAAATAAGAGAGCAGTTTAAAGAAAACCCTCGCTTTTTTTCCGATCTAATTCTTCATTATTTTGTAAATAATCGCCACTTTGCGCGCATAGTAATGGAGCCCGACTCTTCTTTAGGAAAAAAAGAGGCAGAAACAGAAGAAAAAGAGCTTGCTGCCATTAAAGCAAAACTGACTGAAGAAGAAAAAAAAGCGCTGGTGGCCCAGGCAAAAGAGTTAGCTGCTTTTCAAAAAATGCAAGAAGAGCAGAGCGATTTAGATCTCTTGCCTACCGTTCATCTAAGTGATGTGCCACTTTTATCAAAAGACTTTTTATTAAAAAGAGAAACTTTTGACAATCTTCACCTATTTCATCACGACGTTTTTACCAATGGCATTACCTATGCTGATTTTGTTTTAGAACTTCCCTTTTTAAGCAGAGAAGAACTGCCTTACTTGCGTCTGTTCACTCTCGTTTTAACCCAAATGGGATGTGCTGATCGAAGTTACATACAGAATTTAGAGTTGATGCAAGCCAATACCGGAGGAGTTTATGCTGGCATCAGCTTAAATCTTCAAGCCGATAACCACCATGCTTTTTACCCAACTTTTCACCTCAAAGGAAAAGCTCTTAATCACAAAACTGTTGAGCTGTTTACTTTGTTAAAAGAGTTTTTAGTATCAGCGCGCCTAGACGACTATGACAGGCTGCAAGAGCTGCTAGAAAAACATTACACCATGTTAGAGACAAGGCTCAACCAAAGCGCTTTAAAATACGCTGTAAACCTCTCTGCTAGCGCTATTAGCACGCCTGGCCAAGTAGCCAATGATCTTTATGGCCTAAATTACTATTTAACCGTAAAAAAAATTGTCAAAAACTTTCAGATAGAGGGACCGCGCTTATTAAAAAAACTGCTTGAACTACAACAGCGAGTTTTGCATTTAAACTCTCCTCATTTCGTTATCAGCTGTGAAGAAAAAATTTATCAAGAATTGAAGAAAGAAAAGTTTTATGGTTTAAATGCATTACCTAGCACAGCGCCTGCTGCTTGGAAAACGCACTCTTCTCTCTCTTCTCTTAACTCACAAGGCCGCTTTATCGCTTCTCCTGTGGCTTTTATTGGTAAAGTTTTTCCGACAGTCTGTTATACTCATCAAGACGCTCCTGCTTTAAACATTGCTGGATTTTTATTTGATAATTTAACGCTGCATCGCAAGATTCGCGAGCAAGGAGGCGCTTATGGAGGAGGAGCTGTAAGTAATGCACTATCGGGAAATTTTTATTTTTACTCTTATCGCGACCCCAATGTTGCTACCACTTTGCAAGCTTTTGAAGAAGCAGTCCAAAGAATTGTAAAGGGAGACTTTCATGAATCTGATTTAGAAGCTGCCAAACTAGAAATGATCCAAGCATGGGATAACCCCATTTCCCCCGGAAGTCAAGCAGAGGTTGCTTATGGCTGGCTAAGAGAAGGAAAAACATTTGAGCTTCGGCAAAAATTTCGTAGCCAAACTCTTGCGTTAGACAAAGAAGATATTATTCAAGCAGTCAAGCGCCATATCTTACCCAATTTACATCAAGGCATAAATGTAGTCTTTGGCGGAAAAGATCTATTGGAAAAAGCAAATCGCGAACTAGCAGCTAGCAAAGTGCCTACGTTAGAATTGCTCTCTATTTAAACCATCACTTTTTTAATAAAGGTCGCTGCATTTTGATAAGCAAAAGCATCGACCTCTTCTTTTTTCATAAGAAGCGCTCTTTGAATAAAAGAAAGAAGTTGGGGATAGCAACTAGCCTGCTCAAACTGCGAAAAGTAGGAATTGTTACTCAAATCGAAATCTTTTTCATAAAAAAAGTCTGCGCCTAAAGCAATGGATTTTTCTCCGCCCAGTTCAAGCCAGTGAGCGATGTGATCCACCAACGCTTCTATCCTCTCTCCAATAAATTTTCGATAAAGGTTAAGGCCAATCACTCCTTGCCTTTTAAAGATCTCTTTTGCTAATGGATCTGGAAGATTACGCGCTTGCGGGCAAACCGAGCGGGCATTGGAATGGCTTGCTAAAACAGGTAACGAAAAACTTTTTTGCTCTAGATAATCTAAAATATCATGGGCTAAAGCGTCGCTAGTGTGACTTAAGTCAATGGCAATTTGCAATTCATCCATTATTTTTAAAAGCTCTTTTCCTTCTTCTTTTAATCCTATTTTGCTGGCATTTCCCCCTCCAAAGCGGTTTTCTTGATGCCAGGTCATTCCAAGATATAAAGGTTTAAAACCCAAAGTTACTAAGCGCTGCAACCTTTGCACTCCTTGAGCAAAAGGCTCATTTTCTTCCCATAGACCCGAGCCATTTTCAATAGCTAAAACAAGTTGCGTCTGTTTGCTTTCCTTTAAAGATAAACTAGGCTGATAATGACAAACATCGTCTTGATAGCGCGAGCAAAGCGCTTGGTAATGGTTGAATTGACGCCATGCGCTTAAAGTAGACCCTTTGACTGTTTGCGTAAAAATTGCCATCACTTGTAATTTCACCTCTCCTTGTTTGAGCTGAGGAAAAGAACAGCGCGCTGCTAAATCATAAGGCGAGCGCGTAGAAAAAAGCTCTAAGTAGGCTAGTAAATCGCAGTGTAAATCAATGCAGGTCATAAAATTTTCATGAGAGTTTAAACAAAATTCGTTAAGTTAAGACTATTGAATCTAACATATCATTTGAAATTAACATAGGAAGAAAAAGCGATGACTTCATTCGATATAGCTGCTCTACAAAAAAGCATCGACCAAGACACAGCTAACTGGCTAAATGATTTAAAAACGTTTTTGCGTTTTGAAACAGTCAGCGCTAAAACAGATACCCATCCGGCTATGAACGCTTGCATAAGTTGGCTAGAAAACTTTTTAAAAGAGATAGGTTTTACAGTAGAGATCTGGCCTACCTCGGGCTATCCAGTTCTTTATGCCTCTTATGAAATAGCAGAAAGGATGCAGCCCACCCTTTTGATTTATAACCACTATGATGTTCAGCCCGCTGAGCCATTAGAGCAATGGGACTCTAACCCTTTTGAGGCAGTAATCAAAGGAGATCATCTTTATGCTAGAGGAGCGCAAGATAATAAAGGGCAATGTTTTTATGTTTTATACGCTTTAAAACTACTCTTCAAAGAATATGGCTCTTTACCAATGAATATTAAGCTCTGCATCGAAGGCGAAGAAGAAATTGGTAGCCCTGGCCTTGCGGGGCTACTTGAAGAAAAAAAAGAGTCGCTAAAAGCAGATTATTTAGCAGTAGTCGATTTAGGCATCAAAGCACCTCACTGCCCTGCCATTACGCTAGGAATTAGAGGAATTGTCACTTTTGACCTTGCAGTAACAACGGCCCGCTTCGATGCGCATTCTGGCTCGCATGGCGGTGTGTTACTTAACTCTTTAGATGTGATAGTAAAGCTTTTAGCGAGCCTAAAAGATAAAGAGGGCAAAATAACCATACCAGGATTTTATGATGGCGTAGAAGAGATGAGCCCGGATGAAAAAGAAACGCTTCATTTTGACTTCGATCTCGAGCAATATCAAAAAGAAATGGGGGGCAAAGCAGTGGGCGGAGAAAAGAGTTATTCCGCTTTAGAAAGAGGCTGGATCAGACCAACTGTAGAGATCAATGGAATTAGCGGAGGCTATACAGAAGAAGGATTTAAAACCATCATTCCAGCAAAAGCAATCGCTAAGCTCTCCTGCCGGCTTGTGCCTGGACAAAATCCAGATCGCATCAAACATTTAATGAAAATTTTTTTTGAGAAAAAAGCGCCTCTAGGAGCAAAAGTGGAGCTTGTTTGCCATCCTGGCGAAGGGCAGGCGCTGAGAGTAAGCGCTAGCTCCCCTCTTGTCAACGCCTTTGCTAAAGCATATGAAAAAGTTTTTGACGCCCCTTGTAAATTTATTTTAGAAGGAGGATCCATTCCTATCGCTTCACGTTTAAAACAAGTAAGTCAAGCAGAGGTAGTGTTAATGGGGCTTGGACTTTCAAGCGATCAAATCCATGCTCCCAACGAACATTTTGGAATTGACCGCTTTAAAAAAGGAGTGCTTATTATGGCCTATGCTATTACCGAGCTTTCGTTACCTACTACAACCGCAGCACATCTAATAGGAGAGGGAAAAATAGATTTTACCTCTTGAATTGCCTTTTTAACGCGCTGAGCTAGCAACGCCTCAGGAGTAGATTCTGTAATCAGCTTATAAAGACGGCAAGCAAGTCCCACCCCTACTAATATGCCGCCTGCGATAGCAAGCTGTACGCTCGCAACCACTGCCGCTACAGCAAGCAGCGTACCGCCTAAAAGAGTTGGGATAGCAATTTGAAAAATACGATCTTGTAGCTCTTTTTGCGAGTAGCAGATCATCTCATCGGTCGCAGCGATTAACTCATCAACTTTGGCAAGATCTTGCCCTAGACTCTCCGTTAATATCACTTTTCCTTGATATTCTTCGCTCCATTGAGAAGCTAACTTTGCAAAAGCTGTTCGATCGTCGTGTACCGAGGCAAAGTTCATGCTCTGTTTGACAAACTCATAAGTTCCGGCAAAAATTGCGCAAATGGAGGTAAGTAGCAAGGCCTCTCTTCCACTTCTTCTTCTATTAGGAGAATAAAAAATATAAGTATGGCTCGAATGAGAAGAAGATAGATAGTCAAAAAAAGGGTGATAAATATTTTCACTTTGCTCTAATAACTTTTTTGCTAAGTCTTTATTTAAACGTAAAGTATGGTTTTCAGTGGTAGGAGGATTGGCACTTACCACTGAAAAACCTTCTTTATATTCGCATTCATCTAAGCTACTAGCTACTACCATAACAACCACCTTTTTTGTTTTTTTCTAAGAACAATAATCAGCATAAATTAATTAAAAATAAACGTTAAATAAAGATTTTTTAAATAAACAAAAGTTTTTCCTATTTTCGAAACAGGACAATCTTGACAAAAGTTTTTCTAGTGAGGATAATCATAAATTTAACCTTAAAAGGAGACTATTTGATGATTCATCGCCTACCTTTTTTTCAAAAAAATCTTGCTGTGCTAGCCTCTTTCGCTTTATTAACCTGCTCTTTTGCAAAACCAGAAGCAAACAACAACCAGTCTGCTAAAATCGCTGCCGAAAAAGAGTCGACAAAATATCTAGCTGCTGATTTTACCCAAGTAGCAAAAGAAGCAATTCCTGCAGTAGTCTCTATTCAAGTACAAAATAAACAAAGATCTTCCTTGAGAAACAAGCAAGATTTAAAAGAAAATTTTGATTTTTTTGGGGGAAATGAAGATTTATGGGAGCTTTTTGGCCTCCCTAAAAAAGATGCTTTGCGTTCTCCTCCTGCGCAGGGTCAAGCTTCTGGTGTGATTGTTAGTCCTGACGGCTATATTTTAACCAACAGCCATGTTGTTCACAACATGGATTTAATCACAGTATTGATGCACGATGGCAGAGAGCTTTCTGCTAAAGTATTAGGAGATGATCCTAATACCGATTTAGCCCTAGTAAAAATTGACGCTGACAACCTTCCTTTTTTAGAGCTAGGCGACTCTGATGCGTTAGAAGTGGGTCAGTGGGTAGCCGCTGTCGGCAATCCCTTTGGTATGCAGGCTACTATGACAGCCGGAATTGTAAGTGCAAAAAACCGTAGTAACTTAGACATTGCTCATTATGAAGATTTCATTCAAACCGATGCCGCCATTAACCGAGGCAACTCTGGGGGTCCTTTATTAACTCTTCATGGAAAAATTGTTGGTATCAATACAGCCATTGCAACTAATGCTTCTGCAGGCTATATGGGGATTGGATTTGCCGTACCAAGCAATGTAGCTAAACATTTAATGGATGAAATTTTATCCGACGGTAAAATTTCTCATGGATTTTTAGGCATTACGTTGCAAACAATTGATTATAACCTAGCGCAAGCATTTCACCTAAAAAAAGTGGGAGGCGCGCTTGTTTCTAGCGTGGTAGAAGGCTCTCCAGCGCAACAAGCTGGCATTAAGGTCGCAGATATTATTACTAAAATCAACCAAAAAGAAATTTCTAGCGCAGCCGCTTTAAGAAATAGCGTCTATATCATGAAACCTGGTTCTAAAGTAGTTCTAACACTGCTACGTGATAATAAGTTGATGGAAATACCAGTGACAATTGCAGACTACAAAGAGACCCCCTTTGGCAATCACTCTTCGCAAAAAACTGACCTGGGAATGGAAGTAGAGACCTTAACAGCCGAGCTTGCTCGCTCGCTTGGTCATAGCGGCGAAAGTGGGGTTGTGATCACTAAAGTAGACCCTAACAGCGCTGCAGCTTTTGCGGGAATAAAAAAAGGAGCGCTTATTTTAGGTGTCAATCGAGAAAAAGTAAGCAATTTGCAGCAATTTAATGCAGCCCTTGCTAAAACAGAAAAAGATCGTCCTGTTCTCTTTCAGATTAAACAGGGTAATCAATTTCTGTTTTTCTCTTTACGTACGCAATAAATAAGCACTTTTTTCAAGAGGCATTTTTCTATGCCTCTTTTTTATTTTTTTAAAAAACAGCTTTGCAAAAGCATTTTTAAAACTGCTGGTTCATATTCTTCTTCTTTATCTAAGTAAAAAAGATGATATAGCTTTTCTTGCTCTACAAAAGCGATTCCTTCTATTTTTTTTCTCTCTTCATCAGATCCATAACAAACAGTAAAAAATAGCGCTGGCTTGCCTTGAAATAACTGCTTAGAAATAGTAAAACTCTGCTTTTCTATAAAACAAGTAGGCTGGCTATGAAAGTAACAAAAGAGATAATCAAAGAAATTTTCTTTAAAAAAAGAGGGCTCCAAAAAAAGATCGGTAACTGCTGGCGAGGATAAGATAGCAAAAGTTACTATTCCCCGCTGGTTTGTTAAAGGAGAAGAGTAGATTTTTAGAGAGGCTGTTTCTGCACTATTTTTTAAAGGAATAGCCAGCTCTATTTGATGCGGTTTTTGCGGGAGAGAAAAATGAAAAGAGCAAGTTTCTTCTTCTACTTTTTTCCAACTAGATTTTTCTGGTAAACTAAAGGCGCTAGACATAGAAAAAACTCCCATGATTACTATCGAGCAAAAGGTACTGTAGCGAAAAATAGCTAACATCGTAAAACTCCCTTACTTTAACTGTTTTTAAATAAAATTATCCACAATTTAAAGATTAGGTAAATGATTGTATAGTAAAATAACTATTATGTAGTTATGGGTAATATTTAATATTTTAATTAATAGTTTTATTTTTATTTTTTTGTTTGCAGTTACATGCAAAAATCGCTATTCTGTGAAAAATCTCCTCTTTTACGCTCAATTAATGGCATTGCATGACACCTATTTGCCTGCGCTTTTTTTCTCTTTTTTTCTTGCTTTCTAGTTATTTACTATGTGGATGTGATACCCGCTTTGAGCTACCTCTTGAGCCCTCTCCTTTACCAGAGTGTGCTCCTTTAACGGAGGTGCGAGTAGCGCTTGTTCTAGGCGGTGGCGGCGCCAGAGGAGTTTCGCATTTGGGTGTATTAGAGGAACTAGAAAAAGCTTTTATTCCTATTGACGCTATTGTAGGTTGTAGCGCTGGCAGTATTGTAGGAGCGCTATATGCTGATGGCCACTCCCCTAAAGAACTAGTGAAAGCATTAAAAACGCTGCGTAAATGGGATGTATTAGACATCCATCTTTGTAAATGCCGTTATGGAATTGCGCAAGGACTCTCTTTAGAAAGGTTTTTAAAAAAACATTTAAAAAGCCGCTGTTTTAGCGATCTTCTTTTTCCTTTTTATGCAGTAGCCACTGATCTAGTTGCAGGCGAGCTAGTGACGATTGGAGCAGGTCCGCTCATCCCGGCAATTCGCGCCTCTTCCGCTATTCCTCTTATTTTTAGGCCTGTTTTATTACATGAACGCATGCTAGTCGATGGAGCTGTAGCAGATCCCGTACCTGTCAAATCAGCAAAAGCACTAGGGGCAAAAATAGTAGTAGCAGTAGACTTAAGCGAGCTGCTGCCTCAAACTTGCCCCAACAATTTATTTAGCGTAGCGGCCCGCTCAGCAGAGCTGAAATTTTTGTTGCAAAGCGAAAGTTGTGTACAAGGGGCAGATATTGTGATTCGCCCTGAGCTGGGAACCCTTGGCATGTTTGATACCCATCGCCATGATTTTGCCTACGAGGCCGGTAAAGTAGCAGCTAAAAAAGCGTTGCCTAAGTTGATCGATCTTCTTTGTGAAAAAGGATTAATGGAGCCATGAGATAAAAGCTAGTTTTTGAAAAGGCTTTTTTCCCAGCTTTGAAAAAGAGGCTCTTGCCTGACGGCATCAAACTCGCGCTTTCTAATAAGTTCGGGCAAATTAGCGGCTCCCATCTGAAAAGCGCAACGCAGCCACCCTACGCACTCCTTCGTTTGGCCCATAATAGCAAATGTCATGGCATTGAGTAAAGCGACCTCTTTTGAAGGTTTTTTTTGATAAGCTAGTGTGCCAATTTGGGCGCAATGCTCCCACTGCTCAATGCGATAAGCTAAGTTTTGCAATAATACTAAATAATCAACAGAAAGACGATTGCGGATTGGGGCAAGTAGCTCATAAGCTTGGCGATAATCTCCTTGTTTACTATAAAGGCGCGCTAGCTCTTGAGTGGCTAAGGTAAATACGATGCCCTCTTTGGCCTGATCTCTTACTTTTTTAAAATTCAAAATAGCAGCTGCCTCTTGGCCTTGTTTTGCCTCTTGCAATGCTTCTTGATAAAGAGTCACCACCTTGGGATTTTTATCTTCTGTCTTTATTAGGCGCATTTCTGACCATTCGCGATAACTTTCAAAAGCAAACATAAAAAAGATAGCTCCCATGAAAATCTGCTGGATCACCATTAATCCAAGGCCAAGCACGGCTGCAAATAGAAAACTAACTAAAAGAGCTACTTTCGTTCCTCTAAAACCAAAAAAGCTTTCTAGTAAAAGACGAAAAAGATGGCCGCCATCTAAAGGCAACACAGGTAAAAGATTAAATAGCGTCCAAAAAAGATTTACCTCTTTTCCTACTACAATTAGATTTTGAAGGGATAAAGGAGCGTTTAGAGCTAATGGGCTAATCTGTACCAGCAAAAAATAGAGGAAAAAGCCAGCTAAAGGCCCATTGAGAACCACGAAAAACTCTTGCCATTGCGCTAGCTTTTCTCCGCTGCGAGAGGTCATTCCCCCTAGCCCAGCTAAACTAATTTCTGCTTGCTGCCCAAAAAAAAGCGCCGTTAAAGCATGGCCAAACTCATGCACCAGCAGCGAAATAACAATGACAATAGCCCAAATGGCTACCCCAAAAACTGTATAGCTATTCATCCATCCAATCAAAGCCACGATCACAAAGAAAAAAGGGTGAATATGAATGGGAATTTTTCCGGAAAAAGTAATCATTTTTTATCTATTTTCTACTACCATTTTTACTGTTTTACCCATTTCTGCTGGGCTAAGGCAAATTGCTACGCCCGCTTTTTTTAAAGCAGCTATCTTATCTTCTGCTTTTCCCAGGCTGCCAGAAACGATAGCCCCCGCATGGCCCATCCTGCGGCCAGCCGGAGCTGTTTGGCCGGCAATAAACGCAGCAATTGGCTTTGTGCTATGCTTGGCAATCCAATCAGCAGCCTCTTCTTCTGCCTGGCCGCCAATTTCGCCAATTAACAAGATCGCCTCTGTAGCAGGATCTTTTTCAAAAAGTTGAAGCAGATCGACAAAGCTGGTGCCATTTAAAGGGTCTCCTCCAATTCCTACGCAGGTAGACTGCCCCATTCCAAGTTTTGTCGTTTGCCAAACCGCTTCATAAGTTAGCGTGCCAGAGCGAGAAATAATGCCAATTTTGCCTGGTTGATGAATATAGCCAGGCATGATCCCCATTTTACACTGGTTAGGAGTAATAATACCAGGGCAATTTGGACCAATTAAGCGGCTGGTTTGGCTCTTTTTCATCACCTGGCTCACCTCTAACATATCTCTAATGGGAATTCCTTCTGTAATGCAGACAATAAGCTCAATCCCGGCCTCCTCCGCCTCTAAAATCGCTTCTGCCGCAAAAGGTGCAGGCACAAAAATCAAAGAGCCGTTGCAGTTGGTTTGCTGCTTTGCCTCTCTTACCGTATCATAAATAGGTAGATCAAAAATCGTCTCTCCTCCTTTGCCTGGAGTAACTCCTCCAACATAATTAGGAAAGTAGCGCATTCCTGCTTCGGTATGAAATTGCCCAGCTTTTCCCGTAATCCCTTGCGTAATGATGCGAGTCGCTTGATTTACTAAAATTGCCATATTCTTATTTCTCCTTTTCCCTATTTTGAGGCTAAGGCAACAACTTTTGTTGCCGCTTCTTCTAAGTTGCTAGCAATTTCTAGCGTTGCAAGTCCTGCTGCCGCTAAAAGCGCTCTGCCCTCTTCTACTTTTGTCCCTTCAATTCTCACTACTAAAGGAAGATCGATCTTTACCTCTTTGGCTGCAGCAATGACGCCTGCTGCCACTGTTTCGCAGCTCATGATTCCGCCAAAAATATTGACTAAAATTGCTTTGACTTTGGGATCGGATAAGATGATTTTAAATCCATGTGCCACTTTTTCTTGGGTAGCACTTCCACCTACATCTAAAAAATTAGCCGCTTTGCCCCCATAATAGTGAATAAGATCCATTGTTGCCATTGCCAAACCCGCTCCATTTACCATGCAGCCAATCTGCCCATCTAAAGGAATATAGGCTAGCTCTTGTTGCTGCGCCTCTGCTTCATAAGCAGAGACTTGCGTGGCATCAAAATAGCCTTTGATCTCTTTTTGCCGAAAAAGTGCATTATCATCCACTACGAGCTTTGCATCTAAAGCAATGAATTTTTCTTCACTTGTTAAAACTAAAGGATTGATCTCTAGTAAGGAGGCATCTGTTTCTATAAAAGCGCGAATGAATTGATTGATTAGCTGGCCCGCTTCTTTAAAAAGATCTTTTTTCCAACCCATAAATTTAATGATGCGAAGTAGTTCAAAAAAACGAAACTGCCCAGTAGAAGGAATAGCCAGCTTTAAAACTTTTTCAGGCTGCTCTTTGGCAACTTTTTCGATCTCTACTCCCCCTACAGCGGAGGCGATCAAGACCCCTTGCGCTAGATTACGGTCGATTACCGCCCCTAAATAATACTCTTGTTTAATGTCGACTAAAGGAGATAGGAGAATTTGCTGACAAATCATCCCTTGCGGTCCCGTTTGCTGGTTTACTAATTTTTTGCCAAGTAGCTCTTGGCCTGCCTCTAAAATTTCTGCTGGGCTTTTTGCGATTTTTACCCCTCCAGCTTTACCCCTTCCGCCGGCGTGAACCTGCGCCTTTACAACCGCAGAGCTCCAGTTGCTTTGCTTTAAAAAAGATTTAAGCTCCGCTTGCGAAGAAACTACCACAAAATCACCTAGGGGAATGCAGTAGTTTTGCAAGATTTTTTTTGCCTGATATTCATGAATATTCATTTTTTCTTCTCTCTTAATAAACCTTCACCTTTTTACTTCTCTTATGCTAATCTAATTTCTACAAATAACAGGTAAGTGAAAAAAATCCTATGGTATTTCAATTCTTTAAGTCGAGCTACACTAAAGTTAAGTCGGCTCTTTCTCGTACTCGCACCCGCTTTTTTGACAAGCTCCAGACACTTTTTCAGCGCCCTATAGATGAAGAAACCTTAGATCAAATTCAAAGAGTGCTTTATGAAGCAGACTTTGGTGTGAAAACAGCGCAAGAATTGACGGCAAAAGTGCGTGAATTGCATCGTTCCTCCCCTTCAGCGCAACAGCAAGACTATCTTCATTTACTCAAAAAAGAACTTGCTGCCATTTTAAATCAATCTTCTGCTGCTCTTGCCTCTATTGAAAAAGAACAAGAACCTTTTGTTATTTTAATCGTCGGGGTAAACGGCAATGGCAAAACAACCTCTTTAGCAAAACTTGCATATCTATTCAAAAATAACGGCAAAAAAGTATTAGTGGGCGCAGCCGATACCTTTAGAGCAGCCGCCATTGAACAGTTAGAGACATGGGCCAAACGCATTGAAGTAGAAAATGTAAAAGGTCAAGCAAACAGCGACCCTGCTGCAGTGGCTTTTGACGCAGTACAAGCAGGCAAAGCGCGAGGCTGCGAAATTGTTTTGATCGATACTGCAGGCCGGTTGCATAATAAAGCTCCTTTAATGCAAGAGCTAGCCAAAATCAAGCGCTCTTGTCAAAAAGCGTCCGGCTCTGGCCCTCATGAGACGCTACTAGTCCTGGATGCAACTACCGGGCAAAATGCGATTGAGCAGGCCAAACAGTTTCACCAAGTTACCCCTATTACAGGTCTCATCTTAACAAAATTAGATGGTACAGCCAAAGGGGGCATTGTCGTTGCCATTGCGCGCGAGCTAGCTATTCCGGTTAAATTCATTGGAACGGGAGAAGGGATAGAAGACTTGCAGCCATTCGACCATGAGCAATTCATTCAAGGTCTACTCGAACCCGCTTAATTAAAGACTTAATAGCTAAAAAAAATCCAGAAACAGTTGCATGTGAACAAATGGACGAATAGGACAAAATTATTTTTATACGCTTCGACATACATTCATAGTAATGGCATTAGGACTTTTACGTTGAGAAGTATTGTAGTAAAACTGTCAAAATAAGCTTTATTTTGAACAAAAAAAAGCAAAGAAATTAATTACTTCAAAAAAGAAAAAAACTGACGAGTCAATAGATTAGATAATGAATAGAGCAAAAAAAATTGAAAAGTAGAGATTTATCACTTAAACAATATAATTTGATTATAGATTAGTTATGACTTTATTAGATTCAGCTTATTTAATTCGTTATTTATGCGTTTTAATTTATACAATCACTTATATTTTATTTATATATAAACAGGTTGTTTATTATTTAAAAAAAAATAGAAATTTAATTACAACTGCAAGGATAATATGCGCTATCTCCCTCGATATTCTACTATTAATAAACTTGGTCTTTCTCTTGTTCTCTGTGCTTTCACTATAGCCATTTTTCCACCTGCTAATTTACAGGCAATTGAATTTAATGATGTAGCTACGACCTATAGAATCGTTAAATTAGCTGAAAAAGGAAAGAAATATTTAGACAAGATGGATGGAAAAAATCTTATCGAAGTCATGTGGGAATTGAAAAAAGAAATAGAAGCTTATTCTAATCAAAAGTTTGATATTGATAATTGCCTAACTGAAGTTTTTAAGGAAGTTAGAAAGACAGGTCATAAAGTTAGCTCAAAACATGAAAAAGAGCTAAGAAAGATGTTTAAGAAAAAAAAAGTACGCTTTGATCATCGAGCCGAATATAGAGCGATGTGTTTTGAAACTGGAATAAAATTTGATACAGAAGTAGAGTTCCAATTATTCCAAGCTAAACACGGTCATGATAAAGAAGATGAAAAAATTGAAATTAAGGTTCCTTTCAAAATGGTAGTGGGAGTTACAGGAGCTCTTTGCGGTCTGTTCTTATATGTTGTTCCGGTGCCAGGAACTGGTTATCTTGCAGCTTTCTTACTAACCACAGGAGTTAACTGTTGTATGGATGCAGTCATTGAAGCAGTAGAAGAACAAGACAAAAACAAAAAGTAGATCATGGCTGCAAAGAAATATCTTGTTCCTCAGAAGCTAAGAATCATGCTTATGATTTGAAAGTATGCAGTATCACAAATTTCTCCCTTTTCCTATATCGAATCTTTGATGGTTTCTAATAGAAACTGAAGAGGTTTTGTCATTTGGGTAGTTACAGATCTTATTTTATGCTCAATAACTATAGGATCGGGCAAAGTCAATAAGAAATTCTTTTTTAAATGAAATAGATAATAGGAAAATAAAAAAAACGTGGAATTAAAGAATTCTTTTAACCCTATTGAATGTAAACCTTACGATTAATCTTTCATTAAGACTTTTACACTGAGAAGTATTGTAGTAAAACTGTCAAAATAAGTTTTATTTTGAACAAAAAAAAGCAAAGAAATTAATTACTTCAAAAAAGAAAAA